>JBMFWU010000011.1:0-34412 GCA_049964955.1 Syntrophobacteraceae bacterium
TCCTTGCCTTTCTGGTGGACCAGTTTCGCGATACTGTCGCTATGGGCCAAAAAGGGCAGGACCGACATGGTAATAGGGAAGGGAAGGGAGGCGAATTGTCGGGCGATCGCGATGTTTGGTCCAAAATCGTCTATTACGATGGCGAGCCTCGGCCGGCTGTGGCCGGGGGAAATCGCGGGAAGCGGCTGCGTCGGCGGGCGAGGCGCAGGAGAGACTGTGAGAGGGGGAGAGACTTGGTGTCGGGAGAGCGGAGATTTGTCCGACGCTGCCTCATGCCCCACCGGAGGCTTCTGAATCTGAGACAAGGGAGGCGACAGTTTTCTTCCCGCTTCCCGCTTCTCGCTCCCCGCTTCGAGCTTCTTTGTTCCCGCTTCCCTTCGAGACAGCTCCTTATGCTTTACCGGGGCGCCTTCAGACCGCGCAAGGGGAGGCGATGGTTTTCTTCCCGCTTCCTGCTTCTTCCCGCTTCTCGCTTCTTTATTCAGAGGCGGAGCCGGCAGGCGGCGACTGCCGTGGGAAAAATACAAAAGAGCTCCCAAAAGGGACAGGGCGAGCCCCCAAGCGACCAAAACGAGCGTTGAAGGCCTCTTTTTCGGGGAAACCTCGGCTTTGGGGCTGCTTTTGCCCTTTTTGCCTCCCGTAGATTTTCCGGTTTTGGTCTGCTTTTTCGACGGCAAGACTGTTTTTCTCCTGCTGCCTTCCCTGACGTCGTACGTGTCGAATGATTTTTCGGAAGACCAACCCCTGAGTGGCTCCGGGCAGGCTCTAAAGCCCCGTAAGGGGGCTTCGCAGCCTGCTCGGGCCTATCTCGGGAATTGCGCGGATGAAGGCTATTTCGGCTGCATTTGGGCCATTATCTGGTAGCCCTTCAGCAGGTCGAGCGCTCGGCGGAGCTGGTAGTCATTCTCGACAAACTTTTTCGCCTCGATCTGAGCGGGCGTCAGCTGCACTTTTTTGGCAGCCGTCGGGTTTTGCTGCGTGAAGTGGTGAGGAAGGTCTTTTTCCCGGATAAAGGTCGGTTCGTCCTTTTTATCGCTTTTTGCCCCGGCCGGGATCGGCCTCACAACGATATCGGGGGTGATTCCCTCAGCCTGAATGGACCTGCCCGAAGGCGTGTAGTAGAGCGAGGTGGTAAGTCTCAAGGCCGAGCCGTTGCTGAGCGGAATTACCGTTTGCACGGAGCCCTTGCCGAAGGTGCGCTCGCCCATGATTATGGCCCGTTTGTGATCCTGGAGCGCCCCGGAGACAATTTCGGAGGCGCTTGCCGACCCGCCATTGACCAGAACGACCATGGGGAAGGTGAGTGGATCGGCCTTTTTGTGGGCTTCAAAGCGCATCTTCTGGTCTGCAAGGCGCCCATTGGTATAGACGATCAGGCCCCCATTGAGGAACTGATCGCTCACCTGGACCGCCTGATCGAGCAAGCCGCCCGGGTTATTCCTCAAATCGAGGATCAAGCCCTTGATGCCGTCGGGATTTTCAGCCTGGAGCTTCAGGATCGCGTTGTGAAGGTCCTTTGCCGTTCCGCTTTCAAAACTCGAAATCCTCACATAGCCGAACCCCGGCTCGAGGGCCATCGACTTTACGGACTTAATGGCAATGGTTGCACGCACCAATTCGAGTTCCAACGGTTTTGCCAGACCCTTTCGTAAAATCGTAAGCTTTACCTTGCTTCCCGTGGTGCCCCTCATCTTTTGTACGGCCTTCATGAGAGACATTCCCTGGGTGGGTTCGTCATCAATTTTGAGGATTTGATCGTTAGGCTTGATGCCCGCCTTGTCTGCCGGGGTGCCCTCAAGCGGGGAAACCACCGTCAGGATGTGGTTCTTTATGGTTATCTCTATTCCGAGACCGCCGAACTTTCCCCTCGTTTCGATCTGAAGTTCCTTGTACTCGGTAGGCGTAAGGAAGGAGGAATGAGGATCGAGTTCCCGGATCATCCCGTTTATCGCGCCATAGATGAGTTTTTTCTGGTTTGTCTTCTTTACGTAGTTATCTTGTACTATCGACATCACGTCGCTAAAGAGCTTCAGGTAGTGATACGTATCCTGGTTCTCGGGAGGGTTGCTTGTCTCGGCGAGCGCTGAACGGCCCCCGAACGTCAAAATGAGGACAGCGGCTGTTATAAATAGTAAGGTTTTTCGGTTCTTCAACATGTGGATTTCCTCGCTATGGCAAACTGCGAACCTAGCTGGACAAAGGTTTTCGGTTGTGATGCGCTCGGGATACGCCGATACCCCGGCGCTCAGAAGAGAAAAATTATGACGCGCCGAATTTAACAGCACGCTCATCAAAGGGCAACCCAAATTTTTGAGCCCGCTCCATAGCAGGACAGATGGGAACCCTCTACGCGCGAAAGCTTGCGGCTTGGTAGCGCAGCTTGCCCCCGGGCGTTTGCGCCAAACAAAGTATTTGCCGATGTCGACTTTATCCACCGCTTCTGCGTCTTATTGGCAGTCGGCAGTGATTAAAGGTAATTGGAAGGGGCGTAAAGTCCGCAATTTTTTACAAAGTTTTTACGGGAGGTGATTGCGATGAAACTGCTTCGCAAGTCGAAAGTGGCTTTGGCCGCGATGATGATTTTTGCCGCGCTTCTACTGGCGGTGCCTGCAACCTATGCTTATGGCTACCACGGAGGCCATGGAGGCTATTATGGCGGCCATCATGGAGGATATTATCACCATTACTATCGCGGGGGGCGAGGCTATTATTACAATTACTGGGGCGGCTATTATCCCTATTATGGATATTATTATTACCCGTATCCCTATACCTACTACTATTCTCCTTACTACTACTCCTATCCTTACGCGTGGTAGCACAGGACTCTCACTGCCGCGGTGACCAAACGAACAGAGTGCAGACAATAAGACGTTGGGTGAGAAAAGCCAGGGACGCACGCAGCGGGGGAAGCTTTCCCCCGCTGCGTGCGTGTCGCCGTGGTCGCGTTTCCCGCCGGCTTCTGCACAGTTCGTTTCACATACCCTTTACTCTGCATATCCGTAAGGAAATATCCGGAAAATGGCCCGTGGCAAAAAATCTATCGTCTGCCCACGCCTGCCGGAAAGTCGCGCTTATTTACGCATTATTCAAATTGACACAACTTCGATAATTCCGTATTGTGTCGATACGTAGCTACATTATAGCATATTATAGCTGTTATGCCCCGGCGTACTGGTACGGCCTCTCGTTGTAAGCAAGATAACAACATGGCAGAAATGAAAAGGCGGTGCCCTCAGACAACAGGTTATCGGATATGGTTGACACTGTTAAACCTCAGGCCAATCTGACGGAAGAGACTCCACAGGAAAGCCTGCGGGAGTTTCAAACGATCTTTGATGAAACCTTTCAGTTTATCGGGTCAATCGCAGTAGACGGCACGCTCATGGAGGCGAACCGCGCGGCTTTGCAATTCATCGGGGTCGGGGAATCGGACGTAGTAGGCAAACCGTTCTGGGAAAACCCCTGGTGGACTCATTCCACCGAATTGCAGGAAAGAGTGCGCAAGGCCGTCAAGAAAGCTTCGGAAGGAGAACTGGTTCGTTTCGAGGCGACGCACCTCTCCGTTGATGGAAATCTCCATTACATGGACTTTTCTTTAAAACCCCTGATGGAAGAAGGGGGCAAGGTTGCTTTTCTGATTGCGGAATCGTGGGATGTAAGTGAACGTAAGCGGACAGAAGAAGCATTGCTCAAGGCAAACCGGGTAATCAACGCTCTTCGCGAGTGCAACAATGCGCTTATCCACGCAAAGGATGAAACACAGCTTCTGCGTGATATCTGCAGGGTGATTGTCGAGGTCGGCGGCTACCGCATGGCATGGGTCGGCCATGCCGAACACGACCCCGACAGGAGGATCTTGCCTGTCGCCAAATACGGTTACGAAGAAGGTTATCTGGATCATGTCAATGTCACCTGGAAGGACTCCGAGCGAGGCCGAGGGCCCGTGGGAACTTCCATTCGCACTGGCGCTATCGGCGTTGTGCGCCACGTCGAGCAGGCGGACTTCAGCCCCTGGCGTGAAGAAGCCGTAAAACGCGGGTATGCTTCCGTAATCGGTCTTCCTCTTCATGTTGCGGGGAGTGTGATCGGGAGTCTGGGAATCTATGCTGCAGAACCGGATGCTTTTGACGCAGGCGAGGTGAACCTTCTCTCCGGACTCGCAGCGAACCTCTCGTTCGGGATAGAGACCTTGAGGACTTCCAATGCTCGAAAACAAGCAGAGGCCGCTTTGCAGAAAGCACATGATGAACTGGAGTTGCGTGTTCAAGAGCGAACCGCTGAACTGGAAAGGGCCAACAGGGAACTTCGGCAAATTCCTTCCAAACTGATTTCCGTTCAGGAGGAAGAGAGGAAAAGACTTGCTTTCGAACTCCATGACAGTGTCGGCCAGACCCTTGCGGCCGTCAAGTTCTGGGTCGAGATGGCTTTGAAGCTGAGAGACGACGGCGCAGGCGACGCAGTCTGGGACCATCTGGAGCAGTTCGTGCCCATGCTCCAGCGATCCATCGAAGAAACCAGATGCATTTACATGGGTTTGCGACCGCTGATGCTTGACCATATGGGAATTTCAGCGGCTTTCGACTGGCTGCGCAGGGAATGCATCAAGTTTCACCCTGAACGACGAATCGAGCTTGACAATGGAATTGCAGAAGAAGAAATCCCGGAAGCCCTCAAAATAAGCGTTTTCAGGATCGCCCAGGAAGCATTGAATAATACACTCAAACACAGTAACGCCGCACGGGTTGACATTTCGCTTTCGAAAAACGGGGATCACTTAGAGTTGGCCGTTTCCGATGACGGCGTTGGAATGGATCTGGATCTGGTCCGCAACACCTGCACCGCAAAAAGCCTTGGCCTCGTCAGCATGCGGGAAAGGGCCGAACTTACCGGGGGCAGCTTTTCAATTGAATCCAATCCCGGCCTCGGGACGACTGTTCGAGCTTCATGGCCCCTTGACGCCGGGTGTTGACTTACCCGCGTGCAGGCAGGGGTGGCAGTAATGAATTCTCATTTGGCCTTGAAAAATCCTTTGGGCACGACGACGATGCCTCTGGGGGTCACGGTGAAGCGTTCCCTGTCGGCCTGCGGGTTCATTCCGATCTCGGTGTGGGGGGGGATGACGTTTTCCTTGTCGATGATGGCTTTTTTGATTTTACAGTGGCGCCCCACTTCGACATGATCCATGATGACCGATTCATCGACCTCCGCCCAGCTTCGTACCGTGACGTCGCAGGAGAGCACCGAACTTCGCACCGTGCCTCCGCTTATGATGCAACCGGGAGAGACGAGCGAATCGACTGCTGTGCCCATGTGATCGGGGTGGTTGTAGACGAACTTGGCCGGGGGATACTGGTGGCGGCGAGTCCGTACCGGCCACAGGTATCCGTAGAGATTGAAGAAGGGGTCTACGCCGGTCAGGTCCATGTTGGCGTTCCAATAGGAATCGAGCGTACCCACGTCGCGCCAGTACTGAGAGTCCCGAGTGGAGTCGACCAACTGGAGCCTTCGGACTCCGTCGGGGTCGGTCTGGCGAATATAGTCGCGGATGCGGTTGAGTCGCCTGAAGGGATAGGCGTAGACTTTCACCTCCTCGAGGATCCTGGGGATGATGTCCCCTCCGAAATCATGATAATCCATTCGGTAGAGCAGGTCGAGGAGGAGTTCGGTTTTGAAAAGATAGATCCCCATGGAGGCCAGACACCGGTCGGGGTCGTCGGGGATGGGCTTGGGGTCCTTGGGCTTTTCCTGCCAGGCGCGGATTCGAAAGTCGTTATCCACCTCGGCGATGCCGAATTCGGAGCCCTGCGAACGGTCCACCTCCAATAGAGCCACCGATGCGTCAGCACCGACACTTTCGTGATGGTCGCGAAAGGCCGCATAGTCCATCTTGTAGACGTGGTCGCCGGAAAGAATCAGGACGTAGCGCGGCATTTCCCGCTCGATCAGGTAGAGGTTCTGGCGGACCGAGTCGGCCGTGCCCCTGTACCACTCTTCTCCGGTTCGCTGTTGAGGCGCAACGATTCTCAGGTAGTGGCCCAGATCTGCCGAAAATATGTTCCACCCCTCTTCGAGGTGGTCGACCAGCGATTGGGATTTGTACTGGGGAAAGACGAGGATCTTGTAGATCTGGGAGTTGATGCAGTTGCTGAGAGGAATGTCAATGAGCCGGTAGATGCCACCGAAAGGCACCGCCGGCTTGGACCTGTCATCGGTAAGCGGCATGAGCCGCTTACCTCTTCCCCCAGCCATTATGATGGTCAGGACGTCTTTCATCGCAAAGGCTTCTCTTTTCTCCCGCCTATTTTACAAGGCTCAGCGGATCGGAGGGAAGCTCGCTGCCCTGGTATTTGATCGTTCCCTGTTTATCGATGAGCACGATATGGGGGATTCCCTCGATTCCGTAGGTGCGCGTCACTTTCGACCCATCGTCGTAGAGCACCGGGAAGGGCGAGGGGGAGTCTTTTTCAAACCGTTTGACCTTGTCGAGCGAATCTCCGCTGCCGACATCGATAGCAAGGATAGCCAGCTGGGATTCGGGGATGGCCTTTCGCAACGCGACCACCTTGGGGTGAATGGCCTGGCAGAAATGACACCAGGTAGCGAAAAACTCGAGAAGGACGGGCTGCTTGCCCTGAAACTGGCTAAGCGTTATCTGGGTCCCGCTGGTGGTGGGAAGAGTGAAATTGGGGGCCTGTTCCGCTCTTGCCGGCGTGTAGAAAAAGACGGTGGCGAGCAGTATGGCCGCAGCGAAAATCATCGCAGGTTTCTTGCCGGTTTTTCCATTCATATCCAAAATTCTCCTGTCTTGATGAGGAAATACTGTGCCGCAACGATCATGAGAATGCCAAAGATCTTTTGGACCCGCATCATCCATTTGCCCGAACGAGGCAGCGAGGCAAGCAACCCCGTGAATGTCCCCACTACGATCACGAGCGCTCCCAGGCCAAGCGAGAAAGAAAAAAGCATCCCCATTCCCAGTACGATCTGGCGCTTTACGGCGACGAGGGCCAGAAGCGAGGCGAGAATGGGAGTTGTGCAGGTGCTCACAACCAGGGCCGACGCCCCGCCCAGCAACATGCTGGTAAACACATCGTGGCCCGAAAAACCCGTCACCTTCAAGTTATTCAGAAATCCCGGCGGGGCAAGGGGCACAGCTTCCAGCATCACGAGTCCGAAGAAGAGTAAAATGTTGGCCACAACCAGGTACACCCACGGGTTGGCCGTAAGGGCGCCGAACATTTGGCCGGTAAGCGCGGCGAAGATCGCCAGCGTGGAATACACGATAGCCAGACCCAACACGTAAAACAGGGAGAGCAGAAAACCCCTGCGTCTGCTGCCGTTGGCCTTGCCGCCTATGAAGGCGACCGTTATAGGCATCATGGGATAGGTGCAGGGGGTAAAACTTGCCAGGACCCCCCCGAAAAAGGAGAGCAGCAAGGCAAGCCACGGGGAATTGTGAGCGATATCCGCGAAATGGCTGATTGTCAGCATAAAAGTCGCCTCTTTTCCTGTCGAAAATTATCAGATTGCCTAGTCGTGAGGAAGTCGCGTCCGGTCTGGGACCCCCTGGCGCTTTCCCGCTCCGCTTCCGACAATTGAACTGCAAATTCCAAAAGATGGCAATATTTGTTCGAGCACCTTTATGCTTTGTATTTCCTTTCTTGTATGGTACCGAAACCAGTCGAGAAGGCCCTTTAAAAGAGGAGCTTTCATCTCGTGGCGCATCCGCAGCCGCCAAGTTTTCTCGATCGGAAGCTTTCTCATATACTGTATTAAAGACAGTGTACCACTATCAAGCGCAATATAGCCATCATTGGGATAAAAGTGATCCGCGCAGACAAGTTTTCCCTGCGCAGGCTGCCAAAACCATTTCCGGGCTGCCTTCAAGGTCCGCCGGCAAACCTGGCATTCCTCCAGAGCCGGCATATACCCCATGAGGAGTTGGAAACGCAACAGCGCTAATAGTAACACATGTTGGGGGTCGTTGTCGCGCTCCAATCTGTCGAGGGTTTGTTTGTGCAGAAAAAACGGGGCGGGGTGCGGTTCTCCTTCCGGGACCATCTCCAGGACAATTTCGGAGAAAAGCGCTGCGTATGCCCACTTCTCTAGATCGGTGCGCATCGGCAGGTAGGGCTCCACCAGCCGGCACGCTTCGATCCAGAGATAGGAGTTTTTCTCGCGACATTCCAGGCGGACCAGACTGCAGGGCTCGAACACATTGGCAAATCTTTTTTTGCTCCTCCTGGCCCCCTTGGCGATCCCGCGCAATCTGCCGAATTCGGCCGAGTGAAACGTCACCAGACGATCCGACTCCCCATGGTCGCACGTACTCAAAACGATTGCATCGGTTTCGAATCTTCTCATTTCCCCCGACTAATCCAGCTGGAAATCAAAATCAAGGGCTGATTCTAAACAGGTTTTAAAATTTGTTCAAGAAAGTCGAGCCCTATTTTTACTCCTTTCCGCCCTCCGGGCTTTGCGCCTTTTGTGCGCCCCCGTTTGCGAAGAATCGGTTGTAGGCGTTCAGATAGGCGCGGGCGGTGGCTTCGATCACATCGGGGCTGCTTCCCAGCCCCGAATAGATGACCTCGCCGATTTCCACCCGCACCATGGCCTCCCCCAGCGCATCCCTGCCCATGGTGACCGCTTTCAAATCGTAGTCGATCAGTTTTCCCGAAGTGGTCGTGATGCGCTCGATCACCTTGAAGACAGCGTCGACCGGACCGTTTCCCGTCGCAGCGTCCGTGTAGAACTCTCCGTCTCGCTCAAGAGTCACGGAGGCGAGGGGGACCATTTTGTTGCCGCTCATTATCTGCATGCTGTGCATCTTGTAGGTCTCGGGCACCTTGGAGACCTCAATCTCTACGATCGACTGCAGGTCCTCGGCGCCTATTTCCTTCTTGCGGTCGGCCACGTCGATGAATCGACCGTAGACGCGTTCGAAGGTCTGCGCATCGAGCGAAAACCCCAGCTCGGCCAGGCGGTGCCGAAGGGCCGCCCGCCCCGAGCGGGCCGTGAGCACTATCGTCTGCTGCCGGATGCCCAATTCCTCGGGTTTCATGATCTCGTAGGTGGTCCTGTCCTTGATCACCCCGTCCTGGTGAATCCCCGAGGAATGGGAAAAGGCGTTGCTTCCCACTATCGCCTTGTTGGGCTGCACCGGAATGTTCATAATCCGGCTGACCATGCGGCTGGTGCGGTAGAGCTCTTTGATGACGATGTCGGTTGTCGTCCGGTAGTTTTCCGCCCGTGTCTTGAGAACCATCACGATCTCTTCCAGGGATGCGTTCCCGGCCCGTTCGCCGATTCCGTTGATCGTGCACTCCACCTGGTCGGCGCCGTTTCGAATTGCCGCAATGCTGTTTGCTACCGCAAGCCCCAGGTCGTCATGGCAATGGACGCTCAAAAGGACCTTATCCAGTGCGGGAACGCTCTCCCGGAGTCTGCGGATGAGATCCCCGTATTCTTCGGGCAGGGCATAGCCCACCGTATCCGGAACGTTTATGACACAGGCCCCCGCCTTTATGGTCTCTTCGATGATGCGGCACAAAAACTCGTACTCGGTCCTGGAGCCGTCCTCGGTGGAAAATTCCACCTCCGGGCACAAGCTCCTTGCATATTTTACAGCCTCGACGGCCATCTCCACGGCCTTGCTTCTATCGCTTCGCAGCTTTTTCTGGATGTGGATGTCCGAGGAGCCAAGGAACACGTGAAGCCGTGGCCTTTGGGCCTCGCGAACCGCTTCCCACGCGATGTCGATGTCTTCCTTCACCGCGCGGGCGAGTGCGGCGATCGCCGGACCCTGTACCTGCTGCGCTATCCCCCGTACCGCCTCGAGGTCTCCCGGTGAAGAGCAGGGAAAGCCGGCCTCGATCACATCCACGCCGAGTTTGGCCAGCTGCTGGGCGATTTCGAGCTTTTGCGCCTTGTTGAGCTTTGCCCCGGGTACCTGTTCGCCATCCCTCAGTGTCGTGTCGAAAATATGGATCTTTCTGCTCATTGTGTTCTCCTTGTTCGCCGAATGCAAATAGCGGGGTTAAGGTCCTTAAAAACAAAAAGGCCATGGGGAGAACCCCATGGCCTTCGATCGACGGTTTGTCGTTGGTTTTCAGCTCAGAGAGCTAAAGGCGCCTGGTCCTCCTGTCCGGCTTTGCGGACGTAGTAGTAGAGCGAGTAGAAGGAGGAACGACAATGCGCCTGTCAAGGGAAACTCCGTGTAAAAGGTGAATTGCGATCTTTCTGCGATATAGCCGGCCCGGACGAACAGCTCAACCCTTGATCAGGTGAACGACGACAAAGCAGGCCGCAATCTCCACGAGAAAGAGGAGAGAATAGAGCGCGTATTTGCCCATCGGGAAATCCTCGATGATGCGATTGGCTTCTTGCATTTTGGAATATGCCTTGTCGGTATCCATTCTACATCCCACCTTGCAAAGAAAATTTACAACTCGTCCGGAAGAATCGACGCAATTTCGATACAGCTTGCCAGAGAATACGATTCTCCATTATATTGACCTGATGAAAAATAGCAAGCCTTTTCACGACATTCTTCGGGCGGTTGGTGCTCCGACATGGTGAGCGCTTCGGCTGAACCCGGTCTTTCCTTCGTCCCCCGCGACGTTTTGAGTGCGATGGAGAAGATCCACCGCGCCGGATTCGGCGTGTGGCTCGTAGGGGGGGCGCTGCGCGATTATTTCCTGGGTATTGCGCCCAAGGATTGGGACCTGGCTACGAGCGCCGGCAGCTCCGAGATCATCTCGCTTTTTCCCGCCGTTATCCCCGTGGGGATCAGGCATGGTACGGTCCAGGTCCATACGCGCACGCGCGATATCGAGGTGACGAGCTTTGCCCCGGGAAATGGAGGTATTGCAGCAGACCTTGCGCGGCGGGATTTTACCATCAATTCGATCGCTCTTTCCTATCCGGACGGCCTGTTGCTCGATCCGAACGCGGGCCGCGAGGACTTGAGGGCGGGGATCGTACGGGGGGTCGGAGAACCTCGCGCCCGGTTTTTGGAAGACCCTCTGAGGATCGTGCGCGCTGCCAGAATTTGTGGAATCTTCGGCTTTCGCATTGAGCCGGCTACTTTCGAAGCCATGAGGGCGGAGTCGGGAAGACTCGGGGAGATTTCCGGGGAAAGGGTTCGAGACGAAATTCTAAAGATTCTGCTCTCGCCAAACGTGTCCGTGGCCTTCGGGCTGCTGCGGGAAAGCGGGGCGTTTGCAGGGCTGCTTCCCTTTCTCGAAGCGGGAGCGCGGATGGAGTTCCGCGAGGGGACGGGGATCAGCCTGTTCGACCATACCCTTTCGTGTATCCTCAATTGCCCGGAAAGGCTTCGCGTGAGACTGGCCGCTCTTTTTCATGAGTCGGCTTTGCCCTTCGAGGAAGGGGACACGGCATCCCGAAGCGCTCTTCTTGCGGTGAAAACCTTGAGGGCCTGGAACGTGTCGAACCGGCAGACAGCAGAGGTTTCCACGCTGGTCGCGCGTCAGATTTCCGAAGACGCTCTTTTCTGGAGCGATGCGCAGATCAGGCGGTTCATCACCGAAATCGGCCGGGAACTCCTGGAGGATTCTATCGCTCTTGCGCAGGCGCAAATGCTTTCCGGGGGATGGACGCATGTGGGCAGGGCGCAACTGGAGCGGCTTTTCTCTTCCCTCAAAAGCCAACTCGGCCGTATTTCGGCTTTTAGCGTCCGGGAGCTTGCCCTTGGCGGACAGGACGTTATGAAGATTTTGGCCCTGAGGCCGGGGCCCCGCGTGGGGGAGATTCTGGGAGAGCTCTTCGACCTGGTCCAGGAGGACCCCGGCCTGAATACCCGCGAAAACCTCACCAGGCTGGTCGAGGAAACCTTCAGGAAGTCTCCATCGGGAACGTAAAAGAAAACAGCCTGCCCGGGTGCCGGACAGGCTGTATGTTTGCCCTTCTATATCGCGAAGGCTAGGCGGCTTTTGCTGCCATCTGCGGCTTTGCCACCAGGGGGCTGCCGACGGGCAGGACGTTTCTGCCGAAGACCTGCAGGAATATCACGTGCGCCATCATATACCATGCCAGCAATGCGCATACTATGAGGTCGATCGCCGTGATGGTCAGGACCTGTTTCATGCCGAGCAGGAAGACCAGGTCAAGACCGGTAAAGCCGAGCACAAGAGTCAGGAAGGTAAGAAACATGGCGGTATGGATTGCAAGCGAACCTATTAGCATAATAACACTGAATAAGGTGAATGTGACCATGAACCATCCGACATCGGTCGGAGTGATCGTCAGGAATTCGTGCACAAAAGTCTGGCCCTTCATGGTTTCGACTTCCAGCAGGAAGAAAATAAACGCCAGCGCGATCCAGAATGCCCCGTACGCTGAAAAAGCGGCGAAACCGAAATTGTTGCCGGTGTTGAATTCCATGAATCCGGCTATGAGCTGCGCAAGGCCGCCGAAGGCGAGAGCGGTGCAAAAAATGATTCCCGGGTGGCACCAGCCAAGATTGTGAAACTGGAGCATGAGCGTGGTCGCGCCAAAGCCTGCAAGCCCTACAACCGCCGGATTTCCCTGTGTTTGTGCAGCCATAGTTAAAACCTCCTGATAAGAATGCGTTAAAGTCGGAAATTAAATGGATAATAAAGGACCGGAATCGACTCAATCTGGCAAGACGCCTACCACCCCCTTTCTTTATGCAAAAACAAACAGAAATCGCGTTCGGTATATGAAAAAACACAATCTAAGACGATAGACACCGAACACGAGAATCAGCGAAAGAGGAGAGAGAAGATAAAAAGTCTCTGCCACACAAGCGCGAACTGCGAACTGGAATGGATAGTATCTGGAAATGAAAATCGAAGAAAGTGGTCAAAGCCTATATTCTGTCACTACAGGCGGTAACTCTATTAAATGCAGCGGGAGGTGTCAAGGTTAATTGACGTTTGTTGGCTGAAATCGTGAGCTTTTTTTCCTTTCTTCTTCACGCGGCGCTGCCGGAACAAACTGCAAAACGCAGATTGTCCGCTCACTTTTTGGGCTTGACAGGCGAAGCCGGCTGGCCCAATGATTCACGACGGGCTATCGGGGGCCCGCCGGACCGGGGTTTACCGGGGAAATGAACCGTAACGGAAAGAGAGGCGGAAGATGGGCGTAGTGGCAGAAAACTGTGCGAAGAAGGCAATGGTTGTGCTGGCGCTGGTTCTGGGCCTGAGTGGGATTTGCTCCCGGGTGTCCGCTGCGCCGAGAGAAGCTAAAATCGGATTTGCTCTCAGTTTGACGGGGGCTGCTGCGGCCTATGGGGAGACCCAAAAAAACGGGGCGCAGCTGGCAATAGATGAGATAAACGCGCGGGCCGGGCAGACGGGCATAAAAATTATCCCCGTATTCGAAGACGATGCAAGCCAGCCGCAGCAGGGGGTAAATGTCTTTCACCGGCTCCTGTTTGCCGATAAGGTCGTGGCCATTATCGGCCCCACTCTCAGCAACACCGCCCAGGTGACCGACCGGATCGCTCAGAAGGCCGGGGTCCCCGTTCTGGGCATAAGCAATACGGCCCAAGGCATCACGGATATCGGCGATTATATCTTTCGCGATTCGCTTACCGAAATGCAGGTGATCCCCGATACGGTGAACGTCGTCGAGAAGAAACTGGGCGTCAGGAAGGTGGCCCTCATGTACGGCAACGACGACGCCTTCACGAAGAGCGGTTACGATGTCTTTAAGAAGGCCCTCCTGGATTCGCACATAAAGATTGTTACCGAACAGACCTTCGCCAAGGGAGACCGGGATTTTTCGGCCCAGTTGACCGAGATCAGAAGCCTCAAGCCCGACGCCCTGGTGGTGTCCGCGCTTGTGGAGGAAGCTTCGGGGATAGTCAGCCAGGCGCGTCAGCTGGGAATTCCGGCAAACGTCCCCATAATCGGGGGAAACGGTTTCAATTCGCCTTCTCTCATGAAAAATGCGGGTAAGGCCGCGGAAAATGTGATTGTCGGGGCGGCGTGGAACGAATCGTCTTCCAACCCTCTAAACCGCGCGTTCGTTCGCGCCTATACCGCAAAGTTCGACTCGCCCCCGGACCAGTTCGCAGCCCAGGCCTACGCTGCGGTCTATATCATGCTCGACGCCCTCGAGCGCGCCGGTGCCACCGACAACCCCAAGGCGCTACGCGCCGCACTCGCCGGGGTAAAAGACCTAGATACCGTGCTGGGCAAATTTTCTTTTACCCCGGGGCGCGACGCGCAGTGCATACCGGTCGTCGAAATTGTGAAAAACGGCAGGTTTACGGTCTTCGGCGAATAAACCCGGCAGAGAAGCGCAAATTATGTCCATTTTTTTCCAGCAGCTGATAAACGGGGTTTTCATCGGGTCGGTCTACGGGCTTTTTGCGATCGGGTATACTCTGGTCTTTGGTGTTCTGGATATTCTCAATCTCGCTCATGCGGCCATATTTACTCTCGGGGGGCTGAGCGCTCTGTGGCTTGCCGGCTCGGCCGGCCTTCCCGCCTGGATGGCCTTTCCGCTTGCAACCCTTTTCTCCGGGCTGCTCGGCCTTGTCCTCCACCGTGTCGCCTTCGCTCCCTTGAGGCGGCGCGCGGATTCGAACCTCTCCGGGCTCATTTCCAGCATTGCGATGGCCATCGTTTTCGAAAGCGCCGCCCTGGGAATTTTCGGGGCGCGGACCGTGCGCTTTCCCGAAGGGATGTTTCCCAACCGGGTATATCATTTGGGCTCGCTTATCCTGAGCTCGCTCCAGCTCGAAATTGTGGCGACCGCCCTGGCGCTCATGGTGGTTTTGACGGTTTTGCTCAAATTCACCCGCACGGGTAAGGCGATTCGCGCGGTGGCCGAGAGCGAAAACACCGCGCGGCTTCTTGGCATCAACGTAGACAGGATCGTCTCGGAGACTTTTTTTGTCTCCTCGGCCCTGGGGGGTGCTGCCGGCATCCTCTACGGGCTCTATTTCAATGCGCTTGCCCCCGATATGGGCCGCACGATCGAATTGAAAGGGCTTGCCGTGATCATCCTGGGAGGGATGGGAAGCATTCCGGGGGCCATCCTGGGGGGGATTGCCTTCGGGTTGAGCGAGGTGATTACCGTCGAGGTGACCGGTATGTCCAATCTTCGCGACGCCGTTGCGTTTACCGTGCTTTTGCTGATCCTGATCCTCAAGCCTTCGGGGCTGCTCGGACGGGGGCGGGTGAGGCAAGCCTGAAGGATTTTGACCCTTGACTCAATTTTTTGCCGTCTACGGCAGTCTGATCAATTTCGCCGGGATAAACGCGCTACTCGCCCTCAGCCTCTACGTTCCGCTTTCAGCGGGGCAGCTCTCCCTTGGCAATGCGGCTTTTGCGGCAATAGGCGCCTATGCCTCCGCCATCCTGACGATGCGCTTCCATCTACCCTTCCCTCTGGCCATAGTCGCGGGCGCCTGCCTTTCGGCCGGAGTCGCGGGGGCGATCGGCGCACCGGTTTTGAGGATCCGGGGCATATTCCTGGCCATGGCCACCCTTGCCTTCGGGGAGGTCGTGCGGATTGCGGCGGTAAACCTCGCCATAACGGGGGGTGCGGAAGGGTTGATCGGGATTCCCACCAGGACGACAACGCTCATCATCTACGGGACGCTTGCCGCCTCGGCCTATTTTTTGGTGGTGTTGCGAGGGTCGAGAATCGGCTGGAGTTTCGCCGCCATTCGAGAAGACGAAACGGCCGCGATGGTTATGGGCGTACACACCGCCCGTTATAAGAATATCTCCTTCATTTCCGGGGCTTTCCTGGCCGGGATTGCCGGGGGGCTTTACGCCCATCTCAACTTTCTCATAACACCGGGGGAGTTTGGCTTTGCGGCCGAAGTGCAGTTGCTGATCTACAACATAGTGGGGGGAACGCGGTCGGTTTTCGGGCCGATTCTCGGGGCCTTCCTGCTAACCGCTCTTCCCGAGGTGTTGCGGGGAGTGGGCGTTACGGCCGGGCCACTTCGCTCGGGCGTAAACGGGGTGATCCTGCTGCTTGTGATTCTCTATCTTCCCAACGGCCTGACCTCGCTTTTCGCTCAGAAAGGAAAGGTTGCAGGCAGTGCTTAGTGGGCGAGGGAAATGGTCTCGCATGTCGTTTGTTTTCGGGATTTTTCGAGTTTAGTGTCCATCCGGAAACTCGATCTCAGGCGCGGACTGGACCGGATTCCCCCCCTTTGCAAAAGGGGGGCAGGGGGGATTTCAAAGGAATAGCCGGCTGATTTACTTATGAAATCCCCCTGAATCCCCCTTTTTCAAAGGGGGACTTTGGTTCGAAGCGCCCGACGCATCCCGGAGTTTCCGGATGGAGACGAGTTTGGAATATGCTTCTTGAACTGGAAAAAATCAGCCGTTCTTTTGGCGGCGTAAAGGCGCTTTCGGGTGTTTCTTTTGGCGTCCAGCCCGGAACCATACACGGTTTGATCGGCCCCAACGGTTCGGGGAAGACCACCCTGATAAACGTGGTGAGCGGCCTGGCCTTGCCCGATGCGGGCAAGCTGCTGCTTGCGGGACATCCCATTCATGGGCTTCGCCCCCATCGGATAGCCGCCCTGGGCGTCGCGCGCACCTTCCAGAACATACGCCTTTTCGCCAAAATGACCTGCATGGAAAACGTCATTGCCGCTCAGCACCTGATGGGAGGGCGCGCGCTCATGCCTCGCCTACTCCGCCTCCCCTCGGCGCAGGTCGAGGAAAGAAAAAGCGTTTCGGCCGTCATGTCCTGCCTGGAAAAAGCGGGGATCGAGGGCCGTGCGTCCGTGCTCGCGGGCAGCCTCTCCTACGGCGAGCGGCGAAGACTTGAAATCGCCAGGGCGATGGCCCTGAGACCCAGGCTGCTGCTTCTCGACGAGCCGATTGCCGGAATGCGCCTGCGAGAAATCGAGGAAATGGAAACCCTTTTCCGCTCTCTCGCCCAATCGGGTGTCGCCATCCTTTTGATCGAACACAATATGCCTTTCGTCATGCGGTTGTGCGACAAAATCACGGTGCTCCACTTCGGGCAAACGGTCACAACCGGGGCGCCTCAAGAGGTGGCGGAGCACCCCGAGGTTATCGAAGCCTATCTGGGCAGGGAAGAAAAGAGATGAGGGTGTCGAAATGCTGAGCGTTTCGGATCTGACAGTGGCCTATGGGCCTGTCGTGGCGGTACATGACGTGTGCTTCCACGTTCCCGCGGGGTCGGTCGTCTCTTTGATAGGCCCCAACGGGGCCGGGAAGAGTACGATCTTAAACGCCCTCAGCGGGCTGACGCCGCTTAGGTCCGGTACGATCGCGTTCAAGGGCAGGGACATTTCCCGGATGAGCGCCCATAAACGGGTAGCCGAAGGCATTGCGCAGGTGCCCGAGGGGAGGCAGGTCCTTGCGGGGATGAGTGTCCGGGAAAACCTTGAACTCGGTGGGTACAGGCGCCCGGGAAAAGAGGTGAGGGCAGATATCGGTAAAATGGAGGAGTATTTCCCGGTGTTGCGGCAGCGAAGCAAGGCAGCCGCCGGCGCCCTCTCGGGAGGAGAACAGCAGATGCTCGCGATTGCGCGTGGCCTCATGGCCCGGCCCGGGCTTTTGCTTTTGGACGAACCCTCCCTCGGGCTCGCCCCCCTTGTGGTCCGCTTTATATTTGAATTCATCCAAAAATTGCGCGACGAGGGGCAAACCGTTCTGCTCGTCGAACAGAACGCCCGGGAAGCCCTCGAGATATCTTCCTACGCCTATGTGCTCGAAAATGGCAGGATTGTTTTCGAAGGGCCATCGGAGAAACTTCGCGGCGATCCGGCGATCGTTCGCGCCTACCTCGGGTTGACGTAGGTCCATTTTCGGGACCTTGTCACTTCCCCGAGTCTACGTGAGGTATTAGCTTTGTGCTTATAATATCATGCTGAATCATCTCGGATCTTTTCGAGAAAGGAGCGATGAACGAATGAGCGAGCAAGCGTTCGAAACAATCGGTGATCATATCGCAGAAAGAGAAGGCTACGTCGGGTTACAGGGAATGAAGGCTATCCACCGGTATCTGATCGAGAAGTTTCGCTGGCAGCCCGAAGAGGTGCGTAAACTGAGCGCTGAGGACCTGGAACTTCTGCTGGCCGGCTATGAGGAAAAATCCACAACCGACTGGAACTAGCGTCGGAATAAGGATAATGATTCACCACGCCCGCACATTTTCTGTGCGGGCGAATCTCTGCCCATATCGGGGCCGGCCTGCAGAGAACTCACACCCTTGAGACCGAATCGAGCAGCCCATCCACCGTTTCGGCTATGAGGGCCTCAGAGGTTATGAGCGGCAGCATGAGATAGAGGGTTGCGCCAAGAGGGCGAACAAGAAATCCTTTTTTCAGCATATCCGAGCAGATGCGCCGGGCGCGCTCCGTTCCCGCAAGGCCCTTTCTTTCGCTCAGATCCAGAGCGGCGATCATTCCCAGGCATCGGACGTTGGTAACGCCGGAAACGGTCCTGAAAGCGTCAAACCTTGTGGAAAGAGTATTCCCTGCCTGCTTTGCCTTCTCCACAATGTTTTCTTCTCTGTAAATATCGAGACATTCGACCGCCACGGCGGCGGCGACGGGGTTTCCGGCGAAGGTGTGGCCGTGGTAAAACGTGTTGTCCAGGGGTTCATCGGCAAAGGTCTGGAAGATTTCCTCCTTGACCACCGCTGCGCTTATGGGCAGATAGCCTCCCGAGAGCCCCTTGCCGATGCAGACGATATCCGGGTCGACTCCAGCGTGTTCGAAGGCGAACATCCTGCCGGTTCTCCCGAAGCCCATTGCGATTTCATCGACGATGAGAAGCACCTCGTTTTCTCGGCAAAGCTCGGAGATCTTTCGAAGACACTCGGCCGGGTACATCTTCATCCCGGCAGCGCCCAGGCACAGCGGTTCGACGATGACCGCGGCAAGCTCGCGGGCGTTTTTTTGCACCACGCTCTCGATAAGGGACAAACACTCCATCTCGCAGCCCGAACTGGATTTTCCGGCCGGGCACGCGGAGCAGTCCGGGGTTTTCATCTTGTGGACCGGAAAGAGAACCGGGCGGTAGGCAGCGTGGAAATCGGGCAGGTAACCCACCGACATTGCCCCGATGGTGTCGCCGTGGTAGGCCTCTTCGAAGGCGGCAAACCTTGTGCGACCGCTCTCCCCCCTGTTGTGCCAATACTGGATGGCGACCCGGAGCGCCGCTTCGACCGCGCTCGCCCCGTCGCTGGCAAAGAGCGTCCTCCTTCGGGTGTCGGGGAAAAATTGCGCAAGAGAGGAAGCCAGTTCGACAGCACGCGGGTGGGTGAGGTTTCCCAGGATGCTGTGCTGCAGTTGACGCGCCTGGGAAACGAGCGCCCGGACGAGTCTCGGGTTACTGTGGCCCAGATTGCAGGCCCACCAGGACGAGATGGCGTCGAGATAGCGGTTGCCCTCGGTGTCGAATAGATAGACGCCTTCTCCCCGGGCGATGACCGGAAATCCGTCCTTTGTCGCCGAGTGTCTGGTATAGGGATGCCACAGGCTTGCCCGGTCCATTTCCCGAATTGCGGCCTGTGCTGTTTGGTTCTGTGAATTTGCCTCGTGCATTTCGCCCGGTCGAAAGAGGTCCGGAGGAAGCACGTCCCGGAAAAGTTCTGAGGGCGCGCAGGGCTGCGCCAGTTCGGGCATGTAGCCTATGCGTCCCAGCACCGGCGTCTTTGCCATCCGGGCGATGGTCTCCACGTTATCTTGTTCGATTTTTCCCCGGTCGGATTTCGTGGTCTCACAAAAGATGATGCCGTAGAGGTTCAGTCCCGCGCGTTCGAGTTCCCTGACGGAAAGAAGCGTGTGGTTTATTGTCCCGAGTCCGGGACGAGCGACGAGAATCACGGGCAGAGCGAGCGCGGCCATGATATCGAGCATCGTCTTGTCTGCAGCGATGGGTGCCAGAAGACCCCCTGCGCCTTCCACGACCACGCGTTCGTGCCTGTGTGAAAGATTTTGAAACGCTTGGCCGATCCGCTCCAGGGAGATGTCGCGCCCTGCGAGTGCCGCTGCGAGATGGGGCGAGCAGGCGGGCTCGTAGAGGTAAGGAACCATGTCCTGGAGTTCCTCGGGGTGTGGTTTGAGCTCCGCCATGCGCAGGCAGAAGTCAAGGTCCGGACTGTGCATTCCCTCTTCCGAGATAACGGCGCCCGTCTGGACCGGTTTCATCGGGACCGCATCGATCCCGGAGGCGCGAAGGGAAACCAGCACCGCCGCCGCTGCAACTGTTTTGCCGGCGTCCGTATCCGTACCCGTAATGAAAAATCCCGCTGGTATGCTCATCTTTTCTTTCTCGCAGTCAGGTAAAGAACGCAGTAGGTGGCAGTAACGCCCCCCTCGGGGGCCGCGAACTGCCGGTCATAATAGTCGGTAAGCGCAAGCAGTTCGGTTCGACTGAGCAGGCGGGAGCCGGTCTCGGGCCTTCCGGTGACTCCCTGCCGGTTCAGGCTGCGCAGAAGTTCGCGGGCCGAACCGCAAGTCCGGCGCAATCTCTCGAAGCGATATCGCTCAAGGGTGAGGCCCGCCCCGGCAATGGCTGAAAGGATTTCCTCCACGGCCGGAAGGCGCACGGGCGCCGATTTGTGGGGGAAAAGACTCGCCCGCGCGGCCCCGAGTTCTCCCAGAGTCCCCTCGACCATAAGCGCCGATACCAGGCTGCCCCCTTCCTCCAGCATTGCCGCTATCTTCGCCATGATGTCCTCTGCCGGTGTGATCCAGTGGAGGGCGGAACTGCTGGCCACAAGCGAAAATGTTCCTCCGGGGCGAAAGCGTCTTGCATCGGCTACGTGAAAACAGACCCTGTCGGAGTTCCCGATGCGCTCCCTCGCTGAATCTGTCATCGGCCCGGAAATGTCTACGGCATCGATCGAAGCGAGCGGGAACCGGCGCGCCAACAGTTCGGTAAGATGTCCGGTACCGCACCCGATCTCGAGCACGCTGTCGACTTCCGCGGGAGGTGGAAGAAAGGCCGAAAGCTTCTCGGCCACGGCCTTCTGCGCCCCGGATACCGTGTCGTAGGTTTTGGAGGCCGCGGCAAAACGGGCGGAAACCGAGGAAGCACCTTGTATGCTTTTCACAACCGCTCCACAAAGTGCACGATCTTTTGGATGAGGGAGCTTCCGCATTGTTCTATCAGGCAGTGGCCTGCTGCGGGCAAAAGCTCGAACCGGGAGAGCGGAAGGTTCGAATCGAGGTAGCCGGCGGCCTCCGGGGGAACGATCAGATCCTTTTCGCCGTGCAGGATGAGGCAGGGGAGGGCGATTGAGGGAAGCTCCGGCCGAAGGTCCGTTTTTGCCAGGTATTCGAGTCCGTGGATGAGCGTGTCTATTCCCGTATCGAGAGCCGCTTTGATTCTGGCGGCTAAAACGCCTTCTTCCGCCTCCAGCGGGTGGAGCGCGCTGGAAAGAAACTCGGAAAGCACCCCCCCGGGGTTTTTCCCAAGCCCTCGAATCATCGCCCGCAAAGCCGCAGGCCTCACTCCCGCGCTGTATCCGTCGTCTGAGCAAAACTTCGCGGTCGTGCCGAGTAAAACCAGTCCGGCCACCTTGTCGGGGTAGCGCGCCGCGGTTTCGAGCGCCGCCGCGCCCCCGGTCGACCACCCGATAATGCAGGCGGGCTCTCCCCATGTGTCAAGATGGTTTGCTATGCTCCGCGCATACGAGGAAACGGCGCCTTCCGCTTCCTGCCCTGCGCCGGCGGCGGCCAGGGATGAGGAGAGGACCGGACGGGAAGGAGCGAGCGCTTCGGCTGCCGGGCGCAGGGATT
Organism: Syntrophobacteraceae bacterium; assembly: GCA_049964955.1. Taxonomy (GTDB): domain Bacteria; phylum Desulfobacterota; class Syntrophobacteria; order Syntrophobacterales; family Syntrophobacteraceae; genus SbD1. The sequence continues at coordinate 21,746 of JBMFWU010000011.1, forward strand.
CCTCTCCGTGCGCCCAGCCTGAAACGAGTAGGACAGGACAATTTCTCATCGGCACGCCCCGGCGATTTCCCCGGCCGCCCACGCGAGGTCCTGCTCGCTGTGGTCCATGGTGAGCGAAAGCCTGAGGCGTGCTGTCCCCTCGGGCACGGTCGGCGGGCGAATGGCCGCAGCCAGTATGCCCCTCGATTTTAGTCTTTCCGCAACCGCAAGCGTTCTCTCATTTTCTCCTATGAGCACCGGAATGATCTGGCTTTGCGAGTCGAGAACGTCAAGGCCCGCTCCCTGCAGGCGTTTCCTGAAATTCGCCGCGCGCCGGAGCAATTCCTCTCCAGGGTTTCCTTCTCGTTGGATGACCGAAAGCGCCCCGATCGCCCCGCCGATTACCGCAGGGGGGAGCCCCGTTGTGTAGATAAAGGCGCGGGCTCGATTTATGAGGAGTTTTCGCAGCGCGTGCGAACAGGCGATGAAGCCGCCATAACCGCCAAGCGCCTTGCTGAGCGTACCCATCGAGACATTCACCCGGTCTTCGAGTCCGTACCGGCGGATCACTCCGCTTCCGCCCGGGCCGAATACACCGGTCGAATGCGCTTCATCGACCATGATCATCGCCCCGTGCGCGGCTGCGACCGACACGATTTCAGGAAGCGGGGCGACGTCTCCGTCCATGCTGAAAACCGATTCCGTCATTACCAGTTTGCGCCCGGAGGCGGGAGACTGTTTTAAAAGCAATTCGAGGTGCTCCGGGTCGTTATGTTTGAAGCGCTTGAGAGTGGCGCGGCTTAGTGCTGCCCCGTCGATCATGCTCGCATGGACCAGTTTGTCTGCAAAAATATGGTCGTTTCGACCCACGAGCGAAGCGATGATTCCGGCATTGGCCAAAAAACCGCTCCCGAAGACCAGAGCCGACGGATAGCCTTTAAACGCCGCGATCGCTTCTTCGAGTTCCACGTACGGGGAAAGCGTTCCGGTCACAAGCCTTGAGGCCGTTGCCCCGCAGCCGTAGGCTTCCAGGTATCTGCGGCTTGCGGAAACCGCCTCCGGGTGGTGGGAAAGCCCGAGGTAATCGTTTGAGGAAAAATTGAGAAATGTCTTCCCCGCCATCTCAATTTTTCCGCCGGCTTTCTCGAATACCGAGATGCGCCGCTCCAGCCCCTTTTTACGAAGCTGCGCCAGTTCGTCGTCGATCCACTTCTCAGAAATCATTTTGGACATCCAGGTCTTTTAGCATCTTTATGTCCCGCTCCACTCCGCTGCCGTCGACCGTAAGGAGCCGTCCGGTCATCATCGCGTTTGCTCCCGCAAAAAAGAGCATCGACTGAAGATCTCTCAGGTGAACCCGCCCGGCGCAAACCCTCACCTCCGTCGCGGGATTGGTCAGGCGAAACATGCTCACGATCCGCAGGATTTCGAGCGGTTTTAAAGTCTCCATCTTTTCCAGCTTGGTGCCGGGGATGGGAATGAGAAAATTTAGCGGAATGGACTCGACTCCTTCACGCGCAATGAGGAGAGCCAGCTCCACCCGGTGCTCGTCCGTTTCCCCGAGACCGAAGATCCCGCCGCAGCAGACCTCGAGGCCGGCCTGTTTTGCCCGCCTCACCGTTTCCAGGCGAAGATCGAAGCTGTGCGTCGAGCAGATTTGCGGAAAATAGCCCGGCGCGGTCTCGAGGTTATGATGAAATCTTTTGAGCCCCGCGGATTTCAGGCGGTAAAGTTGCTCATAGTCGAGACACCCTAGAGATGCGCACCAGTGGACTCGCGGGTGGCTCTTTTTCGCGATCACCGCGCACAGCCGCTCTACTCCTTCCTCGGAGAGCGCGCATCCGCTCGTGACAATCCCCAGGTGCGAAACGGGAAGTTCTGCCGCTTCCTCAAAGGCTTTCGCCAGGGACTCGCTCGAGCAAAGAGGATGAATTTCGGATTCAGTATCGTGGCACGAAGCCTGCGCGCAAAAGGCGCAATCTTCCGAACACGCGCCGCTCTGGGCGCTATAGATGGAGCAAAGCGAGACCCTGTTTCCGAAATAGCGGTTGCGGACAAGGCTTGCGGCTGCGAAAATTTCGGGCAGATCGGCCGAGGAGGCGCGCAAAACATGGAGCGCCGGCTCGCCCGATATCGCCTCGCCCTTTTCGGCCGCCCGCCGGATGGCTTTCAGTTCGGAGTTTCCCATGGAATCAGGGCCTTTCCTGGAAAGGAGTGGGTTATGGTTAACCGTGATCATCGCAGAGGTTAACCATGGTTTGCTCTTGTACCACATCGGGGAATAAAGGGAAGGAAATTTTGCCTGTTGTCCCTGCGTTTGGCTACTCTTTCTCGAAGGGTATTTCTCGTCAGCCCATTGCCGGCGTAAATCGGTTGCTCAACGGAAGGGTAGGTCCGCTTCCAGGGAAGTAAGACACCGCCTGCGAGATTTCTATGAACCGGAAGAGAAATGCTTTCGGGGTGTTGATATTTTTTCAGCCGGATTATCCGAGAAGCTGTATATTTAGAGGGTTGGCGCTGCCGCACCTGAGCGGTGAAAAAGCTCATACCTTCTTTACGGAGCGATTATGGATGTCTTTATTTCGGTCCCGGACGAACTTGTCCAACAGATACAAAATCGATGGAAGGACTTGTCCCGCGGCGCCCTCGAATCGCTGGCGATCGAGGCTTATCGGGGTGGTGTAATAACCGAGGCGCAGGTTCAAAGAATGCTTGATTTGCCCTCGCGTTGGGAAACGGATCGATTCTTAAAGAATGCGCAGGCCTATATTGATTATACTGAGGCCGATCTTCTGGAAGACATAGAGGCTATCCGGGGACGCGGAGCTTCATGAGTACAGTTGCGGACAGTTCGCCGATCTGTTACTTGCGAATGATTGAGCAAATCGAGCTGTTGCCGGCCCTATTTGGTGAAATAGCCATTCCAGAGGCTGTTGTCCAGGAACTCTCCGATGAAGGCGCTCCTGCGACCGTTCGCGAATGGATAGAACATCCATCCCCGTGGCTACTGATCGAAAGGGTGGCTTGTTATCCGGAGCAGTTTTCTGAGTCGCTGCATTCTGGAGAACAAGAGGTCATCGCACTTGCACGACAGATTAGTGCAGGTCTAGTCATAATCGACGAGAAGGCGGCGAGACGGACCGCAAAGGAATACGGCCTCAATGTGACTGGGCTGATCGGAGTTCTGTGCGAAGCTGCGACACGGGGAATGATCGATATAATTGTAGCAGCTGAGCGTTTGAGTCAAACGAACTTTCGAATTTCTCCGCAATTGTTGAAAGTGCTTGTTGACCAGTCTCGTTTCCATTGATCGCTTTTGAAACGGTCGTTCCGGTCTGCAGGAAAAAGTGGGTGCGATTCCTGTCCGGAGGCGAACCCCTTCCCCGGCTCTACGCAACCTCGATGTCGAGACGAGCGGGAAAGTCCCCGAAAATATCGCTTCTTCCCAGTTCCCCTTCAGGATTGAAGAAACGCATATTGCCATTCTCCTCGCAAAGCCAGAATTCCCGGGCGCCCGCCTGGAAATAGAGCTGCCTTTTTTCTTCCAATTCGGAAGCGGTATTGGAGGGGGACTCTATTTCAACGACAACCTCGGGAGACTCGGGAAATTTGAGAATACTAAGGCCATGCTTTTTGATGAAGGATTCACTACCCCAGGCCACATCGGCGACCCGAACACCCTCAGCGGTCTGGATGGAGCATTCGGTTACAATCCTGCCTCCCTTGATCAACCGAGCAAGGGTATTATCGATAAAGCTTTGATAAACGCCATGAAGAATCGAGGCCGGAGCCATCATAATCTTTCCCCACTTATTGGTCTCGATTTTAAAGGGCAGGTTTTTAAGGCTCGGGTCCCTGACAACTTCTTCCCAGTCCATCGGTGTCTCCTTCCCCGAAGCGGGTCTCAGATCCCGCATCAGTGAATCGTGGGCTTGTCGTCTTCGGACTTTACGATTTTGAGGTAGACCTTTTTGGGCCTGGCTTTTCGAGTGGCGTTGCGGGGAAGGGTTCGTGGGGAAGCGCCGCCCATCGAGCGGCCTCTCAAAAACCTTGCCGCCGTGAGCATCGGCCTGAGGCAAAGGAGCAGACCTGCGAAACTCGCCCCGATCCCGGCTGCCACGTGATTTGCCGAGGCGAGAAGAAAACCCGTGTAGATCAGGGTTAAGCCGATAAAGAGTGAAATGATCGATAGAAGGCTCATGGGAAATGTTCCGCCGCTCTGAGGTTTCCGGCCGGGGCTATCCGGCGCCCTGGTCCGTTGTGGATTTGAAGTGTTTCAAAATCTCCAGTCTATCAAAATAATAGATTTGAACGGCAAAGGCCAGCAATAGGGCATCTTCGAGGACTTTTTCCCATCCTATCGGCTCGCCTCCCGAATCGAAGCATCCGCAGGAGATGGGGGCCCCTCGGTAGATGTTGATCAGGATCATCACTTCGAACATCACCAGGAGCACGCCGATCACGATGACCGAGGTGTGGGATTTGAAACCGATGATGAGAAAAAGACCCGTAATGAACTCGACCCAGGGCAGGAGAACGGCGGTGAGGTTGAGGAGCACGTAGGGCGTCAGGCGATAGTTGGCTATGGCTTCGGCAAACTGGTCCGGATGAGCGATCTTGCCAAGACTGGCGTAGATGAAAAAAAAACCGAGAACAAGCCGCAGGGCAAAAGAGAGATACTCGCTCGTTATCACCCGTTTCAGGAACCCGGCGATCATCGGGAACCCTTCTTTTCGACCGGGTAGCCGTTGGCTTCCCATGCCCGCAGGCCGCCGGCGAGGACTCTTACGTTGCTGTATCCCCTGAGGATGAGCTTATTTGCGGTTTGCAGGTCGTAGGGACCGCTCACCGTGCTCCCATAGACGATGATATCCCTGTCTTTCTTCTCGTTTCCGGAAAAGCTTGCCATGTACATGAGATCGAACTGGGCCGGCGGCAGGTTGAGTGCCCCCTTGATGTGCTCGAGTTTGAAAAAATTGTTGGGCATGGCGTCGACGATCAGAGCCTTTTTCTGCTCGTACTCACGCATGGCCACGGGGGCGCTGATTGCCGGAACGGGCTCCGGTTGCGGCGGGATGAGAGGAATTCCACGAGGGTTCAGAAAATTGAAGGTCAAGGCCAGAAGGAAACTGATTCCCAGGACGAGGAGAAAATCGAAACAGGAGGCCCTGGAAGAGCTCAGAAGAACATCGGCTTCCTTTTCGATGATTTTCTGGTCTTCGAGAAGCCAGTTGCGCATTTCGCGCACGAATTTTCGGGATAATTGCGGGAAGTCGCGGAGCAAACGGTCGAATTGCTCCCTGGAGAAGACCAGGAGGCGGGTTTCGGCGAGGCTTTCGACATTGACGGTGCGGTGCTCGCCGGTCAAAAGCGATACCTCTCCGAAATGCTCGCCCTCTGTGCGAACGGCGAACTCCCTTTCGAGCCCGTTTTTGCGCCTGACAAAGATTCTTACCCGACCCGAAAAGACGATATAGAAAGCATCCGGGGGATCGCCTTCGGAATAGATGAGCTCTTTGGGCAGCGCAAGCCGGGTTTCAACCGTTCGGGCAAGTTCGTCGAGTTCTTCTTCGGGCAAATCCCCGAGGATCGAGCTTTTCAGGACACTTTGCCTGTTTTGGAATTCGGAATCCATAAATGTTTGTTGTCAACTTTTTTTGAGCTGCTTTTCAATCTCCTCGACGAAGCCGTCGGCACTCCAGATGAGGCCGACGTGGCTGTAGAGCGCCTTTCCGGTCCTGGTAGAAACGATCAGGGTGGTCGGGGTGGGTAGATTCCCCATGGCATAGGCGATCGCCCCGTTTGCGTCATTGAGAACCGGATAATGGATGGAGTGCTGCTTTTTGAAAGCTTCGAGCTGGGAGTTGGTGCTGGCGATTCCCACTGCTATCACCTTTACATTGGGGGCCAATTGCGGATTTTCCTGGACCGTGCGGTAGATGGTGTTCATCGTCCCGGCACTGAGAGAGCAGAATTCGCAAAGGGCGCTCATGAATTCGATTACGACCACCTTCGCCTTTACCTGGCCAACTGTAAACGGTTTCATTGCAGGGAGGCCGAGATACTTTTGCGTTTGAACGGAATCGGGCGCCGGCAGGGTGATATGGGCTTCATCGAATTTTTTGGTCGCATTGTAGCCAAAAGCCCGTCCGGTCCGGGGCAGGAAGAGAACCATCGAAAAGATAACGATTTGACAGATTGCCGCGCATCCCCATTTCTTCATCTACTCTCACTCCATCCTGTTTAGGAACCCATATAGAGGATATCTCCCCTGGGAGACCACTTTTCTTTCCTGCGCACTATTTCATCGTAGCATTCGATGAAATCGCCCACTTTGCCAAACGCCGAGCCCAGGATCTGCACGCCCACCTGCTGGCCGCTGTGGGCTTCCTTGACCGGGTGCTTTTCGATCTGCAGCGATTCGATCCGGGAACTGTGCACCGGACCCATGGCCGTTACCACCCGGAAGCGCTTCCCGACCTGGAGCGCTCCTTCCACAACCTCACAACCGAGAATCACCCCTCCTTTTTTCGATTTGAAAGTCGCGATCACCTCGCATTTGCCAAGAATTTTATCTTCGGTTTCCACCGGAGCCATCGTCCGGGCAATCGCCCCGAGGTCTTCGGCAAGCTTGTAGATCACCTTGTAGAGCCGAATCTCGACCTGATGTTCCTTGATCCACAGCTCCAGCCTGGGGGAAACCACCACGTTGAACCCTACGACGAGCCCGCTGCCGCTAAGAGCCATCAGCAGGTCCTCCTTGGTAATGTCTCCCACTCCGGAGCGGATAACCTTTATTTCGGCTTCCGGGACATCGAGCCCGGAAATCAGAGCGGAAACCGCTTCGACGCTTCCCATGGTATCGCACTTGAGCACCAGTTCGATTGCCGGCTTCTCTTTGCTTCCACCGTCCAGCATCTCCTGCTTTACATTCTTTGAAAGCTTATGGGAATGCTTTTTTTCAGCCATTTGGAAACTCCGTCCCGGTTGCAGGAAATCTTTGTCCAAATCGAGCATACATTCCGATAATGTAAGACGTGGGAGCGTGCCAATCCAGTGCCGAATCGGGGACCGGATCGTAAACCGATGCTTTTTGATACGGACTGGTCAGGCAATGGCCTTATCGAATGTGACGATCATCGCCCTTACCGGACAGGTCTTTACGCACAGCTCGCAGGCGCTGCACCGTTCCGAATCGAATTCGACCTGCATCTGAGGCCTCGCGACGTGGAGCGCTCCGGTGAGGCAGACCGCGGTACAGGCGCCGCACTGGGTGCACCTTTCTTCGTCGCGGCGGATCCCCTGACCCACCGGTTCGACCTGAACACCGGATTCTTCCAGATAGCGGATCCCCTTTTCGAAATCATCGAGCTTACCGCGCAGCTCCATTACCACCATTCCCTCTTTTCTCGGGAATATCTGGGCCTTGAGAATATTGAAATCCAGGTGATAGTCGCGCACCAGGTTGACTATGATGGGCTTATCGACAACTTCTCTGGGAAATCTGAGCACAAGCGTTCTTGAATGCATGGGGATTCCTTCCTCATAGGGATGAGGGTAAAATAACATTACCGGGCAAAACTCCAAATGTTTTTTTGCTGCCAAAGGGCTGGAGGGCATTTTGCTCTGCAGTTCCCTGCGGCGGGGCTTTATCCCTTGACCCCCGGGAGGTCGAAACGATACTATACAAGGCCCTTTATTCAACAGCATTTAACGCCATCCACGAGGAGTTCGCATGAAGCTGTCGACCAGAAGCAGGTACGGGGTTCGGTTCTTGCTCGACCTTGCTCTCCACGCGGGTGAGGGACCGGTCCAGTTGGGAGCGGTCGCGCGGAGACAGGGAATCGATGTCAAGTATCTGGAGCAGATTGCAATGCCCCTCAAGAAGGCCAACTATGTGACAGGCGTTCGCGGGGCAAAGGGTGGGCACCGGCTGGGCAGGCCGCCTGAGGAGATCACCGTTGCGGGGGTGGTGACGCTTCTGGAAGGCGGGCTGAAGCTGACCAACTGTATCGGCAGCGCCGGCGCGTGCGAGCGCTCGGAACAGTGTGTTACCAGGACCGTTTGGGCAGAGGCCACCCGGGCCGTTTTCGAACATCTTGAGGCCGTCAGTTTGAGAGATCTCATGAACAGGGTGCCCGGTGCGGGCGGGCCCGAAGAATGTGGCGCGCAGCAACAAGAAAAATGAGCGTCGGAAAGCGGGGAGAGTGCGGATGAAAATCGTCTCGATTGCCGTGAGCAAACGAAAAGGGACCCGGAAGGAACCCGTTGCGGAGGCTTGGCTTTCCGCCGAACACGGCCTCCAGGGAGATGCGCATGCGGGGGCATGGCACAGGCAGGTGAGTTTCCTGGCAAAGGAGAGCATCGAGAAGGCTCAGGCTGCGGGGCTGTCTGTCGGATTCGGAGATTTTGCCGAAAACATCGCTACCGAGGGTATTGACTGGCCTGCCGTTCCGATCGGCACAAGGTTCCGGCTGGGGGAATCGGCCCTGGTGGAAATCACACAGATCGGGAAGGAATGCCACAAAAAATGTGCGATTTTCTACCAGGCCGGAGACTGCATCATGCCGCGCGAGGGTGTTTTCGCAAAAGTGATCGAAGGGGGGCCGATCCGGTGCGGCGACGAGATTAGCCCCGTCGGGGAGAAACCGGCATAGCTTATGTTTCGGAATCGTAAGCCCCTCGTTTTGGCTTCGAACTCCCCGCGAAGAAGCGAGTTGTTGCGCTCTGCGGGCGTTTTCTTTGAGGTCAGGCCCGGCACGGTGGAAGAACCGACCGTTCCGGACGGGCGCCTTGGCCCGGAAGACGCTGCGGCTTTTGCGCAAAATTGCGCCCGTCTCAAGGCCCGATCCGTTTCGGTCCTCCAGTCCTCCGCCTGGGTGCTTGGCGCCGATACGATAGTCGTTGTCGGCGGTCGCATCTTCGGGAAGCCTTCGGATGGTGAGGGCGCCTCGCAAATGCTCGAAACTCTTAGCAACAGGGAACACGAGGTAATTACGGGCATCTGCCTCGCTTTCGAAGGCCGCGTTTGCAGGCTTGGGTCGGTGGCCACGCGTGTGCGCTTTAAACCCCTTTCACACGAAGAGATAGCGGCATACGTAAAGACGGGCGAACCTTTTGACAAGGCCGGGGCATACGGCATTCAAGGGGCCGGGGCCTTTTTGGTGCGCTCCCTTTCGGGCTCCTACACCAATGTCGTCGGGCTTCCGCTTACCGAAATTATCGAGTGGCTGATGGAGGAAAATATTATCGAGCCGGAGTGACCAGCGGGGACTTGTCTCCGTTTTTGCGCAAAAGCACATAGAATGCGCCCCAGCCGCCGTCGCAGGCGCGTGCCGAAGCGAATGCCAGGACCACTCTTTTTAAGGGAGCGCGCAAAAACCATGCGATCAGGCTGTTTTTGAGAACCGGCTCTCTGTCTTTGGAATTGAGGCCCCTGCCTGCGATGATCAGTACGCATCGGGTCCTGGCGGCAAAGGAGTCCATCAGGAAGCTTCTCACCTCCTCTCGGGCCTGCTCCCGGGTCAGCCCGTGCAGGTCGAGACAGTCCTGGTGGCTGAAATAGCCTTCGCGCAGTTTCTTTAAAACATCGGGGGAAATTCCCACGACTGCTCCGTCGATGTATTCGTCGGAGTTGGAAAGCTCGAAGGGGCCGTGGCCGGCTACCAGGTCCACGAGTTGGGCGTAGGCCTCGAGTTCCTCCCGGGCGAGAAACCGCGGCCCCTTCCTTGCCGGGGGGCGTAGCGGGACCTTTTTGCGCGCTCCGCCGTTTAGTGGGCTTACATCAGACATCGCACGCGTAAAAAGAGAGCGCTCGTCGGTTTCTTCTTTGATATCGCCAGGATGAAACTCGACTTTTTCTTCCGGCACCCGCTCTTGCCTGCCGCCCGCGGAAAAAGTTGGTCCAAACAGTTGATCTAACTCCTGAAACGGAGTATAGAATCCTGAAGGCGGCGTACGCCGTGTGGACCGGCGCATTGGTTCGGAGCTTTTGCCTTTGCGTTTGTTCATTTCGGCCTCATTTTCCTGTCTTACAATAACATAGGAGAAAAGGGCGGAAAAGTTGCATCATGAACAGTGTGGTTCTGATCGAAAACAAGCGTGATTTTTTACAATTCGTCCGGGAGGTCGAAGAATCCTCTCATATTGCAGTCGATACGGAGTCGAACAGCTTCTACGCCTACTTCAACCGCATCTGCCTCATACAGGTATCGAGCAACGAGAAGGATTACATTATCGACCCGCTTTCGGTGGGCGATATCGAGCCGTTCGGGGAGGTGCTGCAAAACCCCGAGGTGGAAAAAATCTTTCACGCCGCCCCCAATGACATCGCCGGGCTCAAGCGTGATTTCAAGTTCGTGGTGCGCAATGTTTTCGATACTTCGGTCGCCGCAAAGATCCTCGGCTACAGGCAGCTGGGGCTTGCGCCGATTCTGCTCGAACACTTCGGGATCAGTCTGGACAAAAAATGGCAGCGCTACGACTGGGGGCGGCGTCCCCTTCGCGACGAGCAGATCGAGTATGCCCGATTTGACACCCACTTTCTCATTCCGCTGCGGCACAGGCTGGCGTTGCAGCTCGAAGAACAGGAACTGCTCGAAACTGCCCGGGAGGCCTCGGAAAAAGTCTGCACCCAGCAGGTGGTGAAAAAGATCTTCCGCCCGGGGGATTTTTTGCATATCTATGGTGCAAAGTCCTTGGACGTTGCGGGCAAGCGCATTCTCAAGGCGCTCTACCTGTTCCGGGAAAAAGAGGCCCGCCGCCGCGATCGCGCCCCCTTCCGGATACTTACAAACGAGACGCTCATAAAGATTGCTCTCCAGCGTCCGAAATGCGTCCAGGATTTCAACAAGATAAAGGGCATGCCCCGTGTTTACCTCTCGCCGCGCGCCGCCTTCCAGCTTTTGGAACTGATCCGCAAAAGCGAAGAGCAGGAAGATGAGGCGGTCCATAACTGAACGGCTCAGGTGATTTCATGATTGCAAATATCGATATCCAAGACAGTTTCAAAAAATACAGCCACGACCAGGATAAGGCCAGGACGCCCGATCAGACGATTGCCTGGGTGCGGGAGCGCTTGTCCCGGCTAAACCGGGATGTGCTCGCCAAGACGATGCGAATCGATACCGGAAGGCTTGATATCCCTGTTTTTATAAGCCTGTGCGGCGAAGACGCCACCCGGTTCACCGGGACCAAAAAACAGATGGGTAAGGGCGCAACCGCAACGCAATCCGAAGCCAGCGCGCTCATGGAACTCATCGAGCGTTTCAGCTTCTTTTCCTTCATCCAGACCTTTCCATTTCCCGTTTTCCGGTACAAAGAACTCGATGACTTTGCGGTTTCGATCGAGGACCTGAAAAAATCGGTCTACGACACGAGCACGCCTGCGGAACTATGTCGTACGTTTCTGGACGATCTGCCCCTGCGGTGGGTAAAGGCGCGCAATCTCACTCTGGGGAAAGAGCAGTGGGTCCCGATCGACTGGTTTTACACGATCAATGAATATAATGGGCCGGCCAGCGGAAACACTCTGGAGGAAGCCATCCTGCAGGGGCTTTGCGAAGTGGTCGAAAGGCATGTCGGCTCGATTGTCACCTACGACGGGACTCTTACTCCGGAAATCGATACCGCTTCGATCAAGGACCCGGCGGCCATCGAACTTCTGGAAAAATTTCAAAAGAACGGGATCGAGCTTTTTTTGCGCGACTTCTCGCTCGATACCGGAGTGCCGACCGTTGCGGCCCTGGCCTACGATCCGACCACTTTTCCCGAAAGCAGCGAAATAGTCTTTACTGCCGGAACGACCTCCAACCCCGAAAAATCTCTCTGCCGGGCGCTTACCGAGGTGGCCCAGCTTGCCGGCGATTTCCAGAGCCGTACCTCCTACAGGCCTACGCTTCCCAAGTATACGAGCCTCGAAGAAGCCGCCTTCATGACCGTAAACAACGGCAGCATTTCCATCCGGGATATGCCCGATCACGAAGACGAAAACATCCGGGTGGAAATCGAGAGGTGTGTCGAGGCGCTTTCCAAAACCGGCCTCCAGGTGCTCGCGGTAAATGTCACCCATCCGGAGTTGCAGGTCCCCGCGGTCTACATGATCGTTCCCGGCGCCCACTTTCTCGATCACACCCGTAACACCGACTTCGCGCAGCACGCAGCCCGCACCATGCTGCGCGGACTGGACGGCGACGAACTGGTCACGCAAATGGACCGGCTTCTGGCAACCTTCGGTCCCCGCTACGATCTCACATTTTTCTTCGCTCACAGCCTCGAGCTTCGAGGAGACGTCGAGGCCGCCCTTGCCCTCTTTACCCGTGCGCTCGACCAGTCCCCCGATCCGGGAGAAATCGGAAGCATACACGTCCACATTGCTTCGTGCCTCAAGGATTTGGAACGATACGAGGAGGCCCTCGAAGCTCTGACGCTGGCCGAAAAGGCAAATCCCGATCTCAAGGAAATCTTCAATCTCAAGGGGTTTTGCTACTTCAAGTTAAAACGACACAACGAATCGATCGCTTCCTTCGAACGGGCGATCGAACTGGACCCCGGCTCCGCAATAGACTACGCCAACATCGGCTCAAACCTGAGAGAACTGGGCAATAAACCCGAAGCCATCCGCCTCTACGCCATGGCGCTGGAACTCGATCCGGATATCGAGTTCGCCAGGACGAACATTGAAAAGCTC
>JBMFWU010000011.1:34512-54295 GCA_049964955.1 Syntrophobacteraceae bacterium
CGCCATCGGGTGTGGGTAATGCCGTGTTTTCGAATCATGTAGTTGAGCTTGCGCGCCGTTACTCCGAGGCGGATGGCGGCGTCTTTCTGGACCCAGTCGGCCAGTTCGAGGGCTTTTACAAGCAGGTCTTTTTCGCTTGTCTCCAGGTCTTTTATGGGCTTGGAGGAAGGGGGGTCGGCTTTCTGCGAAAATCCTGAAACCGAGATGCTCTCCAGGGTTATCCGGTTGCTTTCTTCCAGCAGAACCGCCCGTTCGATGGTGTTGGAAAGCTCGCGCACGTTTCCCGGCCAGGTGTGGCGTCTGAAGAGGTCCATGACCCCCGGGGTAAAACCGTTGAAATTCTTCTTGAGTTCGCGGCAGGTTTTTTCCAGCAGGTATTTGGCGAGGGGTTCGATGCACTCGGCCCGCTCTCGCAGGGCCGGGAGGTGTACCCGTAATACATTGATCCTGTAGTAGAGATCCTGCCGGAAAGTGCCGGCCTCCACGTTGGCTTCGAGGTTTTTGTGGGTCGCCGCGATGATGCGGATATCGGTGCGGATGGTCTGATTGCCTCCCAGCCGCTCGAAGCATTTTTCTTCGAGCACCCGCAGAAGCTTTGCCTGCAGCGCGGGGGTGAGTTCGCCTATTTCGTCGAGGAAAACCGAGCCTCCGTTGGCTTGCTCGAGTCTTCCGGTGCGGGTTTTGGTCGCCCCCGTGAAAGCCCCCCGTTCGTGTCCGAAAAGCTCGCTTTCCAGAAGTGTCTCGGGAATATTTGCGCAGTTGATTTTCACGAACGGCTTGGTGCGTCTTCGGCTGTTGTAGTGTACCGTGCCGGAGAGCATGCTCTTGCCGGTCCCGGTTTCTCCGGTGATAAGGATAGTGGCCTCCGAGTCCGCAATCCTTTTCAGGGTGGAGATGACTTTTTCCATCGCCGGGCTTGCGGCGATGATCCGGTCGAAATCGTAGGTGATGTCCTGGGTGCGCCGCAGGTAGTCGATTTCGTTGCGAAGTGCCCGGTTTTCCAGTGCCTGCTCGACGGCAACACCGATCCTGGCCGCATTGTAGGGTTTGACGATGAAATCGAAGGCACCGGCCCGGATCGTTTGGACCACATTTTCGGTTTTTGTCTGCTCGCTGGCCACCAGCACGGGGGTATTGGGCGGAAGCTTGCCCTTGAGGCTTCGAACGTTATCGCCGTAGTTGGTTTCTATACTCACCACGATAACGTCGAAGACTTCGTTTTCCAGCCGCTTGTAGGCCTCGCTCAACGCCGTGGAGCATTCCACCCTGTGGGCGCTCAGGCCTTGCATGGCAATATTTTGCCAAGTCTGGTCGTATTCAACGAGGAGCACTTTTGCCATGTCAGCTCGATACCGTATCGCAAGTGATGAGTAATATATCGACAAAATCTATTTTACTATAAATCGGCTTTCAGAAATCTGCACTTAAACGCTGCCGAAAAATTTTCGAATACAAGCTTGTGGCTATTATAGGGCATTTCATACTAAATAGCTAATTTATTGCGTTTAGTTCGATTTTTTGGTAACAGAGTACCCGAGAGTAAAACAGTGGGGCAGGTGGTCAACCAAGGGGCATTCGGCATCCCGCACGATCGGTGTATCTTATAATCTTTTAGCATTTTGGTCGCTTTGGTGCTCCGAAGGAGATGATTGAAAGTGGACGATTTGGAAGCTTTCAAGAATTCCAGGGTCATGGTGGTGGACGACGACCAGTTGGTTTGCGAAACCCTGACCGAGGTGATTCAGAGCTGGGGGCTTAACGCGCAAGCCTTCCCCAATGCGGAGGCGGCCCTTGAAGGCGCCAGGCGAGAGCGGTGCGATATAATCCTGCTCGATATCTTCATCCTGGATGTCTGCGGTCTGGACCTCATTTCGCAGTTCGGCGGCGATTCGAAAATCATCATCATAACCGGCTATGCCGATAAGGAGATCGCTATCCGCGCGCTCAAGCTGGGGGCGTTCGACCTGCTGGAAAAACCCTTTCAAAATGAGCTGCTCTACCACTCGGTGGTGCGGGCCCTCAAGGCCCTGGAAAATGAGCGGAAATCCAAGCGGCTGATAGACGATCTCGGAAAAAGCCGCGAGGACCTGCTCGCGCAGCAGCAGCGGTTGGAAACCCTGAATACCCAGCTTCTGGATACCAACAGGGCGCTTTCCGTTTTCGCCCAAAATATCGAACGCGAACGGGAGGAAGTGGAAAAGCGGATCGCGATGAAACTCAGAAACCTGGTCATACCCATGGTGGTAAAGCTTAAAAACGATCCGGGCCTTCACAACCATTCCGTCCAACTCGAAATGCTTACCAAGCAGATTGAAGATCTCACCACCGGGTTTGCCGTCGACTCCCGCGTGGCCATGGCGCTCTCTTTTACCGAACTGCAGATCGCCTCGCTCATTAAAAACGGGGTGACAACCGACGAGATAGCCCGGCAACTGAACATTGCGGAGAGCACCGTGCACACCCACAGGAAAAACATCCGCAGAAAACTCAAAATCAACAACGCGCAATTCAGTCTGAGAAATTATCTCAACGTGAAAAGCTGACAGGTTTGGCGGTACAAACAATATGATTTCATGTCTTGATCTTGCAAAAGAGCTGATCCGCAAGGAAATAGCCGCTCTGGAATGTCTTTGCGACCGGATCGGCCCTGAATTTGAAATGGCCGCAGCACTCCTTTCGCGAATGGAAGGGAAGGTGATCTCTACCGGTTTGGGAAAGTCGGGCATCGTGGCCGGAAAGATCTCGGCGACCCTTTCGAGCACGGGCACGCCCTCCATTTTCATCCACCCGGTCGAGGCGATGCACGGGGACCTCGGGATAATTCAGCGCGGGGATGTCGGTCTTTTTTTGAGCAACAGCGGAGAGACCGGCGAAGTGGTGCAGTTGCTGCAAATGTTTAAGCGCCTGGGCCTCAAAACCATAGCGATGGTCGGCAAGATGCACTCGACCCTTGCCCGGGATTGCGACATCTGTCTGGACGCATCGGTTGATTCCGAGGCGTGCCCGCTAAATCTTGCCCCCACGAGCAGTACCACCGCGGCGATGGTTCTGGGAGATGCGCTTGCGGGATGCATTCTGACTCTCAAAGGTTTTTCGTCCGAGGATTTCAGCCGGCTCCATCCGTCGGGCGCTTTGGGCCGCCGGCTGCTTTTCCGGGTAAAGGACCTCATGCACTCGGGGGCCGAACTGCCCGTTGCGATGAGCGGCACGCCCATGCGCGACGCTCTGGTGATGCTCACCGGAAAGGCGATGGGGGCCGTCCTGGTCGTTTCCGCCACCGGAGATCTTCTGGGGATTTTTACCGACGGGGACTTGCGAAGGGCCGTGCAGTCCGGGGAAAACCTGCTCGACCGGGAGATCGACAGCCTCATGACGGCCAACCCGGTGGTGATAGAAGAAAGCCGGCTCGCCGTCGAAGCCCTGAGCCTCATGGAAAACCGCCCTTCCCAGATATCGGTCCTTCCGGTGCTGGACGGCGAAAGCAGGGTGGTCGGAATCATCCGGCTCCACGACCTGGTCCGGGCGGGTCTCTAGGATTCAGTTGGCCTGGGGAGTACTTCCCCCTTTTTTGTAAAAGGACATCAAAAAATCGGTGTCCCGGGGGGAGAGGTCGAACCGGGCCACGGCCTCATTTACGAGCTTCTGTACGGATTTATCCGGGTGCTCCCCGATCTCTTCCGAGATCCATTTTACAGCCCTGCGCAGCGCTTCGCCTTCCGGCATCACAGTAGTCATCCATTCCCCTCCACAAAAAGATTCAAGTGAATGAATTATAGCAGGGATTGGTCCGTTGTGGAAATCCTTGCGTAGAGGAGTTCCGGGTGCGCTTTGGCCTTGACTTCGGAGCAAGGTTTGTTTATTGTGCTTCGATGCGTTGGGGGATCGTCCAGCGGCAGGACTGCAGACTCTGGATCTGCCTACCTAGGTTCAAATCCTAGTCCCCCAGCCAATTTTTTTTTCTCCGGGTCCCATCGTCTAGTGGCCTAGGATATCGGCCTCTCACGCCGAAGACACGGGTTCGAGTCCCGTTGGGACTATGTAGGGATATCAAGGGGTTACGGTATTTGCCGTGGCCCCTTTTTCTTTAGAAGGGAGTTCTGGAAGGGGCTTCTTAGCCTGAGTTGAAGTTTCCAAAGGGGGGGCGGAAGTGGTTCCTGCAGAAATGAGATCCGAATTTTCCGCGACCTGTTCCCCTGGAAGGGACCGGTCATAGTCAGACCCGACCGCATCCATGATGGACGACATTCCCCGGTGAATCGGTTCCAAATATTTTTCGGTCGTGGACAAACGTCTATGCCGCAGCAATTGTTGAGCCGACTGCATCGAAAAACCGTGCTTGTCGACCAGAAGGGAGTGTCGCCTTTGTTCCCGTTCTGCCCTTTCTGAAGGGATACGAAAACGTAAGGTGAGTTTTTGATATCCTCCGGCCGGGTCAGGTACCAGGCCTGAAGAGCTTCGAAAAGTATGTTGGTCATCGGGATCCATGTATATTTAATGGTCTGATCTTTCGTTTTCCTTGTTCCAAGCCGAACCTGCCGCCCTTTGAAGTCAATATCCGTTTCCCATTTCCATTCAAAAATTTCACCTCTTCGGGCAGCAGTCTGGAGGTAAGACAGAAGGAAAACTTTTTCCTGAGGAGTCGCAATATCCAGAAGTCGGTTAACATCGGCTTCGGGAGGGGTGGACTGTTCTTATTCCTCATGGGGGAACTTACTGTCACCCCCGGATAAAGATGGACCCATCTGCATGGTCATTTTGGACCCACCCCAAAATTGCATGATTTAGCGCGTCCGGCGTCCAAAGCGCCGGATTTTGAACCCACCGGGGACTGTGTAAATCAGAAACTCATTGGGCAATGGGGGCCTTTCCGTTCACGGTCCTTTTGGGGTCGGTATCGATTTTGGGGGACTGCCAAGTTTTTCGATCAATGTCCTCGACATTTAATTTCTTTGGTTCTTGTTCTTCACTCCTTGCATATGAGGCTTACATTTTCGGTCTTCTTTTATAAAGTCTATTTTAGGCGGGAAGGAAAGAAATCAAACTTTGTGAGAGACTTTTCACCGAACAGGTAAAGCAAAATACGAGGGCTGTGAATTCGCCGACCCGGTGGAGCCTGAAAATGCGGACAGGCGAGTAGCGATAGCGAGGCTGCTTTGAGAACCTCCGGGACCTCAAGGGCGGTTCTGTAGAACCATCCATTTTAACCCTTTGAGTAACGACTGTGATGGGATATCATTTCAGGATGGATTTCGCTTTGTGTTGGCGCCGGATGCCGGGAATTTCGGCACATTCTTCTCGTTCTTCGCCCATGGCGCAAATGTCGATCATGAAAGGTCAAGCAGTTGGAGCCCTTCGGGAATCAGAAGATATTCGCCGTAGGCGACATTCACGGGCACTGCCGGAAGCTCACTTCCCTTATCCGAAGGCTTCCTTTCGACCCGGAGAGAGATTTTTTGATTTTTCTGGGGGATTACATCAACAGACAGCCCGCCAGCCGTGAAGTGATCGAGTACCTTCTGGAGGTTAAGAAGAAGGTGCGAAACGCGGTGTTTCTTCTCGGAAACCACGAAAATGAACTGCTGGAGTATTCCCGGACGGGCAGTCTGGATCATCTGCGAACGCTTCGGGCGGCGGGCATCGAAGAAACATTGAAGAGTTACTCGGACAGTCCGGTCTCTTCTCTTGCAGACCTTTCCTTCATGCCGGCGGAACATATCCTGTTTCTTAAAACACTCCGGACGTACTTCAGGCTGGAAGGGCCTTCCCACCCGCCCTATCTCTTTATTCATGCCGGGACAATCCCGGGGGAGGAGCTGGAAAATTGTCCCCTGGATCGTCTTCTAACCGTTCGGGATAGATTCCTGCAGTACGAAGACCCCTCTGGTGTGGTTACCGTATTCGGCCACACCCGTTTCGAAACGCCCTTCGTCACCGCGGATAAAATCGGAATAGACACGGGAGCGGCTTACGGAAATATGCTCACCGCGGTCGAACTGCCCGCCATGCGTTTTTATCATGTGTGAACCGTGCTTCATGAACGGTTATGCTTCATCGCATAGGGTTTTCAGGGCGTAGTCGCCGTCCAAAAATGCGCGGGCCACTTTTCCGGCGACGGTGTCGTCGCGCATGGTGGCGTCGAGTTGCCGGCTGAAGCCCAGCAGCCTTCCCAGCATGACCAGCCGCTCCTCGGTTTCCGGCTGTTGGGTTTCCAGAATGGAGGCGGTCACCAAATCACCGCGCTGGTCGACGAAAAAACCATTTCCCTGAAGCACCTCGGTAATGAACTGCGCCCGTCTCTCCCGTTGGACGGCGGTGGTGCCGCCCCCTTTGAACCGGAACCGGATGTGATTTTCCCGGGGGTTCATGCCGCAGACCGCGTCCACCATGGCGAAATGGTAATCGACACGGGCATTGAGATTGAGATAGTCGCGAGTGATCAGCGCATAGTTTTGCTGCCCTATGGGCCGGGCGCTTGCCGAGTCCAGCAGAGAACGGGAAAGAAGCCCTGTGGGCATGGCGCCCGGCGGCGGCTGGTTCCAGCGCAGTCCGGGCGTCATTATTCCCCGCCACAGCGCCAGCAGGGGAACGGAGAAGACATCTTCGAGGCGGACCTTGAATTTTTTGCTGTCGGGAGCGATGCCTCCGCCCAGGTCGATCATCAGGAAGTGCAGGGGAGCCGTGCCCTCCAGGCGCCTCACCAGGACTTCGGCCGACTCCAGAAACTCGTCTCCGGTCTGAAACATCGCCAGGACGGCCATTTCGTGGGCGTACCGGATGAGGTCGTGAATCGAGCGGCATTCCCGGATGGAAAAGGACGGACCGTAGGCATCGGTGAGGTTTAGCGGCAGGATCAGCTGTTTTAGCCGCGGGGAGTGGGACAAAGGTTCGGGCTGCGCGTTGGCGGATTCCCCGCGGACCCGGCGGGACGGTTCCCCCGGTTTCGACTCTTCTGTCCACGCATCTTCGGGCGCCTTGAAAATCATGCCCATATCGGCGTCCAGAACAATCCACTGGCCGTCCTGGAGGGTTTGGACGGCCTTTCCCGCCCCGGTCATCATCGGTCGGGAATATTCACGGGCCACAACGGCCAGGTGGTCGGCGGGGTTGCCCAGATCGACCACCACGCCTTCGAAATCCGACATGAAGGCGGCGGCATCGGAGAGGCTCTGCCGCAGCACCAGGATCCGGGGCTCACGTCCGGAATTTTTCCGCCAGGCCTCAAAATCGCGGGTGGAATGGACTACTTTGACCTTTCCGATGCTTCGGCCCGGCGAAGCGCAAACCCCTCCCCTCAAGAGCAGCTCTCCCCGGGCGATTTCCGCCGCCTGCCTGTTCTTTAAAGAGAGTCGGATGTCCCTTGATTGAAGGACATGAATCTCGCCTCCCGTTGAAACCGCCCACTCGATGTCCTGCGGTTTTCCGATCAGGCTTTCGATTCTGCGGCCGAGGCGGACCAGGGAGCGGATCAGTTCTTCGGAAAGCACCGGCTGGTTGCGTTCGGTCTCGGGTAACTCTATTTCCTCGATGCCTCCTTCGCTTTTGGCGTCCACCCGGTGAGTTTTTGCGGCGATTTGGGCCTGGTCCCCCACCCGCTCGGTGTCCGTCGGTTTTCGCGCGGGCCTGTAGATGTCGGCCGGAGCGCTGCCGCCAACGGCCGCAATTCCCAGGCCGGGGACCGCGCTGATGAGCATGCGCCCGTTTTCGGGCGTCGCAGGGTCCACGGTGAACACGATTCCGGCGGACCGGGCCGGGACCATCAGCTGGCACAATACGGCCATGTCGTGCCGGGCCGGGGGAAGTCCGGCATGCAACCGGTAGGCAATCGACCGGGAGCTGTAATTGCCGGCGATGACCTCCTTTAATGCATTCTTCAAGCCTTCGAACGAGACCACGTTCAGCACGCTTTTGAACTGACCGGCGAAAGAATGTTCCGCCCGGTCTTCCACAAGGGCGCTGCTTCTCACGGATATGGCCGCCCGGCCACGGCCCTCGGGATAGGACGAGGCGAGGCTTTGCCAGGCGGCTGAAAGCTCCTTTTCGAATTCTTCGGGAAAAACCGCATCGAGAATACGACGTCCGATTTCCTCCGTGTCCCCTTCGAAGTCCGCGCCGCGATGGTAGCCGGCCTCCAGCTTTTGGGCCTTTTGACGGATGAAATCGTCCAGACCATTGGAGGCGAGCACTGCCCGGCAGGCCACCGAAGTCACGGCGAAGCCGTTGGGGACGGGAAACCCCGCTTTTCGCAACAGCGCCAGGTTAACGGCTTTACCGCCCACCTCTCCCCTCAGATCGTTTGTCAGATCGTCCAGGAATACACAGGCCGTGGTGCGGGACTCCGCCGTCATCAAGGTGTCGAGTTCCTCCTGGATGGCGTCCGCAAGGTTGTGGTATGTTTCATAAAGCCTTGCGTGACGGTCGTCGCTCAGCTGGTTGAGCCCGTCGACCAATTCGTAGGTAACGCTCAAAAGCTCCTCGGTCACCTCGGGAAGATCGGAACTTCCGGATTTCAAAGACTGTTCCACCGACCTCATGAGATCCAGCGAGTACTCATTGTTGGCCAGTAGAATTCGAAAGGTGTGATACCGGGCCTTGAGATCGTCCATAAATTTGGCGGCCCGGGCCAGCCGCCGCTCACGCCGCCTGTTCAATAATTCAGAGACAACACTCACGTGTCATATCCTTGCATTAGATGTTATCCAGACCGGTTTTTTCCCGGAATAGGCCGGCGAGTTGCTCCACCCGGCCATCCGAATCCATGGAAAGGTCGATCTGCCGGGTAAACCCGGTGAGTTGTCCAAGGACCCCGAGAACGTTAGTGAGTTCCCGGTCTTCCACCAGTTTGAGTTTACCCAAAACGAGATCTCCCCGCACCGTCACCTTGAAGCGCAGGCGATCCAGGATACTCCTGATGAGTTCCGCCCGACGTTTGCGGCGCTCCGGATCGGCAAATCCGCCTGCGAATCGGAAGTATGCGTAATTCTGGTTGACATTGCCGCTGAGATAGCTGTCGATCACACAATAATGGTAACCGAGCCGCAGGCCGACATCCATGTAGTTTCCAGTCAGGATCGCGTGATTTTTCCCCGCATGTTCGGGGACTTCCATCACGGTGGAAAAGTTGTGGTCAAGCCCCGAGATGACGTCTCGCATGCTCAAGGGGCGTGCGTCCCGGTCCCAGACGTCCTTGAGTGTCAGGCCGCCCAAAAAGGCCAAAAAGGGCCTGGAGACCACGTCCTCCAAGCGGATGGTCGTTCCGGCCGCGGAGCGCACCCCCGCGCCGATGTCCAGCACGAATAGATCGATCGGAACATCGGTTTCCAGCTTGCGTACATAACGGCTTTTGAGTCCGGGGTCGTGGTCCTGGATCTTGAGAAGCTCCTCGATGGACCTCTCGTGAGCGAAATGAATAATGTCGTGGTAGGTGTGGCAATTGGCCACGGTGAACGTTTCGGAGTCGGGATCGATGAGGTCGAGGGGCATTACCCAGCGCAGCAGGCGACGGAGCGTTACATATTCCGGATCGGTCGGGTAGAGTTCGGTGCTGGAGTCACGGGAGGCCAGAAGATGCTCGACGATACCCGGGTAAACCATTTTTGCGCCCGCATCCACTGTCACCACGGTCCCCTCGTCCAATCGCCGGAGGGCGCCGGTCGCTCCGAATATGGCCGGGACCCGCAGTTCTCTGGCAATGGTCGCCAGGTGTCCGATGGATGCGCCCACTTCGGTCACCACGGCCGAGGCCCTGCGCAGCACCGGGCTGAACCGGGGACTGGCGTGCGTCATTACCGCGACCGCGCCGTGCGGAAAACTATCGAGTTCGCTGTCACGAACATGAACCACAGGCCCGGCGGCAACACCCGTCTGCGCCGTTTCGCCTCCGCTGAGCAGCCACCGGGGAGGAAGCAGGGCGACTTCCCCCCCGTTTTCGGGCCCATCGGCAGGGCCGAGTTCCTGCATTCGGGTGGGGCTTACGTTTACCATGATGGGCCGCTCGGCATCCCCGCGCAACCAGTTGAGGTCCTGCGGGTAACCGAGAATGCGTTCGAAGGCCGCCGCGGATTCGGCTATTTTTCGAAGAAAAGAGACGCCCAGCAGGGCGGAGCCCCGATATAAGCCCTTTACTCCCGGCGTTAAAGGGCTCACGCCCGGATAGAGCGGTCTGGATGCCGGTTTTGCTTTCAACTCGGATTCGACCAGGTCGAAAGGGTAAGTCCTGTGAAGGTAAAAGGTCTCCTTTTGCTGCGGGGTGTCCACCGGCCAGGCCGCAATACAATACAGCCCGCGCAAAGGCCCGGCGGAGGTCACGGTGGTCAGCGACCCGGCCAGGTGCGCCGGTATTGTTTGGTGCACGGCCAGGGCCACCCCGCGATCTTCGTTTCCGCCCATCGCCCCCGGGTTTTGGGAGAGAGCCAGTTTGCACGTTTCCAGGAGTTCCCCGGGGTCCACGATCTTTTCCGGTATCTCCAGGGTTGTATCCGAAGAGCAAACTCGCACCGTCAAAGAGAGGGGACCCGAAGTCCGCGCCAAAAGGGCTTCGACCTGGTAGTGAATCGCCTCGGCCAAATCCTGCGGAAAAACCTTTTCTCCGGCCTTAATGGCCCGGAGAAGCCGGGAGCAGCCGGCCACCGTTATGGCAAAGCCGTCCGGGGCGGGGATATCGAGCCGGTTTCGGGCCTCCGCCAGGCAAACGTTCAAGCCGCCGGCCAGCGGTTCCATCTCCGCGCCCAGAATGGAGTAGGGCAGCGCCAGACTGGCGCTGAGAGGCCCCATGCCACCCGCCACTATATCCTCCAGGGTGATCTTTATGCTTTGATACCGGTCGTAGAGAGCGATGTATCCGTTCCGGGACATGGCATTCAGGCTGTAGGCCACCTGGTAGACCAGCCCGCTCAACTCGCGAACCGAACTCTCCAGAAATGCGCGGTCGAAGATGTATTCGCCGCCAAGCGCCCGGTCCATCTCGGCCATGGTTTCCAGAGCCCTGGTGTTGTATTTTTGAATGCGCTGAAATTTGGCAAAAAGCGACCGGACCCACTCCAGTGTCTGTTCCGGAGAAGGCTTGCTCTTTTTGGGCGAAAGGAATGGAAGGCGCATAACGTTCCTGATTTATGATTCGTACCGTTTGATCTTTCTCCACAGCGACACCCTGTCGATACCGAGGATTTCCGCCGCCTTGGTCTTGTTGTCGTCGACCTGTTGCAATACCCACTGAACATAGTTTCGTTCGTTTTCGTCCAGGGTTAAAAATTCCCTGGGTCTGGGCTGCACCCTCAAGGCGAGTTGCTGCAGGTCGAGCGGTAAATGCGCCAGGTCGATATTCTGTCCGTTGGACAGGGTAACCGCCCTTTCGATGATATTTTCCAATTCACGCACATTGCCGGGATATTCGTAAGAAAGAAGAATCTCCGCTGCGCGGTCGGAGATTTTGGCCACGGGCTTTCCCTGTAATTTGGCAAGCTTCTGAATAAAATGAAGACTCAGCAGTAATATGTCGTCTTTTCGGTCCGCGAGGCGCGGCACCTGGAGCGTTATTACGTTCAGCCTGTAATAAAAGTCCTGGCGGAAGGTGCCGCACTCGATCTCCTTTTTGAGATTCCTGTTGGTGGCCGCCACGATCCTGATGTCGATGGGTATTTCCTGTATGCCTCCTACCCGCATGGTCACGCGTTCCTGCAGCGCGCGCAAAAGCTTTACCTGCATGAACAGGGGCATTTCCCCTATCTCGTCCAGGAATACCGTGCCGCCCTGCGCGGCTTCCAGCAGGCCTCGCTTGATGTTTTTCGCACCCGTAAAAGCTTCGCGTTCGTGTCCGAAGAGTTCGTTTGCCAGCAGTTCTTCGCTGAAGGCGCCGCAATTGATGGCCAGAAAGCGTTTCTGGGCCCTGGGGCTGCAATTGTGGAGGGTTCTGGCCACCAGTTCCTTGCCCGTACCGGTCTCACCGAGTATCAGCACGCTGGAATCGGAAACCGCTACCTGCTCGATCATGTTTCGCAGGTTTTCCATCTCCGGGGATTTGCCGATCAGAAGGGTGTTGTTGTTCTGCTCGCGAACCCGCTGCCGCAGTTCCATCACTTCCCGGCGAAGCCCCCGCTTCTCGACGGCCTGTTTTACCAGAATCCTTACTTCATCTATTTTGTACGGCTTGGGAATATAGTAGTAGGCCCCTTTTTGCATAGCCTCAACCGCGGAGGAAATCGAGGCATATCCGGTAATGACTATTACCTCGATTCCCGGGTAGAGCTCACGAGCCCTTTCGAGCACCTGAAAACCATCTACCGGCTGCATCCGGATGTCGGACAACACCACGTCGAACTCTTCTTTTTCGAGTTCCCTGATCGCGGCCAGACCGTCGGCTGCGCTCACGGTCTGATAGCCCTCGCTCTTCAGCACGTGTTCGAGGTTCTCTCGGGCTATCTGCTCGTCATCGACTATCAGGATACGGGTTCCGGCCACTGGTAAGTCCTAACCTCATGAGACTGTCTGATCAGCAAGCCTGTTCCAGTGGAAAGCGCATGGCGAACCTTGTGCCTTCCCCCTCTTTGCTTTCAACCGATATCGAACCGCGATGTTTTTGCACAATCCCCAAAACCACCGACAGCCCAAGACCGGTTCCCGTTCCAACTTCCCGTGTGGTAAAAAACGGGTCGAAAATCCTCCCCATCGCCGCCTGGGGAATCCCTCTGCCTGTGTCTTCGACCGTAATGAGCACCTGTCCTGAGGACGCGTCGGGCCTCGCCTTGACCACGAGTTGCCCGGGGGGGTCGATAGCCAGAATAGCATTTTCGAACAGATTGAGAAACACCTGCTCCATCCGGTGAGAATCAAGATTGAGATAAAGCTCCCGCGGAACGTCCAGTGAGATCTCGATGCCGGGGGGCAATTGACTGACAATAAGCTTGACCGCGCGTTCCACCACATCCAGAAGCGTACTGCGTGTCAGACAAAATTCCTTTTCCCTGGCAAACTCCAAAAGGCCCCGCACTATGTCGCGGGCCCGATGAACTTCGTGTTCGATATTGGTTAACATGCGAAGGGAAAATGCGGGCTCCGCTTTATCGAATTCCTCCAGAAGAATCTGGCACGAGGTGGAGATGTTGTTCAGGGGATTGTTCAACTGGTGGGCAACCCCCGAGGTCAAGGTCCCGAGAGAAGCCAGTTTCTTGGCTTGAAGCAACTGCTCCTGCCTCTTTTCCAGTTCGGAGATCATCTTGTTGAATCCCTCCACCACCCGCTGCGTCTCGTCATGTGTGCCCTTGACCGCGATCGGGCTGAGATCTCCTCCGGCAATGCGATGCGTGATCCTTTCAATATGGCGGAGGGGGGTGACGACCTTGGCCGAAATCATGGGAATAAGCAGCGCGCCCCCCAGGATGGTGACTCCCAGCGAGATAAGAAGCAGTGACTCGAGGGAACCCACGATAACCAGTATCCGTTCACGTTCGAAGGAGACCAGCCTTTGGGAGAGTGTGACCAGACTCTTGCCCCGTTCCCGCAACTGATCCTGCAACCCGGCTCTGTCGGCGGGTCGCAGTTCCAATCCTTTCATCAGTTCCTGGTAATCGATAAGCTTCTGCTTGATTTCTTTGAGCATGGAACGGGCCTTCAGATTTTTTGTCTCCAGGCCTTCCTTTTCGAAGAGTTCCAGACTGTGTTGCGTGAATTTGCGATTTTCCGCCAGATCGTCGACCGAACCGTACAGCAGGTAATTCTTTTCGTACCTGCGGGCTTCCAGTATATCATTTCGAAGATCGTCGAAAGTTTCCACAAAGTGCTGCTTCTGCTCCACCGCCCGCAGCCGGTTGAAGGAAAAGGCTCCAAAAGAGCCCGTAACGGTGATCAGCAGAACAAAAGCAACCATCACCATCTGGCGTATGTTCAAAGTTGTCGGAAATTTCATTGACCGGCGACTCCATGGATTCTTAAGGGCAGTGAGACTCAAAAATTCCATACAGCACGATCTGATCGCCTTCGAACACCGACACCCCGTTTTTTGTCAGCAAAAACCATGCCTTCCCGACTTCCGGTCGGAGAGGCGCGGAAAACGCGCCACAGCGGTAAATCGTTCCGGTCTTCAGGGACAGAAAAGAAAGCCACCGATTTTGGGACCCGAGGGGCCGATCGATGGCCTTTCGATTGGAAAACCAGGATGCCTGTTTTGCGATTGTCGGACTTATCAGGCCTCGGCAGGCAAATTATCCGGGCTGTAGGCCACTCTTCTCGCTTTCCACATGCTGACCAGGATAATCGTCGCTCCGGTGAGAAGAGCAAAGCACATGGAGACAAAACTGATCTTCTCCAGCACCTTGATCGTGCCCCCGTCCATGGCGATCAAACCGAGCGCACTCAGGTACTTGGGCACCGCGAAGGCCCTGCTCACCGCTACGATCAGCATGATGGTGGCCATGACCATTTTAATCATGTATTCCTTGACATAAGTAGTGCCGATGGCGCCCAGCTGAACGCCCAGGAGCGATCCGGCCAGGATGATCAGCACCAGCCTTATGTCCACCATGCCATGCATCGCCCAGTTTATCGAGCCGCCCATACCCATGGCGAAGGCGACCACCAGTTCGGAAGCCGAGGCAACCAGCCCCGAGACCCCGAGGAGATAAATCATGCCGGGGACGCCTACGAAACCACCCACCGCGATGGTAGCCGCCAGCAGGCCGGTGGCCAAACCGACGGGAACCGTAAACCAGAAGGAGATGCGAATGTTTGCGGTCTTGAAGGTGATCATGGGGGGCAAGTTGATGCTTTGAAGCTTTCTGGCCAGGAGGGCCACCTTTTCGGCGCCGCCCGACTTCGAGATGTTCAATGCGTCGCGCAAAACGTAGAGCCCGACGATTACCAGTACGGCCACGAAAGAGAGGCTCACATAAAGGTCGGAGCCCGCCTGACCCCATTTTTCCAGAATCATCCGTTGAATTTTTATGCCGATCTGAACGCCCACTCCCGCACTTGCGGCCAGTACCAGCCCGAGCTTCAAATCCACCTGACCGTATTTGAACCGTTTGTAGGCTCCCACCAGGGCTTTGGGAAATTTGTGGCACATATTGCTGGCTACCGCTATGGTTCCGGGCACCCCCAGGCTCATCATGCCCGGAGTCAGGACAAAAGCGCCGCCTGAACCGATAAAGCCGCTCACCAGGCCGCCGATGAAACCGACCAGGAAGAGAAAAAGGACATTGTACATATTGAGGTCGATGAATTTGAGTGCTTCGTTTGCTATGTCATGCATCTTGAAACCTCCTGTTAGTCCACATTGTGAAAAGGATTGACCTGAGCGTAGGCGCGGGGACGTTTGCGCTGAACTTTTCTTTTCTGGACCGTTTCTGTCTTGCGCACCTGATCTCTCTGGGCGGCTTCGATGCCGAGCAGCGACCACAGGTTGTGTGCAAAGGCGCCGTGCACGAAGGAGAATGCCAGCACGGTGACAATGGGAAGCGCCGCATACACGCCGCCTTTGGCGAAAAGTTGGGCGACCGCGTTGGCATGCGTGAAAACGGCTGCGTAGCAGGCGGCGCTGGCCAGCCCATATCCGGCGGTCTTGGCAATTACGGTAGCTTTTGAAGATTCGCTGTGAGCAGACATTACATTATCTCCTTTGTGGTTGGGATCGGATGAGACACTCACTACCGGAACCGAAACATTATTCATACCCTTGACTATGGCCTGAGAATCCACCAGGACGAGTTCTACCCTCTTTGCCTCGTGGATCGCTTCTTCTACCGCTGCCGCAACGTCTCCTCCCTTGACCATTATGCTGCAATGGATTCCACTACGAACGGCAAGGTCAACCAACCGTAACGCCTGCCCCGTGACCCTTTTCTCAAACTCCGGGCCGTCGTTTCGCGCATCCACGCCCAGGGCCGCCAGATCGTATCCGAGCCGACCCGCGACCTGCACACAATGGTTCATCAGGTTTTCGCTGAAAAGTCCATTAACGCCCACAACCAGAATTTTGCGGCTGTTGCGGAGGTCGTCTTTTGTGTTCGTTTCCATCAACTTTGACATGGCCTTCTCACCTGCGTTGTTGGTTGCAGTTTGCTATAGTCAAGAGTCGTGCCATCTGCTAAAAAGGTTACGAAATAACTGGCAATTATGGCAAGTGAGATTCTGTCGGCCGCCAGGATGGAGAATCTTGAACGTTGCAAAAAGCAATAGTCGGAAGAAAAACCCTCGGTAGTCGAAACCAATCCCTCGGACGTGTCGATGCACCAGGGAGCGTTGCCCGGTGCGGGTTGGCGCCTGAAACAGGACTCCGGGCGGAAAGAATCACAATGAGTGTTCGGATCTGAAACACGGGACCTAACCATGTTGCAAATTGCAACATAGAACTGAGGGCAGCTATGGGGTTTTTTAAAAAGCTCGAAAAAACTGAAATCAGTTCCTCCCAAAACCAGGAGGAGTCGACTGTCGAACTGGCCAAACTCCGAGAAGCCATAGGGAGCGCAAGAGTCGCCAAATCCGTTTCAGACCTTGCATCCAAGGAACTCGAGCGTCTCGAGCGAATGGATCCGGGCATGCCCGAATACAGCAGCGGAGTCAACTACCTGGAATTCCTGCTGGCGCTTCCCTGGCAGAACCTGACCGACGATTGCATGGACATGGCGCGCGCCGAAAACATCCTGGAGCTTCAGCATTATGCGTTGCGCCATGTAAAAGAGAGGATCCTGGAATTTCTGGCCGTCAAAACCCTGTGCAACATGAGCGATTTCAATATCCTGGTGGTCGACGACGAAGAAATTGCCAGAACGAATGTGGAATACGTGCTGCGCAAGGATGGCTACCAGGTGGCAACGGCGTTCGACGGTGCGGACGCTCTCGAAAAACTCGGGCAAAAAGAATTCGAGCTGGTTCTCACCGATCTCAAAATGGAACGAATGGACGGCCTGCAGCTTCTGGAATCGGTAAAGAAGGTTGCTCCCGGTACGGAAGTGGTGATGGTAACGGGCTTTGCGACCGTCAATTCGGCCGTCGATGCTTTGAGAAAAGGGGCCGCCCACTACCTGCCCAAACCGGTCGACCTGGAAGAACTCCGTTCCACGGTAAAAAGGATTCGCGAAAAAAAACGGGTTATGGAACTGACCAGAAGCCCTGTCTTGTGCTTTTCGGGCCCGCCCGGAACGGGAAAGACCTCCATTGGAAAGTCTATCGCCGAAGCCCTGGGAAGAAAGTTCGTGAGGATTTCTCTGGCCGGTTTACGCGACGAGGCCGAGCTCCGGGGACACCGAAGGACCTATGTCGGCTCGATGCCCGGAAGGATCATGACGGAGATCAGGCGGATCGGGGTAAGGAACCCGGTTTTCATGTTGGATGAAATAGACAAGATCGGACAGGATTTCAGGGGAGATCCCGCATCGGTTTTTCTGGAAATCCTGGACCCCGAACAAAACAGCAGGTTTCTCGACCACTACCTCGATATGCCCTTCGATCTTTCCAGCGTCATGTTCATCGCCACGGCCAACGTGGTGGAAAGGCTTCCCGCTCCGCTGCTCGACAGGCTGGAAGTGATTTCTTTCCCCGGATACACCGAAAGGGAAAAACTGGTTATCGCCAACAAGTACCTGGTCCCCAGGCAGTTGAAAGAGCACGGGCTTAAAAACAGAAATGTGAAGTTTCCGGACAGCGCCATCTCGAAGATCATCATGGATTACACCCTCGAGGCGGGACTGCGCAATTTTGATCGCAAGATCGCCACCGTGTGCCGAAAAGTGGCCAGACTCAGCCTGCAAAACGATAACGACTCCCCCATCGTCATCGATGAAAAGCTGGTGGAAAGTCTTTTGGGACCAAGGAAATTCACTCATGAAATCGCCGAGGCGGGCCGCCGTGTGGGAGTAACCACCGGGTTGGTGTGGACCGAGTTCGGTGGTGAAATCATCTCTGTTGAAACCACGATGATGAAAGGAAACCAGCAGCTGATTCTGACCGGATCCCTGGGGGAGATTATCCGCGAATCCGCCCAGACCGCTCTCAGCTACATACGGAGTCATGCCGAGGATTTTTCTTTGGCCCCCGATTTTTTCGCCGGCCATGACATCCACCTGCATATCCCCTCGGGCGCCGTTCCCAAGGACGGGCCGTCGGCGGGCGTGACCATAGCGCTGGCGCTCATCTCGCTTTTGACACAGAAACCGGCTCGCCGAGAGATCGCTCTTTCCGGCGAATTCACTCTGAGCGGCCGACTGCTGCCCGTCAGCGGCATCCGGGAAAAGGTCCTGGCCGCGCAAAGAGCGGGAGTCAAGACGGTCATCTTTCCGGAGGCCAACCTGATCGACATCGAAGGCCTTGACGCCGATATTCGTGAAGGGATCGAACTGATCGTGGCGGGAGATATTTCTTCGATTGTGGAAAAGGTGCTGATGTAAGTCATGAGCAGGCCGGGCGCAGCCCAGTGCAAATGCAAATAAAAGAACCAGGAACGCAGGGCGGCGTCCGCCCTGCACCCGCCGTTTGCGGCCGGCGCACGTTCCGTGCGTCGGCCTGCGGCATGTGTTCCCTGCCTTAAGGAGTGTCCAAACGTTCCACGAGATTTTTCTTGTATCGGTATGGCTCCCGGAGCGGAAGCGCAACATGGAGCGGTGTTCTATCGACGCGGCCAAGGGTGGGAAGTATCAGTCGATCAGCCGGAAAGCCTTCTAAACGGCACCTTCATTTATAAAAGTCTTCATGAAACTCTCACCCTGGCCAACGCCCCCGGCGCCATCGTTTTCACCTGTAAGGGGCGAGGACATTGTGGACACCATCCTGCACTTTGCCGGTGAATACCGCGTGGGACATATCGTTATCGGCAGACCGGGTCCTCCTTCCTGGTGAAATCCGCTGCCGGGGCGAAAAACAGTCGTCGAACGGCTGATCCTCAAAGCGCACGGATTGACCGTGGTGGTAGTGGATGCCAAAACCGAACCGAAAGAGCTCAGCGCCGGCCTGAAATTGCCGAATCGAGCATGAAGTCCCTGATTCATTCGGGGGATATGGCTCAGTCACAGCATTTCAGATATGAGATGAAAATGAGAAGTCCGTTGGTGCAAAAGACGACTGCGTACAGAGGAGAGACCTGTTGAGTTTTCCTTTGTCGAGCCAACATAGGGCACTATGGCATCTTGTGAGTCCGTCGAGAATCAAGGACATTTATACCGATTTTTTCAGCTCTAAGCAGTGCCCAGGCGTGAGCAGCGCGGATTTCCGTCGGCCTACGCTTTTACGCTTTTGGCTCTATTTGCTTACTATTTTCGGCTATCCATTCTTTTATAAAATCAAGATATTCAGGGACAGGCATTGATTGAAAATCCCTGTCTTTAAAACCATCTCTTTCCCTTGCCTCGTGGAAGTCAGCCATAAATTCATTGAAGCGCTCCCATATTCTTGTCGCGCCGGGAGCCTTTTTGGAGCCAAGTTCGGTAAACCAGTTTCGAACTTGCAATACGAGAGTTTCCGGATCATTATTGTGGCTTTTGATGTCAGAATGTGACAAATCAGATAATGCTTTTTGATATCGGTATTTGTCTTTTTCTAAAATTAGACACGTTTTTGACTTCAAAATGCCTTCACTGGCAAGTCTGCAACCAATATCGATTCCCAGCTCAAAGGGCATATTCAGTCTGTAATATTCGCCCTTCTTACGCGATTGAATTCTGGAAATATCATGAATACTATATTTGGAACATTTGATGAGGTTGCAGATCTTATCGATTCTAGCCTCTCCTGAGTAAAATATCTCAGATGCAATCCTGGGATTGTAACCGAGGAAAAGAACCGTAAACAAGAGCGGCCTTAAGAA
>JBMFWU010000012.1:0-54200 GCA_049964955.1 Syntrophobacteraceae bacterium
TATCGACGAGGTATTGGCATTAAAGAAATCGGGAGTTCGGAGGCGACTTGCCGGAAAGGCCAGGTGACTCACGTCTCTCTTGTTTCCCTTCAACCTGAAGGCGCGATCCTTTTTTTGGCGATTTCTCCGGTTATCGTCGCCTCTAAAAGATTATCCGTCTCTGCTTGCTGTCCCAGGCATGTATGATTGCGCGCCGCTACACCTTATCTATACCTTGCGTGGACTGCCGTAATCGAAGTAGTTGCCCCATCCTCGAAAATCGTCGCTTGCTCCCCAAATATGTAGACTCAGGTAAGATAAGCCCCGCATCACCTGGGAGGTCCGAGAGGAAAGCCGTTGACAACTTCACGGGAGAGCCTGTCAGCTTCCGGCTGTTCGGGAGACATTCATGGACTATCTAACGCAGCCGACTTGGAGGATATCGCCCAAAGGGCGATCGGCATATTGCAGGTTTGAGCGGGAAAGATACAAGCACGAGGACTTTTCACTCGCTGGACTGCATTAGTGCAGGCCTGTTCAAGGCGCTTTCAATTGAGTCTTTGCATCAGGAAGCACACATTACGTCTTAGTCGAAAATGAGAATTATTTACGTAAATCGCAGCATCTTGGACTTACTACGCCATGATGCCCGATCCGGGAGCCGGGAAAAACCAGTGTACGGCCAGATAGGGGGATGTGGAAACGGGGCGGTGGCTGCGCCGGTGTGCTCTGTCCCTTCCGGGACGAAAGAAGCGGGAACCGATTTGCACAACCTTGGCCGCCGCGCCACATCCCAACTCTACCCGTTTTGTCAACGAACGCCGGAAAAACTCGCACGTCTTTCCCGAAAAATCCGAACCAGGCCGCAAAACCCGCTTCAATGCACCGGCCGTATTTTAAGCTGCGCTACTGTCCAGGACCTTCTGCTTGTGGCCCTCGTGATGAAAACCACGCTCCGGAAGGATCAATATGAAGAGCGCCGAAAATACGAACAGTACGAACAGCACGGTAAAAGTCTTTATCGGATCCTCCCCTGCGATCATGGCAATCACAAAAGAGGGGATAAAAAACCCTGCAGCCGTCTGCAGCAAGCTGATAATCCCCCCCGCGCTTCCTGCGTAGGTGGTCCCTATCTCGGGAAGCATTATCGGAAAGGGTATGCAAAGGGGCAGCATGCCGTTGGCGATAAAAGCGCCCGCAGTGACAAAGACCCAGGTGAGCGGGCCGAAGGGAACTACCAGCGAAGCGAATATCATGGCCCCGCCGACAACAACGAACAATGCGAGCCATCCTTTGACCGAGCCCAACTTATTCAAAATCGTCGGCATGAAGAACCCGCCAAGAGCGCCGCCAAATCCAAGGGGAATGCCCAGCAGGCCGGCAGCGACAGGGCTTATTTTCTGGGTATGGGCCAGGGCGTGAGGCAGATTGCCCGCCGTTCCCACCCATGCTGCAAAAAAGAAAAAGACCGCGATGCCCGAAAGCCACACCCACTTATTCTGGGCTGCCACACCGAGGTATGCCAGAACGGGCTGCGGCGGAGCGGCAGGTTCTCCTTCGGGCTTGCTCCTGAATCCGAAAAGAAACCACATCACCGCAACGACAAAAAGTATCCATCCACACGTAAAGGTCTGCGTCAAATTCGGGAAAAGCGAGGCCGTACCTTCACCGATGCCGATGCCGAATCCCGCACACCCGATGAAGACGCCCATGGCCAACGGCATGTGTTCGTGTTTGAACCAGGTACCAAGGATCTTGGGTCCGATGGCGTTGGTGAAAACCATGGAGAAGCTGAACACGAGCATCCAGACAAAAAGCGAAACGAAGCTCGTGGATGCGTACGCACGCCCTATGATGCCTATGCAGCTTATCAACAAAAACACACTGCCGACCCCCCTGGTTCCGAAGCGGTCGGTCATCATTCCCGTTGGAATGCCGAGGACGAAGTTCAGAAGAAAAGGAGCAAACAAACACATTCCAAATTCTACGGGGGTCAGGTGGAGCAGCGGGAAAAGACGCCCGGCCACACCCGCGAGCTGAAATTCCGCGAAGTTTATCATGAAGAATAGAAAGCTCATGATGGCCAGGATCATCCAACGATAAGGATTTTCGCCGTGGACAGTATTGCTCATACTCGTACCCTCCCTCATTAAATTACGGATTAAAATAATTTCCTGCGCTCACTGCTTGCCGCGGAAACCCATCAGCGGCCCATCTCGCCAAAGATCTCTCCACGATTCTCTCATCCTCCTCGTAATTATTGGATTTTTGCTCTCAATCAACGGGGAACGCCTCTCGCGCGACTCTTCTTTTCCTAGTGGTACAGGAATATCCCAAACAGGAACGAAGGTGTCAATGATTTTGTGCGCATTTAATTAAATTTTTGGCTCATTTCAAGGGCGCCGATCGCCCCTCGGCTCCCCGGGGGCTCCGTTGCCACCCCGACTTCCTCTCCGGCCCGTCGAACAGGGGGGGCATGGCAAGCCCCGCCGTCCGGGAAGCCCTCCCCGCGGTTCCTTGCCGATGGCCGGTTCTCCGGCGACACGCCCCGATGGCGATCCACGGGCAAACTCGAAGCGCCCCCTTTCCCCGGAAGCGAAACGACAGAATCGAATTCTTTCCGCAGGCTGCGAGCGGAGCGGTGTTTTTCATTTTTTTTTGCATTTTAATTGGGATTTAAATTTGACTTACCGGCCGGATTGAGGTAGGGAGAGGGAAACAAAATTCCTTTCCAGCGGTGCAGATTTCAGGGTCGAGCGGTGAGACGTTTTTTTGGTCGGGCCAGTGTTCGGGGCGCTCCACGGGATTGTTGCGTCTTTGTTTACACTGTAATGCTATAGGCTTAGCGGCAGAAGGGGGGGATGCGCCAGGCCGCCCGGGAAGGGCGCAAAAAAAGAACCAGTTCGAGGGGGGGGCGATTGACCGGCCCGGTTTTGCGAAAATGTTGGGTTTTCATTCGAGGAGAAAGAGATGAAAAAATTCATTATGGGGGTTTGTGTTTGTCTGGCGATACTGACTCTGGTCAGCTCCGCCTTTGCCGAAGAACTCTACGATTGGCATCTGCGCGGCATCAACACCGGTTTGGCCAACGGCGCCCTGCCGCCGCCCGGTGCTTATTTTATCAACAACTTCTACTTTCAGGGCACCTGGAAACTCTATGGCAACAATGATGAAGCCAACCCGGCCGTCAGGCTCAACGGCTATGTCGATGTTCCCGTTCTGTTGTGGAACCCGGGCATAAGCCCCGTTCTTGGAGCAGACTATGCCTGTGCGCTCGTCCAGCCTTTCTCCCAATCGACCCTGAGGATCGGGGACCTTAGCGGGTCACAATGGGGCGCCTACAATACCATTTTGGTCCCGTTCATCCTGTCCTGGGAAATCCCGTGCCATCTGCATGTGGCCGCTTCTTTCGGGATCGGTTTCAACGACGGCACAACCTCGCCCGGCAACAGTTTGGCTGCGACGACCAAGGTCTACCGGCCAGACATGCTGATGAGCCCTGACGGGAAAAATGTTTACGGTTGGGCGTCCAACGATAATTACACCTTCACGCCTTCGATCGGCATAAGCTGGCTGTACGAGGGCTGGAATCTCAGCGCCGAATTCGACTACACCTTCTGGACCAAGGACACTGACTGCGATTACCAGAACGGTGACCAGTTCGCCGCCGATTATACGGCCACCTATACTTGTGGCAAGTGGACTTTCGGCGCTGTGGGAGAGCAGGAAAACCAGCTGTACAACGACAAGGGCCACCTGGTTCAGAATGGCCCTTACGGCAAGATCCCCAACTCCTGCCAGGTCAACTACGCCGCGGGTCCGTATATCGGCTACAATTTCGGGCCCTGCAGTCTGTCGTTCAGCTACTTTTTCGCGATCATGACCAAAAACGACCTTGGCGGCGATTGGGCTTTGTTGCGCCTCGTGATTCCGCTCGGCAACCCGTGCTCGTGGTACAAATAGGCCACGCTCAGTTCCTGAAAATACGAGCGGTTGCGCCTGGTCGCAACCGCTCGTTCCACAGCGTGCTTCGCAATAAAGAGAACAGACGCTCCATGGTAGGCCGAACCGTTTTGTGAAGTAGCATCGCCAAGGGACAGCAACTATGAAAAGACGTTACCCCATTTGCCTCTCCGATGAGGAACGCCGAGAGCTCGACCGTCTGCTCGACAGCAGGCCCAGACTTGCCCGGATAATTACACGCGTGCGCGTACTGTTGCTCGCAGACGAGGGAAAAAACGACCGGGAGATCGCCAAGGCCCTCAGAATCAGCAACGGCACCGTGCATAACGTTCGCAAACGGTTTTTCAACGAAAGATCCGTTCGAAGCCTCGAGGAAAGGCCTCGGCTGGGGCAGCCCTGCAGGCTGAACGGCGTAGCTGCTGCACAAATTTCCGAGCTTGTCGGTTCCAAACCGCCCGAGGGCCACACACGATGGACTCTGCGCCTGCTGGCCGAAAGAGCCGTCAAGCTCGACCTGGTCGATGCCATTTCCCACGAAAGCGTGCGAAAAATCCTCGAAATGAAATGAATGTGAGCCGCCCCTGTTCGCAGTTTCGCGTCGCGACGAGGTTTGTTTGCGCGCGTTATGGGGTTGCACGGCTGGCCGCCTCTACTCCTTCGAACTCCCGGACGGCCTCAGTTGCCGGGCTCGGTTGACATGACCGATGTCCATAGTTACGTCTATTTGATAGAGTCGGGGCGCCTGACTCTACCGAAGTGGAGCAAAAGCAACAATGTCCGGATCTCTAAGGAGATAGCAATGAAGAAGCAAACTATTAACAAGCTCCTGTTTGTGTTCGCCCTTGTGGTTGTGATTCTCGGCGGAGCGTTTATAAATGCTGATGCGGCATGCCCGTCGGGGTGTTTGTTGCAAACCGGCCTGTCCACCTGCATGGGGAATTGTCCCGCTGTTACAACACCGTCGGGGCAGGCGACATGTCAGGGCGCCTATTCATTGGGGCCAACCGTTCCAAAATTCATGGGCCTGGTGGGCTTCTGACGCCCACGGTCACAGGAATAGGTTCGGCAAATCGAAAAGGGAGGTTATTTTCCATATTTCAACCATTTCAGCATTGCGTTAAAAATCGGATGGTAGCCACATTTTCCTCTCCATGCCGATCTGGTTTGGGGCGGGGAACCGGGCCGACCGAATTGCCCCGGTTCCCCGGGCGTTGTGTACCGTTTGTCTCACCGTCTTGTTACCAAAGCCCTAGACCGTCATCTACGCCGATCACCTCCCCGGTCACAAAAGACGAAGCTTCCGTACTCAGAAAATTGGAAACCAGCCCGGCGCAATGCAGTTGACGTTTATTCGGTATTTGGGCCCACTTCACCGCCAAATCCATGGTGAAGGACTCTCCGGCAGCCCCAGAACGGCATTATCCGCAGCGATCCTGAATGCTCCGGCAACGAACGCCTTTTCACTGCCACAAAGAATTACAACCTATTAAACTGCCTAAACGATGCCCGCATCGGCGTCCGCTCATCGTGCCCCTGCTCGGCGAACCGGACCGGTAAGTCATTCATTCCGACCCGCATTTTCAACGGGTAGGAATGGTCACGATCGGCGTTGCTTCCTTCTCGGGCTTTTCGGTGAGAGTGAAAAGAAACATGATGATGCCGAAGACGCGCTTGGAGAGGAAGTCACGATCCTCTATCCAGTACCAGTAACCTCGATTCCGAACCATGACGAAGGCATCTTGAGGCTTATCCCTCCCGCTGTGAATACGCATCAGGGGTTGAACCTTGCGTCCCTGGAAGTATCCTTCCCCTCGGGTCGGGTGGGTCCGTTTCTCCGCTACATACACCTTCGGCACTTCAATACTCCCGCTCAACTCGGCCAGGATATCCAGCATGGACCGACTCAAGATGGCAATTTCCCGATCGTTTTCGGGCACAACGCCAAACACCAGCCGAAACTCGGTGGCCTTGGCATTAAGACCGAGGATTTCTCTGATCACTTTACGGTCTTCCTCGACTTTTCCGGTCGTTTCACGAGCAAAAACCATAACGGCTGCGCCACCGTTCTTCGTTTCGGGGTCGACCCTGATCCCTACGGTTCCCGAACGCTGGACTCGCCCCAGCGCCTCAATAACTCGATAAAACCGCGGGTCGGCCTCATGCCCTCGCAAGGCTGCCCCGGAGCGGTTCCGGATGCCGTTAATGGAATTGACCGTCATGCGCAGCACCAATTCCGCGGGCCACCCGGCTTCGATAAGCGTCATGATGGAGGCCGGGGGGATGGGTGTCATGAGGCTGCGCGCGAATTTGTCTCCGGACAACAGAGTATATGTTATGGTCGGACGCTCGGCATAGGAGACAGAGCCGCCGACCGATTGCACATCGGGCCTTGAGAAGATGAGGCCGAGGTTGGCCAGGCTGCCCAACTCGTACTGGCTTATCACCGAGGACACCTCCAGGAACACCGGAGGATCGGCATAGCGAAGCTTCACCAGATTCATCAGCATTTGCTTTTTCCATGAATCGGAGATCGCCGTCGAATAGTCGAAACGGTCCCTGGTGATACTTCGAGGGCCGAGGCTGCCACAGCCTGCCAGAGCGACGAGAAGGAAAATGGTCGAAAAAGATCCGGTGAAGCGCATCATCGTGTCCGAGAAGACAATACCTTGGTGCGAGCCAATTCCCGGGGGGGGGGGCGGGGGAAACCTTCCCCCGCGCTATGTCTTTCCTTTTTTCAACGGTGCTATTGCGCCCCCGCACGCAGGGAAGAACGGTCAGTAAACGACAGTTCAGTGAAAATCAATTGGGTTCGTGGCCGGCGAATGCGGCGCGCGTTCCGGCCTTCAGGCTCGTGTCGGAATCGAGTCGGCCGAATAGCTCGATCAGCTTGGCCACCAGTCCCGTCCAGCCCGTCTGGTGGCTTGCGCCCAGCCCCGCCCCATTGTCTCCGTGGAAATACTCGTAGAAAAGAACGTTGTCTCGCCAAAAGGGATCGTCCTGGAATTTCGCCGTGCTCCCATACACGGGGCGCCGCCCCTTCTCGTCGCGAAGGAAAATTCGGGTGAGACGCTCGGCAATCTCTTTGCTTACATCGAAAAGGTTCATCAGCCTTCCCGAACCCGTGGGACATTCTATTTTGAAATTGTCCCCATAATAGAGATAGTAGGTCAAAAGCGCCCGAATGATAAGGATATTTACCGGCATCCAGATGGGGCCCCGCCAGTTTGAGTTTCCCCCGAACATCGCGCTGTCCGACTCCGCCGGGAGGTACTGCACCCGGTACTCCTCACCGTTTGCGTAGAAGACATAGGGATGCTCCAGGTGATAGCGGGAAAGCGCCCGGATCCCGTAGGGGCTGAGGAACTCGTTTTCATCGAGCATCCGGGTTAGAATCCTTCTCACTCTATTCTCGTTCACGAGGGCCAGTATGCCGCGATTGGCGACGCCGAGATGGCCCGGCCCCGTGGCATGCAAATTCTGGAGAAGCTCGGGCATGTGTTTGATTCGCCGCGTCAATGCATCTGTCACCCTGGGCACTCTTTCCCTTTGCCGCTCCTCGATGACCGTTGCAGCGCAAAGGGGGAGGAGTCCAACCATGGAACGTACTTTCAACCTCCGGGCATTCCCGTCCGGCAATCTCAAAATGTCGTAATAGAAGCCGTCTTCTTCGTCCCACATGCCCTCCTCGCCCGTACGGTTGATTCCCGCCGCTATCCAGAGAAAGTGTTCGACGAATTTATAACACATGTCTTCATAGGAGAGGTCGTGGAAGGCCAACTCGACGCTCAGCTCGATCATGTTCTGGCAGAAAAGGGCCATCCAGGCCGTGCCGTCCGCCTGCTCCAGGTACCCGCCGGTGGGCAGGGGAGCGCTCCGGTCGAAGACGCCGATGTTATCGAGCCCCAGAAAACCGCCTTCGAAAACGTTTTTGCCGAAACGGTCCTTGCGGTTGACCCACCATGTGAAGTTCAGCATCAGCTTGGCGAAGGAGCGTTTCAAAAAGTCCAAATCCGGCTGACGGCCGAGAGCCTGTTCGCTCCGGTGGAGAAAAAGCGTCGCCCAGGCATGGACCGGGGGGTTCACATCGCTGAAGTTCCACTCGTAGGCGGGGATTTGGCCGCTCGGATGCTGATAGATCTCTCGAAGCATGAGATTGAGCTGGTCTTTGGCGAAATCGGGATCCACCACGGAAAGGGCGATGGTGTGGAATGCCAGGTCCCAGGCAGCGTACCAGGGATACTCCCACTTGTCCGGCATGGAGATGATGTGGTCGTTTATCATGTGGAACCACTCGCGGTTCCTGACCTGGCGAGTGTGGTTGTGAAGCGGATGGGCATCGTGGCCTTCCAGCCATTTATCCGCATCGAAGTAGTAGTACTGTTTGCTCCAGAGCATGCCGGCAAGGGCCTGGCGCATGACGTTGGCGCCATCAACGGAGACCGAAGGCGGGGTAATCGCGCGGTAGAACTCGTCCGCCTCCTCGATCCTTCTCTTCATGACCTTGTCAAAATCTGCCCCGAAGGGGTTCCCCTCGATGGCCGCAGCAGCGAGGCGCAATCGGATCACGACGCTCTTGCCCGCATCAACGCTCAGCAGGTAATGGGCCGCTGCCTTGGTTCCCTCCTGTGCAGGGTTCACTGCGCCGGTCCGGCCCTGAATAAGGTAATCGTGAAATGCGTCCTTGACGTAAGGGGTTGCGTTAGGAGTTCCAAACAGACGCTCATTGTTCGACTCATTTTCGGTGAACAAGAAGGCCGGCTTCCCATCACAATAGAGAATATAGTCGCTAAGGGATTCCTGGAAGAGAGGATCGGTGTGATGGGCGCGGATCGCTTCTTTGTCCGCATCGCTCAGCTTCTTCAAAATCGGCTTTGATCCGCCATCCGGCCAGGACCAGGTGTTGCGAAACCAAATGGTTGGCAGAACATGTATAGTGGTCGGTTCCGGCCCACGATTCCAAACGGTTATCCTGATCAACACATCTTCCGGACCCGCTTTGGCATACTCTGTTAGTACGTCGAAATAGCGGTCACCCTCGAATACTCCCGTATCAAGGAGTTCATACTCCATCTCATGCCGTGAACGGAGGCGGTTTTTCTCTATCAGGTCGGCATAAGGATAACCCGCCTGCGGATACTTGTAGAGGAATTTCATGTATGAATGAGTTGGCGTACTGTCGAGATAGAAGTAGTATTCCTTCACGTCCTCGCCATGATTCCCCTCACTGTTTGTCAGGCCAAACAACCGTTCCTTGATAATGGGGTCCCTGCCGTTCCAGAGCGCAGTCGCGAAACACAATACCTGGTGCTCATCACATATGCCCCCCAACCCGTCCTCACCCCAGCGGTATGAGCGAGAGCGCGCCTGGTCGTGGCTGAAATAGTTCCAGGCATCACCGTTGTCGCTGTAGTCCTCCCGCACCGTTCCCCACTGCCGCTCGCTCAAATATGGACCCCATTTTCTCCATGCTGCATTTGAGTCCCGGCATTCATCGAGCCGTTTCATTTCTGCAACTCCAGACGAAGCGCTCATAGCTTCCTCCATGGTATCCGGCGAGCCGGTCAAAAGGCATATCAGTTCATGGATTGAATAAAGGCTGGTCATGTTGAAAATGCTTACTAATCGCATAAATAAGCATAAATGTAGATAATTCAAGATATCGGTAAATTTATTCTCGGGCGAATATATTCCCGGGCGCGCAATTGCTTTTTGGTGGTTTCCGAATTAACGTATCGGGATAATGTGAAGTTGGTTGACGACGGCAGTTCACCGAATGGGAAAGCAGGCATTCCGACTGCGACATTGCCGGAATAATCGATAAAGTTGAACCCCAAGTGACCGCTCAGTCTGCCCAACTTTGCCAAATTTGGCTCATCTCCGCTTCTTTTCTCAATTTCCCCGAAGAAAGTGTTAAACTTGCTTCTTTCCGTCGAGTATTTCCACAGAGCATCTCAATCGGGCAACTTCCTCCGACCTCTTGGGGTCCAGTTTCAAATTTAAGTACCACGGTGCCATTGTCAAGGAAGGGAACGTAACACCCGGATTTGTCCGGTTCGCAAGGAATCCAGAGCTTCATTTCGACTTCGAAAGGAAAATTTTGTGGCATGTAGACGAAATAATTTATTCTACTGTCTCTTTGCAACAAAGAAATTTTTCAAATTCACATCAATGTAATAGGAGGAGTTGAAAATGAAGCTGAAACTGTTGGTGTTTGCTATTTTCGTTGCCATATTGTCTGCATTTTCAGCAGCAAATGTTAGCGCCCATCCTTATTGTGGAAGGGTTAGGGTCCCGGGGCACTTCGGATGGCACCATAGATGGATTCCCCCTCACTGGAGATCTCGTCACTGGGTCCCGGGTCATCACAACCGTTTTGGACGATGGATTCCGGGACACTGCCGCTAATCTTAGCTTCAGATTGTAAGCGGTCGCTCCGATAATTTTTATTGGGCACATGAAAAGGAGCCGTGAATAGGGCCATGGTGGTCCCTCCCTTTGCGGCTCTTCCCGGTTTTGGAGCAGGCATGGATTTTTTCTTCTTTTCGCCTCACTCACTCTCCCCGTTCCCTTTCGCTTGCAGAACGCCCGAACCTCGGTTCCAATTATATTGCCTCGCCGGCTTTAGGATTCCTCGGTAGCCTCTCCCATTCGTCCCGTTTTCGACAATTCTCATGTCCCGAAATAATGCTGACGATCCCCAACCCTGCCGACTCCTTTCTTGCCACTTTACCCAATTTAGAAGTGACAATCCGTATGTTCAATTTCATCTCTGACTTCTTACCTTGATCGCCTGCCAGTATTATCTTTGGACCGAATCTAAGAACGAGGTGGCGATGAAACTCCTTATGTCCAGGCAAACAGACCGGCGTCCGGGAGGCAGTATATGGACCTGGACGTAGCTTT
The DNA here is from genome assembly GCA_049964955.1 of Syntrophobacteraceae bacterium. Lineage (GTDB taxonomy): Bacteria > Desulfobacterota > Syntrophobacteria > Syntrophobacterales > Syntrophobacteraceae > SbD1. The sequence continues at coordinate 10,846 of JBMFWU010000012.1, forward strand.
TCTGCCCAAGCCTGTAAATACCTCGAAAGATCGAAGCGTGTGCGTCGTGATCGATGTCCTTCGCGCCAGTTCAAGCATTGTCACCATCCTGGAAAGAGGCGCCGAGTCGGTATACCCGGTGCATGCCGTCGCGCGGGCGAGACGGTTTGCAGCTCAAAAAGGCTTTCTTCTGTGCGGGGAGCGCGACGGTCTGCCTCTGCGGGGCTTCGACAGCGGCAATTCGGTAGCGCAGCTTGCTAAAATGGACTTCAGGAATAGAGGGGTTGTTTTGACAACCACCAACGGCACGGCCGCGCTGGAAAAGGTCGCTCGTGCCCATGCGGTGCTGGTCGGGTGCGCGCGCAACAAAACTGCGTGTGCTGAAGCGGCCGTGAAGCAGGCCGCCCGGTATGATGCGGGTCTGGAGATTGTATGCGCCGGCCGCAAGGGCCGCTTCGCCCTCGATGATGCGGTGTGCGCCGGCCTGCTGGTCGACGCGATCACGCGCATGGCCGAAGGCACACTGAAACTCTCGGACTCGGCCATCGCCGCACAGATGCTTTATAGAAGTTATCCGGACCTGCTGAGTGCATTTGAACTTTCGTCCAGCGGCCGGAGGGTCATGGAAATCGGTCATGTCGACGATCTTCGGCTCTGTTCAGATATCGATGCCGGCAGAACCGTTCCGCAGGCGATATACGCAGACCATCTTGTTATTCGCCCTTTTGCCCCGATCCAAGAAGGGTTGTGAATAATTCCGAAGAAGTATTACAAGGACAACACAGCTGCGTGAATCTAAGGAGGATGCTATGGCGGCAACAGTAGTGATCGCAGGTTCGCTGGACACCAAGGGTGCGGAATTCGCCTTCATCAAAGAACTTATTGAAAAAGAGGGGCTGAAAACCCTGATGGTCGATTTCGGAGTGATGGGCGCGCCGGCTTTCAAACCCGACGTCTCGAGCGGAGAAGTCGCCGCGGCGGGGGGAGCAGACCCTGCGATGCTTGCTTCAGGCGAACACAAGGACCTCGCCATGAAAAGCATGGCGGCGGGGCTTGCCGTAATTGTCAGACGACTCCATGACGAGGGCAGGCTACAGGGGATCATCAGCATGGGAGGGACGGGCGGCACATCCATCGCAACCGCCGCAATGCGCACCCTGCCGGTTGGTGTCCCCAAGGTAATGGTTTCTACGATGGGAGGCGGTGATGTCAGCGCGTATGCAGGCACAAAGGACATAGCTTTTATTCCTTCGATCGTGGATGTGGCGGGGATCAATCGCATCAGCCGCCGGATTTATCACAACGCGGCCGGGGCCATTGCCGGGATGGTCAAAAGTGAAGTCCCGGAGGACCTGTCGGAAAAACCCCTCGTTACGGCGTCGATGTTTGGAAACACTACCGCATGTGTCGATCGTGCGCGTGACATCCTTGAAAGAGAAGGCTACGAAGTACTGGTCTTCCACGCCACGGGTACCGGCGGAAAGACGATGGAGAGTCTCATTGCCGACGGGTATATAACCGCCTCGATGGACATCACCACGACCGAGCTCGCCGACTATGTGTGCGGCGGCGTGCTCAGCGCAGGTCCGGATCGCTGCATGGCTGCGTCGAGAGCCGGGATTCCGGCCGTATTGGTTCCAGGCTGCGTGGATATGGCCAATTTCGGCGGCATCGACACCGTCCCCGAAAAGTATGCCGGACGCCTTCTCTACGAATGGAACCCCAATGTCACCCTGATGCGCACCAATGTCGAGGAGAACATAAAGATGGGGAAAATCATCGCGGCGGCGGCAAACGCGTCCACCGCACCCGTGACTGTTATTTTACCTCTTAAGGGCGTTTCGATGTTGGACAGCCCCGGCAATAAGTTCTGGGACCCCGCTGCGGATCTGGCCTGTTACGACACCATCAGGAAGAACCTGAAACCGGAGATAAGCGTCATCGAGATGGACAAGAATATCAACGACCCGGAATTCTCCGAGAAAGTGGCGGTGACTCTTCTGAAGATGATGGGAAAATCGCCCGAACCGAGCGTAGCCCGATAAAACCGCGGAGCCGGACCTCGGAGCTTTTCTCTGCTCTCCGGTGAGCGTAGCGGGCTCCGACATCCGTCTCCCTTTTGGAAAGGAGAAAGCGGCATGGCTGTCACACGTCAGGAAATCCTCAAGCGGCTTCACGCTCTGGCGAAAGCCGGAAAACCCATTGTCGGCTGCGGAGCTGGAACCGGCATTTCAGCAAAGTGCGCGGAAGCGGGCGGGGCCGATATCATCATTATTTACAACTCCGGACGCTATAGAATGGCAGGCCGGGGGTCGCTGGCCGGTCTCATGCCCTACGGGGACGCCAACGGCATAGTCGTCGAGATGGCCTCCGAAGTGCTGCCGGTGGTGAAAAACACTCCCGTGCTTGCGGGTGTCTGCGGCACCGATCCCTTTCGGCTGATGCCGGTGTTCCTCAGACAACTGAAGGAAATCGGGTTCTCCGGTGTGCAGAACTTTCCCACGGTTGGACTGATTGACGGAAATTTTCGCGCCAATCTCGAGGGCACCGGCATGGGATATGACAAAGAAATTGAGATGATACGGCTTGCCCACGAGATAGACCTGTTCACCTCCCCGTATGTTTTCGATGAGGACGATGCCAAGGCTATGGCCCGGGCCGGGGCCGACCAGCTCGTCGCCCACGTGGGGCTGACTACCGCCGGGACGATAGGGGCCGCAGTGGCCTTGACTCTCGACGAAGCAATCAACCGGGTTATGTCTATTGCCGAGGCAGGTCGCAAGGTGCGCGAGGACATCCTGGTGATCTGCCACGGCGGGCCTTTCGATGAACCGGAAAGCGTTGGCGTGGCATTGACCAGGATGCCCGGGATTCAGGGCTTTTTCGGGGCCTCCTCCATCGAGCGTCTGCCAACCGAGCGGGCCGTAAAGGGACAGGTCGAATCCTTTAAGACTCTTAGCCTGGCGGCGCCGCTCAAGACCGCATAGCGGGAATATACCGATTTGTATCCAAAAAGGATCAAGGAGACCAAGATGACAGGAGCAAACAAAGCACTGGAAGAGATCACCGTCTCCACATTCACAAACGGGATACTGGACCCCGAGGGTGCCATGCTCGGGCCTGTCAGGGATGGAGGCATAATTCGAGCCTCGACGGCTCCGGGGTGTTGGGGCCCGATGATCAACCCCCGACTCAGGGGCGGCCATGAGGTGACACAGCCGGTCTTTGTGGAAAATGCGCGACCGGGAGACGCCATTTTAATCCGAATCAAGGACGTGACGGTCACCTCGATTGCGACGGCATCGGGACATGATCGCATCGTCGATGGCTTCTTTGTGGGCGATCCATACGTTGCAAAGCGCTGCCCCACGTGTGACACCCTCTACCCGGAGACCAGGGTCGAAGGGATCGGACAGGAGGCGGTACGGTGCGCCAAGTGCGGCAACCCGATCACTCCGTTTCAGTTCGCGCACGGATACACGGTTGTTTTTGACGAAGCCAGGACCCTTGGCGTCACTTTGAATAAAGAGCAGGCGGAACGTGTCGCAAGGGATTCCAGAAATTTTGCCAAACTCCCGGAATGCAGCATACAGCATTCGGTTTTGCTTTTCGCCCCGCACGACCTTGTAGGAACGGTGGCAAGGATGAGACCCTTTCTCGGCCAATTGGGAACGACCCCTGGCGTGAGAATGCCCGACTCCCACAATGCAGGCGATTTCGGCTGCTTTCTTGTCGACGCCCCCCATGAGTATGCCCTAACCGCCGAACAACTGGAACTGCGCACGGACGGCCACATGGATATTGATGCGGTTCGGCCGGGGTGTTTGGTAGTCGCGCCGGTAAAGACACGCGGGGCCGGCGTCTATATGGGTGATATGCACGCTCTTCAGGGAGACGGCGAGATAGCCGGACACACCATGGACGTTGCGGGAACGGTTGTCTTACAGGTCCAGGTTTTGAAAAATCGAACGCTTCAAGGGCCGGTGCTTTTTCCGTTGCCGGAAGACCTGCCTTTTTTGGCTCGCCCCTTCGATACGGCTGAAAAGGAAAGAGCGCGTGCGCTGGCAAAGCAGTGGGGCCTGGGGGAAATTGAAGAATCCGGTCCCATTTCCGTGGTCGGCAGCGGAAAAGACTTGAACGCGGCTACCGAAAACGGGTTGAGTCGAGCCGCCGAGCTTCTGGAAATGAGCGTACCGGAGGTCCGAAACCGCGCAACGATTACCGGCGCGATCGAAATCGGCCGTCTCCCGGGGGTTGTCCAGGTTACGTTCCTCGCGCCTCTAAAAAAGCTCGAAGACGCCGGTTTCCTGCCTTTGGTGCGGGAGCAGTACGGCATCGGGTGAAAAGATTGCGTAAACGTCGCTTTCCGCCTGCGAGAATTATCCACCGGGGCGGATGTTGGAGCAGTAAAAGAATAAAAGGGACTGTTTGCCTATATCGGTTCGGGCGAACAGTCCCTTCAGGGCTTTTTCCAACACGCGACGAGAAAAGCCCCGGTATCGAGCCCCCGGGATTCTCCTTGCTCTTCGATCTCTTTGGCGCGCGAGGGATCATCATCTTTCAGAAAATGAACCGCCGTCCTGATCGAAGGCTGCAACTGCGCAAGGGCCGCCATCTCGGACGGAGACCTGAAGCGGACGCGGGAAAAGATCGGATGGTCCTTTACCGCCTTTCTTCTCGAAGCCCACGGGCTAAGACCGTTGAGGGAGGCGACCACAACGAGACCGCCCGGCCGGGTCACCCGGAACATCTCGGCGACAGCACCGGGGGCGTCTTCGTGAAGGAACTCGATAGCGGTGACTGAAACCGTTTTATCGAAAATACCCTCGGCGAAGGGAAGTTGGCGCATATCGCCCCGGACCATATGGAATGGAAGCCCTGACGACCTTTTGCCGGCATGGCGCAGCATGGGCATGGAGAGTTCGAGTCCTGTTACGCGCGCGCCCGAGGCCAGAAGATCCGCCGTAAATACCCCTGTCCCGCAGCCTGCATCCAAAATTTTTTCTCCCGGCTCCGGGCGGACCATCTCAAGAAAAAGCCTGCTCTCATAATGCTTGACCAGACTGCCGATGGGAGTCTGGAACCACTCATCGTATTTTTCCGGCCATTCGTCGAAAATCTCAGCCATTGTTCAAACCCGAATCCCATGTTTTCTCATTTTGTCGTAGAGAGTATTGCGTCCGATTCCAAGGGCGGCCGCGACTTTGGAGATATTTCCTCCGAGACTCGACAATGCGTTTTCTATAGCTTTTTTTTCTACCAGAGCAAGAGATAATATTGATGTATTGTCAGCCGCTTTTAGAACCGTTTGTTTCTTTTTGAGGTAGGGGGGCAGATGAGCCAATTGCAGCTCTCTTTGCTGCAGAAGGTTCAGGGCATATTCGATGGCGTTGGTCAACTCCCGCACGTTCCCCGGCCATTGGTGGGCTTCAAAGGCGGCAAACACCGAAGGATCTATGGAGTCCACACGTTTTCCAACCTTTCCGGATATCATCTCTACGAAATAGTTCGTCAGAAGCGGGATGTCGCCTTTGCGCTCCCTTAGCGGCGGCAGGATGATGGTTACTACGTTCAACCGGTAGAAGAGGTCTTCTCTGAACTTTCCTTTCACCACTTCCTCGTAAAGACTTCTATTTGTCGCCGCTATGATCCTCACGTCCACCGGGACGACCCTGTTGTCGCCAACACGAACAATGGCCTTATCCTCGAGAAACCGGAGCAGATTCACCTGCATCTGCAAAGGCATGTCACCGATCTCATCGAGAAAAACCGATCCTCCGTTTGCCTGTTCGATCTTCCCGATTCGCCCGCCCTTCCTCGCGCCCGTGAACGCGCCTTCGGCATAACCAAACAGCTCGCTCTGAATGAGTTCCGCGGGTATGGCGCCGCAATTGACCGATACGAAAGGACCACCCTTTCGATCGCTTGCGTTGTGGATGGCATGCGCGAACAATTCCTTCCCCGTGCCGCTCTCGCCAAGGATAAGCACCGTCGATGGGCTTCCGGCGATCCTTTTAGCCTTCTCCAGGGTCTCCTGCATCGCGCAGCTTTCCCCTATGATATCCCCGAACATGATTCCGGAGTTGCTGCCGCCGGTCGCTCCCGTAGGAACCGACTTTTCCTTCATCCTGTTGAAGGTAAAAACCGTGCCCAGTTTCGAACCATTTTGGCCGGAAATTTTATTGACCGACCCGACGCAGCGCACAGGCCCTTTTTCCGCCTCAAGATGGAACACTTCTTCCGAACAGCCCCGGCCCGCCTCGATAATACCGCGAAGCTTGCTGTCCATTCTCATGACTCGACCGATCTCGGAGCCGATCACCCCATCCGGGTGCACCCCGAGGAGCCTTGCGGCGTAAGCATTTATCCCCGAGATCGCCCCGGAATTGTCGATCGAGATAAGCCCCTCGCTGACCGAACTGAAGACAGAGGCAAGATGGGTGCTCGCGTTCCTGTAATATTGATGCGACTGCTCCAGCCGGAACCGTTCCTCGATGGCGCGCACAGCGGCCGCCGTCATTCCCGGACTGTGGAAATGGGCCTCCTCTCTCGGACCGGAAATATCCAGGCATCCCATGACATTGCCCTCGGCGTTCCTGATGGGAGTGGCCGAGCAGGTCCATGCGTGGTGGTCCTCGCAGTAGTGTTCGCTCCCCGTGACCTGCACCGAACACCCGATGGCAAGGGCCGTGCCGATAGCGTTTGTGCCGACGCTGAACTCCGACCAGTTGGCCCCGGGACCGAAATTGAGCTTTTCGGCATGCCTCAACGACTCGGAATCACCGAGGCTTGCAAGGATGTAGCCTTCCTTGTCAACCAGCACGATTATGAAGCGCGTGCCTCTAAGGCATTGACGCAATGTCTCTATGATCGGTTCGGAAATCTCGCACAGCAGACTTCTTCTCTTGTCGAGTTCACTGCCGTCGATCAAATCTCTGCATTTGCCGTGAACTTCAACGCTCGCTTCTTTGCATCTTTTCCAGGATTCCAGGATCGGTTTGGCCACATGGTTTTCTTCAGCGATGCCGGTCTTGACGAATCTTGTCCAGGATCGCTTCTCCGCCCGCCTGCATGGCGTCCAGAGGGGAGAAAGGGGCCCACCGTTATCGGAAGGCAGACGGTGTAAAACGGGTGCGCCCGGAGACGAATTGCGTTCGATCATCCGGAACTGATCGTCGACTCGTACCAGTTCGTACATGTGTGTACTCCCTTTGGCAAGTTTCCCTCCCCCTCCCCAGGGAAAAGGATGAACGTATCGCCGGACCCGGCTATTTTGCAAAACATTACGCGTATAATCGAGCAGTGATCCGGTGTCGACGCTTGGAACGAGCTGAAAACGGCCTTTTGGAGCAACAAGCATGGCGGGCGAATTGGTGCAGTGCGCGAACGATGGAGCAACCGGCCACGGCTTGTGGGATGAACGGTGAAACGGAGCATCGGAATACCCTCGTGACGGGTAAACAGCCGCAACTTGTCTTCAGAAATGAAACATGCGCCTATGCTAACATGATCTACAGAGCTGTCAATTTCCTTTTTTTATAAACCGGAAGATTCATTTGTTTGCGAATCCTGGATATGTCCTTTTTTTCAGGGCGGAACGGGAAATTGCGAATATCGAGTCCGGGCCTGGAATTCGCGTAAGGACGATTACAGGCGACTTCACCGTCGTAGCCGACACAACCGCTGGTCCGGAAGGGCTCTCCCGAATCGATGATCTCTTCCAGCATATCCCCGCCCAGCCGGAAATCCATAATCCGCCCGTCGCCGGCGAATGCAAAGTCCCCGGCTCGCGCTAACTTCCGATCCATTACATACCGGGCCAGCTGAATACGGCGGTATTGGTCCATCGGCGGTTGGGGCCGGTCCGATAGTTGAGAATCGGCTTCAGGGAAAAACGAAAACAGGTGCGTGGCCCCTCCCATGTCTCCAACTCTCTGGATCGCCTCGCACATTTCCTTTTCAGTTTCCCCCATGCCGACTATGAAATGCGCCCCGCAATTGCCCTCCCCGAAGATTCGGGCGGCATCGGAGAGACACTGCCAGTACCTCTCCCACCTGTGAGGGCCTCCCGTGCCGCTCCCGCGATGGAGATCGAAAAGGGCGGGCGTTGCGAGGTCGATGGCGACGCCGATCTTGTCCGCTCCCGCCGACCGCATCGCCGCCAGGTCCCCCGGCGCCAAAATGGTCGGGGAAACAAGAAGCGAGACGGGGACGTCGAAGCTTGACCGCAGGCGTGCGCAGACAAGATTCGTGTCCTCTACCGACCGCTTATTGGTCAACATGGAGATGCAAATTCTTTTAACCCTGTTGCGGCGCTCGGATATTCTTGAAACGATTTCTTCCAGGGGGTGGGTAGGCCAGGTCACCCTGATGAAACTCTTGCCCGAATAATCCCCGGCGCGGGCCTTGGACAGACCGCAGTAAGAGCACCTGGCGGCGCACCCCTTATCGTAGGTAAGGAGCAGATTGATGCAATAGAGCCTCGCGTTCCGGTAAAAAATACCCGGCTGAAAGCCCAGGGTCATTGCCGCGGCAAGGCTCATTCTCAAGTATTGAGGACTTTCCATCGCATCCATTTCCTTAAGGGACGATCCACTCACTTTCATAAATTCCTTCGGATACCGAGCAGCAGGTCCTCTGGTATCTTATCTCCAGTCCATAGTATTCGGCCCGCTCGATTGCAGCCTCAGAGGGAAGGGCCATGCGGCTTACCCCGGCATCGATCGCCAGGGTTTCCAGATCGGCGTTTCCTCTCTGGCGGGCGCACCCGAGGCTGATCTCCGTATCAGGCATTCTGAGCCGGGCTTCCGCGGTCAACCGGGCAACTTCTTGAGCCGGGGGAGGGGCTAACCCCCACAGGGGAGTTCCGGGAATGGTCATGAGAGATACCATCACGAGAAGCCGGACGTTCAACCTCGAGATTATTTCGATCGCATTGGCCTCCGCCCTGATATTCCCGTAATAGAGGCCGCAGACAAGGTGAGGGACGATCGGGATGCCCGCCGTCCCGAGCGCCTCCAGGGAATCGAGAAGCCGCGCAACGCCGGACTTTATATGGGATATCTCCCACCAGGTCTCATCATCGCCGATGACATCGATCAATGCCTGATCGACTCCCGCATCTTTTAGCCCAAGCGCTGTGGCGCGATCGATAAAGCCGCTGTGTATCGACACCTTAAGTCCTGTTCGGGCCTTGATCTCGCCGATGGCCGGAATGAATTTCGCCCATGGCAGGCAGCCTCTTTGGTCACTGCCGCCGCTTAGGAGGACCCCGAGATTTCCCTTTTTATCGAGTTCGATGCACCGTTTCACCAGCATGTCGGGTTCCCGGGCCTCGAGCATGGACAAAAGGACCTTACCCCGGCAGTGTTTACATCGCAGACTGCACTCGGCGCCGGTGATCGATACGCCCGGGTATCTGCCGAAAGTCCAGTTGCACGCAAACATCCCCGGAAGATAGAAGGTAATGCGCCTCCCGAAACGATTCCACGTCGTCTCTCTGGCCAACTGCATCATTTCATTCATATTCTGAATGGTATTCCTTGAACGTCACCCAACAGTATTTGACGATTTCCTCCAGCCGGTCCCATTTGCTTTCCAGCAACCGCCGCCTGGAAGAGGCCTTTTCGAGAGTTTCTCCGAAAAACTCCCGCCATTCGGATTCGTAACCGGCCAGTTTGCCCCAATCGGCCCGATCGACGGCATGAGCGGCCCATTTGCCCGCCATATTGCCGCCGATAACGGCCTGCGGGATTCCCGCGCCGGTTATGGGATGAGCGTGGCCGGCGGCGTCTCCGGCCAGCAATATGTTCCCCGCTCTCATTGCTCCCGCGGGTTCCACCGGGACCCAGCCGGAAACAATATCGAGCGGCCTGCCGCTGATTTTCCCCTCGGAGCAAAGCCGGGCCAGAAGATCGAAGAGCACCCTTCCGATCTCGCACCCCTTGCCGCGGACCCTCATCCCGACCCCGACATTGGCTTCGCTTCCTTTGGGAAAGAGCCAGCCGTATCCGCCGTATATCCGATCGTCGAGAAAGATTTCCGTATACTCCATGGGATGCTCCAACGTCATTCTCGCCTGGACAGCGGGCATAAGGTTCCTGTTTGTACAATCGATCCATCCGGCGACTTTCGAGCGGGGCCCGTCAGCGCCGATGATGACTTTCGCCCTGACCCTGGAGAGCGCTCCCCCCTTTTCCCTTACCATCACCTCACCGTCTCCCCCGGCAAAGGCACTCGTCGACAATAAAATCCCGGCGCCGGACCTTTCGGCCTTGTCCGCCAACGTCCGGTCGAAAACATCCCTTCGGATCGTATACCCGGGGGCGGCGATCTGCTGAAGAAGCCGGCCGTTTAAAAAAGTCCTCATTCCTTTGACCGACTGGACCACGAAACCGCGACCGCAACCCAACTCCCCGAGAAGGGGCGCCGGTATGTATTCGGCGCACTGGACGGGAACGCCCACTGCGGCGCGGCGTTCCACCACAATGACCGAGGCCCCTTTCGACGCCGCTTCCCGGGCTGCCGACGATCCCGCCGGGCCGGCCCCGACAACGAGTATGTCGCAGGTAAGAGTTCTCATGCGGCCTCAGTGCGTACAGACGCTGAGTACGGTGCGAAGCAACTCCAGGTTCAGATCCGTCCGGCCTTCGAACCTGCCTGCATAAGCATCTTTCGCCTGGTCCAGCTCGTAGCAGGTGGTATTGTCGATATCCAGGAGGACCCCCGGCACCCCGGCACGTTCGAAGTCCTGCTCATGCTTTATGAAGAAAGGCTGACAGCAACAGCCGATGAATGCTTCGACGCCCCTTTCCTTCATACGTTCCAGTTCGGCCGTAAGATCTTCGAAGCTGGTAATGCAGATATTCTCCATGCCGTTTTCCACACCCAGGTTCCATGCCGACCCCACCGTGCACTCCCCGCACAGGCAACATTCTTTCCGGTACCGGTAATCGCATTCGGGCAGCTTTGCACAGTAAGGCAGGAGCAGCACGGACGGACGCTTACGCATGATTTCCGAAAACGAACCGTTTGTCACCGAGATCAGGTTGCAGTGTTCCAATGGAATGCCGTATTCGGAGATGGCGATCTTTCGGAGCGCAAGATCGATGGGTTTGCAAAAATCCTCGGACGACATTCCGGGGATGAATATACGTCCCCGCTCGAAAAAGTCGTCGATAACTCCTCGAATATGTACGTAATCCAGGGGAACTCCCCTCAGCTCCGCTTCCAGGTCGAAAAGAGCTCGCGTGGGAAAGGAGAGGAAATCTCCGGTAATGAAGATATTCTTCAACCTTCCTGCCTTCAGGTTGACAACCAGGGTGAACCGAACAAGGCCGGCATCGGTCTTGTGGGCCGCCTGAACGATTTCACTCTTCCGGCAGGCGGGATTCACAAGATGCACCCATTCGGAAGTCTGATAGTACTTGAGTTTTTCTCTGAACAACTCTTCTTCGGCCGGATCGAGCCCCCCCGGTTCGAGCCGTATGCCAAGGCATTCTTCGAAGCCTGTTGTGATGGCCTTCTTTATGGTTTCCAACGGGGGCGTGCGCCCCAACTCCCAACGGAGGCAGGTCACTCTTTCCTTTATCGAATCGATTTCCTTGGCCTTGAGCTTTTCGACGGGAATCCGCAAAGCCCTGAGCATCGTATCGACATCGAAATCAACAAGCATCGTGCCCTGAAACAGAAATGCGCCGTAACTCTCCGTCCCGCCGGTGCCCGATATCTTGCGCCCGTCGATTTCGATGTCGTTTCGCGGACGAAAGGCGGATTTCACCCCCAGAATCTCGAGCGCCCTCACCACCGGATCGCACAGGAGTTTGAAGAGCTTAGCGGTCGGAAGCCTGAGACCAAAGAAGGATTTGTCCGAGATGACCTCCCATCCCAATTGGGACTCATCGAAGAGAATCGCACCTCCTCCGGTTATGCGCCTGTTCACGTCTATCCCGTGTTCCGCGCAGTATTGCGTGCGGATTTCCTCCTGGACCGACTGGTGGAACCCGACAAGAGCAGCTTTCGGGCTGAATTGCAGAAAATGGATTGTGTTTGGAATGGCGCCCTGTCCCTTGAGTTCCACGAGAACGTCGTCGAGCGCCATGTTTTCAGCCGCGCTCATAGGCGGAGTATCCAGCAGTCGCCAGGTATCCATGGAGCACCTCTGTTCCCTAAGGGATCATAACCGGTTCGGCGCCTACCTCTTCGTAATAAACCGGTTCCCAGATGGCGCGCAGCGGTTTGATGTCGAAGTAGTTGTAGGCCCCTCTTTTTTCCTTTGGACCGAATTTACCGCACTGGAGGCTTTTAAACCCTTCTTTTTCAAGGATTTCCGCAGTCTTATCGACATCATCCACCAGGAAATTCATATGATGGAGGCCCTCGCCGTGCTCCTTGATCCAATCGCCGTATATGGAGGGGCCTTCTACCGGCTGCACCAGTTCGAGCTGAACGTCTCCGACCTGGGCGAGCGCGATTTTCTCCCTGGCCCAGACCGTTTCACCGTGATACTTGCGCTCATACACCAGGGGCGCTTCCCAGTTGAAAACCGCCCAGGGTCCAATACCAAGTATGTTCCAAAAGTTTTTGGCCACCGTATCGAGGTCTTTCACCACAATGGCGATCTGGTTTATTCCCCTGCACTTGATCTTTGCCGCACTTTCCTTGCCTGCTGCGGGTATCACGGTCGGTTCGGCCCCTATCTCCTCATAGTGTACCGGTTCCCAGATGGTATGAAGGGGGTCGATTTGGATGTAGTTGTATGAGCCTTTCATTTCAACGGGGCCGAACCTGCCGCTCTGGATGCTTGGAAAGCCTTCGCTTTCCAGGATCTTGACCGTCTCGTCGACGTCATCGACGAGGAAATTCATGTGGTGGAGCCCCTCGCCTTTTTCCCTGAGCCAATCTCCGTAGATGGACGGCCCATCGACCGGCTGGACCAATTCCAGTTGGACGCCTCCGACCTGGGTAAGCGCGATTTTCTCCCTCGCCCAGGCCTTTTCACCGCGATATCTGCGGTCATAAACCAGGGGCGCTTCCCAGTTGAAAACCGCCCAGGGTCCAATCCCCATAATGTTCCAATAGTTTTCCGCAACCAACTCCAGGTTTTCAACCACTATGGCTATCTGGTTGATCCCTTTGCACTTGACTTTCGTCGGGCTCACATTTTCCATGGCAATTCCCCTGTTTGAGGTGAATCAGGCATCTTGGCCGACTATCGATTTGTGCACGAGTTGAACAAGATCCATAACTTCTATGGCTACACCATTTCTTTTTGCGTAGGTAGTCATTGTCCGCACGCACTGCTGGCATGCGCTTACAACCGCCTGTGCGCCGGTCCCCACCACCTCCTCCATCTTCTGAGCAGTGATGGCCGCAGAAAGTTTGGGATCGAACATCTCCAGGTTGCCGCCTCCACCGCAGCACCGGCACTTTTCGCGGATGTTCGGCAGTTCGACCAGTTTGACGCCGGGGATGGCCCGGATAACCTCCCGGGGTTCGTCAAAGATCCTGGCGCCCCTGCCCAGATCGCACGGATCGTGATAGGTGACCGTAAGCTCCAGGGGCTTTAGAGGCAGCCGCTTTTCTCTTACGAGTTGCAGCAGAAATTCGGAAGCGTGAGAGATCTCGAACCGGCGCGGATAATATTCCCGCCACATCCGGTAACACGACGGGCAGGCGAACACGATCCGTTTGGCGCCCTTGCGCAACACCGCCTCGACATTGTGTTCGACAAAGCTTTGGAGCATTCCCCCAAGACCTGCGCCAAGCAGCGGGAACCCGCAGCACCACTCGTCTTCGCCCATAAGCGTGAAATCGACCGAGCCTGCGTCTAAAATCCGGGCCAGGGCCATCGGGATCCTCTGGGCCACCGGGTAGTAGGCGGAGACACACCCGGTGAAATAAACCACCTCGGCCCTTTCCCTCAGATACCGGTCTTCGGGCGCATCGCGCATCTCATCGACCCAGTCGGCCCTCTCCGCGTTGTCTTCGGCGAACACGTTGCGGCTCTCGGAAAGATTCTCCCGTATGGTTCCGATCCTGGCAGGGCCTGCGCCCGAGCGGACCATATTTCCGCGAAGGGAAAGCCAGATGTCCTTCAAACCTATCCCCACGGGGCAGACTTCCTGACAGTTGCCGCAAAGGGTGCACCGGAAGACGTTCTCACTGAACTGTTTCTCAATTTCTTCAGAGAGGCCTGCATCTCCGAAAAGCCGACGCAAAAGGGCCGGACGGCTTCTCAAAAACTGCCTGAGGCCTTTCATGCGTGAAAGAGCGGAAAGCATGCCGTCGCCGGATGCCGAAACCGCCGGACAGACATCGGCGCAAAGCCTGCACTTCGTGCAGGCCCCCATTTCGAACATTTGCCTTACACTGTAGTCTCGTTTGCTCACGTTAGTCCTGCTTGTATTTCTCGATATCGGCAATGAGCCACTTTTCGAGCGCTTCCCGGCCGTGGATCAGCTTTTCGATCTGAGCCATGTCCTTAGGCCGGATCTTGAACATCCACCCACTCCCGTAGCAATCTTCGTTGATAAGAGAGGGATTCGCCTCCAACTCCTGGTTGGACAACTCTACTGTCCCGTCGACCGGAGCATAGGCGGTGCCCAGCCATTTTCCCGATTCGACCCTCGCGAATTTCTTTTTAACCTGGAGGGCCTTGCCGTCGAAGGGCAGTTGCACGTATACGACCTGGCCTGCGAGTTGCTGGGCAAAATCATCCATGCCCATGACCAGGATGTCTCCTTCAGGCCTGATCCAGAAGTGATATTCGTCGTAGTACAGGTCCTCAGGCATGTTGTATCCCTGTATCTGCATAACCATTTCTCCTGCGCGGGGGCCGATGATGAGCAGGCATCGAGCCGCGTGTTAGTCAAACAGCTTATGAAGCCCTTCAAAACCAGCGGAGTAGACTCCCTCGACAACCTTGACCGCTTCGGCCTCGGGAGCTCCCGAGGGCTCGAAAGTGGAATGCCATCTCACTTCACACTTCGACGGCCCCATATCTATCGCCTCCACTGTGGCGAGATAGTTCGACAGCGGCAATGGCGAGGTGACAATCGAATAGCTCAACGTTTTCGCCTGATCGTCGAACGTCTCCAGTCTTTCCACAATAGGAGGGCCTCCGCCTTCAAGGGTCAGCGTCCGCAAGGCCCCTATCCCCTCTCCTTCCATCGTGCTCTTCTTGATTGCGGCGATAAAGGCCGGCAGACCGTTAAAGTCTTTGAGGAGCTGCCAAACCTTGTCCGCGGAAGCATTGAGCTGCGTATGCATGCTGACTTTCGACACGATTTTCTCCTTTTCGAAATGAAGTCGGTTACAAAAAGACCGGCGGAGGGAGCGCTATTGACGGCCGCCGGTGCGAGATAAACCATTCATGACCAGCACCACCGGCGCCAGGATCATGTGCAACAGATCGCTTAACGGGAGGTAGGCCACCAGGGCGCCGGTTATGATTGCATGCACGTACCAGACATATCCATAAATCCCTGTCAAAACAAGAGGATCTGAAAACAAGCGGCTGAGTCCATATCCGATCAAACCATATTCGGAACCCGACGGCGCGCCCGTCATCGCGATGCGCATCCCCTCCAGGACAAATCCGACAACGACGATGGTGCCAAGAAGAAAGAGGGCCGGCCAGTCATGCGCCGGCAAGCCGCTAGTAACCTTTGACCGCGACGCGATCTTTCTTAGCACCGTGGCGATCACCCCAGCCAGGATCATCAAACCGCTCAAATCGAACAGGAAGGCGTGGAGAGGATTATTCACATCGAGCATTTTCCAGGAAATGGAGGCCGAAGGCATCCACAGGGAGGTGAGCAGCGCGGTCATACCCCACAGGAAACGCAACACGATGGGCCAAAATATCAGAGAGTGGATGAACCACCGGGACTTCGACTGCCTGAACAGCCTTCTTTGCAAAAAAACATCCAGAATAATGATTTTGAGCACGTAGAGGACTTTGGAAAAGAGACCTGCCCCGATGACTGCATCGGTAGTCTCATGCGGGACGAGGACAGCCGTTTCCCCGTTTGTCCTGCCTTTGGCCGAAAACCATATGGTGCCCAAGCTTGCCACTCCCACCAGGAAGAGCAAAAGCGAGATAATGGTCGTCGGGTCCCCGACAGAAAATGTTGCCGAGTGGCATGGCATACACAGAATGGATTTTGCCGGCAGCACCATCGCCGCGGCCCCCAGGCGATTCCCGCTAAAATGGCAGCGGTTGCACGAACTTTCGCCCCGCCCCGGGGCCATGTCGTGAATGCGCGCGGTATCCTCGGGTTTTGAGCCCACCTTCCACACAATTTTACCCGCACGCGCGACCGGAACGATCCCCTGAAGATGGCAGGCTTCACAGCTGACATTGAGGTGCGCGGCGTGAGTCACCTTTTCATCATGGCGGGTGTGGCATGCGAGGCAGGCGGTCAGCTTCTGTCGGGCGTGGCCGAACCTGGCGGATTCGGGATGACAGGCAAAACACGACAGCTTGCTGTGCGTGGACGCCTCATATGTTCCAGAATCTATCGCCGGGAAGGAATAAAGCGCCGCCTCCCTGCTGTTCCCGTGACAGTTGAAGCAGAAGGCGGCAGCCTCCCTGGCTGCCCCGGGCTCCCCCTGTCGCACTTCACGATGACACCCCATGCATTGCGCGTCGGCAGACGCCAATGGAGGCAGCGCGGTTTTGTTCGCATGACATGCCCCGCACTGAAGGCTGACCGGCTTCGAGGGGGCAAAAGCAGGCGGAAGCTTTGCCTTGCTCAACTCATAATGCGGGTCGTGGCAGGCGATACAATCCCTGTATTTCTTGGGGTCTTTTACCGTCCTGCCTGCATGGACCCCCTTGTCCAGGTCCTGAACCACAGTCGCATGGCAGCCCGCGCATTGATCGAGAGAGAAGAAGTCGCCGAGCGATTTATCGACCGCTCTCGGGTCGGGATGGCGGGTTGCCGGGATTTGCCCATGGCACTCCAAACATGAAATTCGCCCGTGAACCGAAACGTGGAAACGGCCCTGATCTATCAGCCACGACGCCTCGGCCCGGGACCACGCGAAAAGAACGAGCAAAAGCGTCGTCGCCGGCAGCAGTATCCGCAGAAACAGTTTCAGTTCATCGCTTTCGGAGCGGGCAAAAAACATGAGCTTGAGATATCTCCTTTTCAATCACCCCAGGGTCATGCCGCCGTCAACGGCTACCGCCTGTCCGGTTACATGAGGGGAAGTCGCGAAGTAGACGGCAAGGTCCCCCATATCCTCGGGGGTCTGTGCCACTCCCTGGGGAATGAGGCTCTCCTGGTGACGCTTCCACGACTCTTCCATCGTTTCTCCGGCTGCCTTCCACTTCTCGGCAAGCCCGGCGCTCCCGTACCACATCTGCGTGCCGATGATGCCCGGGCAGATGGCGTTGACCGTGATTCCGGTCCGTGCCAGCTCCTTCGCGAGGGCGTTGGTAAAGCCCACCACAGCGAACTTGGATGCCGTATAATGGGCAAGGTCCGGAAACCCGATCTTACCGGCGATGGACGCCGTGTTTATTATCCTGCCCCAATTTTGCTTCTTCATATGCGGGATGACGGCTTTGCTGCAGAGAAAAACCCCTTTGACGTTGACATTGTTTACAAAGTCCCAATCTTCTTCGGTAAGTTCTTCGACGGGCTTGATGCTGATCACCCCGGCATTATTCACGGCGATGTGCAGACCGCCGAGTTTTTCAACGGTCTCCTTCACCATGTTTTGGACCTGATCCCATTTGGTCACGTCCACCTTGAGGGCGATGGCCTTACGCCCCATAGCCTGAACATCGGCTGCGACCTTTTTCGCGTTTTCCTCGATACGGTCGATAACCGCCACGTCACAGCCGGCCTCGGCCAGCCGCTTGACAATTCCTTCTCCGAGTCCGCGGCCTCCACCCGTAACAAGTGCGACCTTACCCTGCAGCTTCATACCTGGCTCCTTTCAAACAAATGGTCGGTTCCGGCGGCAATGATTTTGGCTGCCGTTTCATGCCCGGGAGTCCGTTATTCAAGAGCTACCAATATCTTGATGTGCTTTTCCCTGTTTGCGAGCAGCTCCTTGAATCCCTTTTCCACGATGTCGTCGAGTTTGATTCTGCCCGTGATCATCGGTTCGGCAACGATTCTCCCGTCCGCCATGAGGGCAATGGCGGTTTTGAAATCTCCGTAATAGGCAAGGGAGCCAAGGACCTCCTTTTCGTAGAAGACCAGGTTATTGAAATTGACCTCGCTCGGCCTTTCAAAGATGCCCACGAGTACGGCCCTTCCACCCGTCCTGACCAGGTCGATGGTGAGAGCGCCCGTTTGATGACCGCCGACACATTCAAAAGCCACGTCGACACCCAGCCCGTCGGTAAGCCGGTGGACCTCGGCTACCGGATCGGTCTCGCCGGGATCGATCACTGCCGTGGCCCCGAGGTTTTTTGCGTAATCCTTCCTGGCCTTTGCTTTCTCCACCACAAAGACCTTGCTCGCCCCTGCCGCCTTGGCCGCCTGGAGGGTCACCTGTCCTATGGTTCCGGCACCAACGATGGCGACCGTATCTCCCACCAGGACCTTGCCCCTTCTTACGGCGTGAACCCCGACCGCCACCGGTTCGACGAAGGCGCCGACATCGGAAGGCATCTCGGGCGGAAGCGCATAGAGCGTGTATGCGGGAACGTTTACGTACTCCGCAAAGGCGCCGTTGGCCATAAGGCCGGTAAAAGCAAGTTTTTCGCAGATGCTGTAGCGGTTCTGCCTGCACATGGCGCATGTCCCGCAATACTGACAGGCATCGGGGGCCACTCTGTCACCGACTTTCCAACCTTGCACTTCGTTGCCGACTTCGACCACTTCACCCGCAAATTCATGGCCCAGAACAAGGGGGGCCTGGACTCCGGTAAGGGGATGCGGGGCCGTGACGGGTATGAAGATCGGACCGGCATCGTACTCGTGCAGGTCGGAACCGCAAATACCGCACCAGTGCACCTTGATTTTGACTTCCCGGGCCCCGGGCGCAGGCGGTTCGGGAAAGTCTTCGACTCTTACATCTTTCCTGCCATGCCAAACGGCTGCTTTCATCCGTACCTCCTCTAGATTCAAGTCCGCCTCGAGACCAGGATCGACCTCTTCATGGCGCTGTTCATCGTCCGATGCACATCCACTACCAAGGGCCCATCCTTGGCCAGTCGTATTCGAGCATTCCGACCCCGACGCACTTCCACCTCCCTTTCGCCGTCCAGAGCCAGAACAGACGGCACAGTCGCGATCTCGGCCTCCTCACCTACGTTCATGACTCTTTTATCACTGACAAAGACCTCGCTGATCACGCCGGGCGCAACCGGGGCTTTGACACACAAGCCACCGCCTCCCAGCGTCAGACAAAGGCATCTGGGCTCATCGGCCCCCACCGGATAGAGGCACCCCCCGATCGAGGATAGACCTATGCTGCCGGGGGCGGCCCGATTGAGGAAGATTTGACTGACTTTGCCCATGTCCCAGACCGCTTTGGACCCCACAAACAAGTCTCCGCACACCGCCACGTCCACAATGGCCAGATCGACAACCTTGCCGTCGACTATTATCTCCAGCCTGGTGGATGAAAACGTGCACTCCTCCAAAGGAGTCAGGTTTTTCGCCACCAGCCCTGCGGCCATCCCGGCTATGGTGGCCTCGACCATGTAGGGGAAAACGTTGTTGGTCCCCGTCGAAATGGGCAGGATGGGGACCTTGAGAGCGCCCTTGGCGACAACCCTGTTGGTCCCATCCCCCCCGAGAGTGACGATGCACTTGGCCCCCTTTTCCTCCAGGATTTCCGCCGCCCGGGTGGAATCCCTCTGATCCGCTTTTGCGTCGAAGTCGAGCGGAATTACGGGGGTTTTTATGTCCAGGCGGTCCAGTGCCTTCGGAACGATCCCGTAGTAATCAGGCATGTAACAGACCTGGTCCACGCCGATAGCATCGAGTCCGAGAAGAATCCGGCGCACCATCCGCACCTTTTCCTGATTGTCGAAGGCGCTCCCGTATGCCACCAGTCTCCGAATATCTTTTCCTGATGCCGGGTTGGCTATGATCCCTACCAGTGACAATTCTTCTCCTTCCCTCAAAGCGGCATTGCCGTGATAATTTTGAGTTCTACCGATCAACCGGCTTCTTCGTGCCGCCTCAACAGCTCAGATCGGCGCCTTCACCATGCCTCCGTCTACATTGATCGCCTGCCCGGTGATGAACTTGGCTTTCTCCGAGGCCAGGAAGGCCACCATGTAGCCGATATCCTCCGGGTCGCCGTGATGCCCCAGGGGAATGTTCTGCCTGGCGAACCAGTCGATGGCTTCGGGCCCCGACATGCCGACGAGCTTGCCGATTTGCTCACCCAACTGTCCCGGCCCGTCCCAGAGTTGCGTGTGGATCGGTCCGGGGCAAACAGCGTTGACGAGAATGTTGTCCTTGGCCAGATGGTTGGCCAGGTCCTTGGTGAACATGATAACCGCGGCTTTGATGGTGTCGTAGTCCAGCAGGCCTCCGGGCTGCTTCCCGAAAATCGAGGAAATATTTATGATCCGCCCCCAATTGTTTTTCCGCATATGGGGAATCACCTGCTTGGAGAACTCAATGACGCCGAAAAACATCAGATCCATGTTGTAGCGAAATTCCTCCTCGGGCAGTTCGAGCATGTCGCACAGCCGGCCCCTGCCGGCATTGTTTACCAGAATGTCGATTCGCCCGAACTTTTCGACCGCCCCAGCCACCATGTCCCTGATTTCCGCCGGTTTTGTCACGTCCGCCCGGATGGCCAGAACTTCCATCCCCCCGGCATTCAACTCCTCGGCCGCCTTATCCAACGCCTCCTTATCCCGGGCGCAGATAACCACCTTGCAACCTTCTTCGGCCAACACGCGACCACAGGCCAGACCTATGCCGCGACTGGCGCCGGTGACCAGGGCCACCCTTCCTTTCAATCCCGTGTCCATCTGCCATCCTCCTTGTCAAGTCCGGTTGCCCTTGCCCTGCACGCCGACAGTGACCTCCGCGCCCTTCTCGATCGTCGAATGCTTTCCCGTGCGCAATCAGCCCTCGATTCCAAAAGGCGGATCGCAAGGATCCTCACTACTGCGAGCGGGTTTTCGGCTCAAAGAACAGTTCAACAGCCATGCCCCCGCCTACGACTCCATCACCGCTTTAACGGCCCGGATCAGCTTGTCCTCGCTCGGGATGTATTCCTTTTCCAGCGGCGGGGAGAAAGGCACAGGCACAAAGGGAGCGGCGACCCTTAGAATGGGAGCGTCGAGCCGATCGAAGGCCTTTTCGGCGACCATGGCCGCGATTTCAGCTCCCGGTCCCCCGAACTTTACCGCTTCATGGACGATGACCAGACGATGAGTTTTACGAACCGACTCCAGAATCGTTTCCTCGTCCAGGGGATTGAGTGTCCGGGGATCGACCACTTCGACGCTTACGCCCTCACCGGAGAGCTTCTCTGCGGCGCTTAGCGCGGTGTGGACGGCCTGGGCGGTGGCCACAACCGTCACATCTTTGCCTTCCCGCTTTATGTCCGCCTTCCCCAGCGGAATACTGTAATCTCCGGCCGGCACCTCGCCTTCCAACGCATAGAGCATCTTGTGTTCGAGAAATACGACCGGGTTGTCGTCACGAATGGCGGCAATGAGAAGTCCTTTGGCGTCGGCGGGCGTGCTCGGCATTACCACCTTGAGCCCCGGCACGTGCATGAACCAGGCTTCCAGGGACTGGGAGTGCTGGGCCGCGGCCCCGATCCCGGCTCCGCAGGAGGCCCGCAGGACCATGGGCAGCCTGGCTTTTCCGCCGAACATATACTTCATCTTCGCCGCCTGGTTGAACAACTGGTCCAGTGCCACTCCGATAAAGTCTATAAACATTAGCTCGACGACCGGCCGCAGCCCGCAGGACGCGGCCCCGACCGCAGTCCCCACGATCGCGCTCTCGGTAATGGGGGTGTCACGCACTCTCTTCGGACCGAACTCATCGAGCAAGCCACCGGTAACGCCGAAAATACCTCCGTAGACGCCCACGTCTTCCCCTGCCACATAGATATTGGGGTCGCGGTGCATCTCGAGCTTATGGGCATCGTTCAAGGCTTGGGCAAATGTCATAGTCGGCATGTCGTAGTGCTCCTTTCCAATGTATGTGATTGACCTGTGTTTCTCTACACTGTGTACACATCGCTCATCAGTTCGGAGACCTCAGGGAAAGGGCTCTCTTCAGCAAAGCGCTCGGCATCCTCGATCTGCTTTTTCAGGGAGTCCTTGATCCCCTGGAGATCCGCCGCGCTCACCACGCCCAATTCGATCAGTTTCTGCTCAAACCTGGGAATCGGGTCCTTCTCCTTCCATTCCTCCAATTCCTCTTTGCGTCGGTAGGCACATGCGTCGCCCTCGAAGTGCCCCCGATGCCGGTAAGTCTTGCATTCGATCAGCGACGGTCCATGCCCCTGCCTCGCCCGTTTGATTGCCTCGCCGGAGGCCTCGAAGACGGCCATGACGTCGTTGCCGTCCACCACTACCCCCGGCATGTCGTAAGCACTCGCGCGATCGGCGATATTGGGCACGCACATTGAATTGATGGTGCAACTGGATATGCCGTACATGTTGTTTTCAGCGATGAAAACCACAGGGAGCTTCCAGCACGTCGCCAGATTCATGGCTTCGTGAGTCGTGCCCTGATTGGATGCTCCGTCGCCGAAAAAGCATACGGACACGGCATCTTTGCCCAGGTACTGGCAGGAAAGGGCCGCCCCGGTGGCAAGAGGAGGACCTGCGCCGACGATTCCGTTGGCCCCCAGAATTCCCAGGCCGACGTCTGCGATATGCATGGAACCGCCCTTGCCCTTGCAATACCCGGTGTGCTTGCCGAGGACCTCGGCCATCATGAACTTGACATCCCCGCCTTTTGCGATCAGATGCCCGTGACCACGGTGAGTGCTCGTAATGTAGTCGGAGTCCCGCAGATTGCCGCATACGCCGGTCGCAACCGCTTCCTCGCCAACGTAGAGATGCACGAACCCCGGAATCTTTCCGGCGGCGAAAAGCTCGGCCACTCGATTCTCGAACATCCGGATCCTGTTCATGATCTTGTACATTTCGACCATTTTCTCTTTGCTTATATCCATCTTTTTCTTCCTCCGCGCCGAAAGTCCTTGATGAGTTAACCCAGTGGACACCTCTATCGACTCTTCGAGTTCTACCAAACTCCTTTCTTCTCTCCTTTTCGCAGGTTTTGTCGTTATCGTTCGATCAATACAGTTATGGCCGCATTAGCCACAACTATCCGGTCACAACCGGAGGCAAACTGCGAGACGCAGAGCCCCTTCACCTTCATGCCGCCCTCGACGGCCCGGGCGGTTTTGCGCCCGATAGGCACCTCGGCCATTACCCGATCGAGATCCACATCCTTTGCCCCGGGCACCGCCACGACGATTTCCACGTCCACGGCGTTAAGGTCCTGGATGCCGAGGATTTCAACTATCCCGCACAGACAGCTCCTGGAGACGGCGTCCTTTACCGCGCGGCATGCCGCCTTGGTGGCGTCTTCTCCATGAATGTCCACGCCGGTTCCCAGTTCCACTATGAAACGCTTTCCCGCCACTGTTTTACCTCCCTGTCTCTAAGTCCCTGGTTGAGAGCTCATTTCATCCGCGTGATAGGAGCTCCGCACCAAAGGCCCGGCCGCCACTCTTTTAAACCCCGCGGATCGGGCGATTTCGGCCCATTGCTCGAACTCTTGCGGCCTTATATAGCGGGCGACCGGAAGGTGGTCCGCCGACGGAGACAGATACTGCCCCAGCGTAAGAGACGAACAGCCGGCGCGTCTGAGATCCGCAATCGTTTCCAAGACCTCGCACTCCGATTCTCCGAGTCCCAGCATGAGCCCCGATTTGACAATAAGCCCCCTTCCCGCGGCATACTCCAGAATCTGGAGAGACCGTTTATACTCGGCCCCGGGCCGAACGAGAGGATAGAGGCGCGATACGGTCTCCAGGTTGTGGGCCAAGACCTCGGGGCCTGAGCCGCAGACTTCCCGCAAAGCAGCCAGAGAGCCTGCGAAGTCCGGGACGAGAAATTCTACGCTCACCCCCGGGCAGCGCTTTCTGATTCTCTCTATTGTTCTCACGAAATGGGCCGCGCCGCCGTCCGGGAGGTCGTCCCTGGTTACGGAGGTGATCACGGCATGCTTTAGCCGAAGGTGTTCGACAGCCCTGGCGACACGTTCCGGTTCGCCTCTATCCACAGGATCGGGGATGGTTTTGTCAACGGCGCAAAATCTGCACCTCCTGGTGCAAGCCCCGCCCAATATCATGAAGGTGGCAGTACCTCGCGCGAAACACTCGCCGATGTTCGGACAATCGGCGCCCTCGCATACCGTGCCCAGACTATGGGTGGAAAGAACACTGCCCATTCGCTCCAGGTCCTCGCGTTTGGGAGCGGGCAGAACGAGCCAGGGGGGACGTTCACTGGGTCCCCCGCACGATTTGGATTGAATGGAATAGCCGAAGACCCGGCAGAAAATCTGCGCAAACCGGTCCTTCACCTCGCCCAGATCCAGCGGTCGCCCCAATTCGCACTCCATGGACGTGATCTTCTCATCCGGATTCCCGCATGGGGTTATTGCTTCGAACCAACTAAGATCGGTGTTAACGTTGAGCGCAATTCCGTGATAGGCGACCCAGCTTCGTACGGCTATCCCGACACTGGCTATCTTCGCCGCACGCGTCCAAACGCCGGGCCTGCCGCTTTTGAGCTCGGGGACCAGTCCGTAGCTGCAAAGAAGCGCCGATACGCTATCCAGAAGCATCTTGAGATAGAGATGCAGGTCTTTGACCTTGAGTTTTACAACGGGGTAAGCCACAAGCTGACCCGGACCGTGAAAAGTCGTCATCCCCCCTCGATCTGCGCGAAACAGTGAGGCCCCTCTCCTGCCGAGGGCCTCTTCAGACTCCCGCAAATCCTTCAAGCTGCCGCTTCGCCCGATCGTTATCACCGGAGGATGTTCAACCACGACAAGACGGTCCGGGGAAATCTCCGCCATGCGCTCGGAAACCAATGCTTCCTGGAGCTTCATGGCTTCAGCGTAAGGCAAGAGTCCCCAGTCCAGGAACTGTAGACGAGAGGTTGAATCATCGTCTTTCATTTTCTTACCGCCTGAAGGGAAGTGGACCTAAAAGGGCTAAAATCGCCCCGTTCATCAGCGTTTCGGAAGATAGAGCGCCCAACTCGCCGCATCCCTTGCCCCATCGACCACCGTCTCCGAGTAGGTGGGATGGAGCCGGATGCTGTGGGCAAGCTCGTTTATGGTCGCTTCCAACTGCATTGCCAAAACGGCTTCCCCCACCAGGTCCGTAGCGCCGCCCCCAACGATGTGGACACCTAGAATCTCCCCGTGACGCGCATCCGAAACGATCTTCACCGCGCCTTCCACCCTTCCCCGAGTCATGGCCAGTCCGTTTACCGCATACGGAAAACTTCCGACTTCGACCTCAAAACCTTTCTTCTCCGCCTCTTCTTCGGAAAGACCGACCGCGCCCATTTCCGGGGAACTCCACAGACCGCGCGGGATAAGCTCGAAACGGTATGCGCTGTTTTTCCCCATGCAATTTTCCGCCGCCGTTACCGCCATGGACGATGCCGCATGGCTGAGCATCCATCCCCCGGTCGCATCTCCTATGGCGTAGATGCCTTTAACCGAGGTTTCCAGCCCTCCGTTTACCCTGATGCCGCCATCTTCGTTCAGCACGACTCCAACCTGCTTTAGCCCCAAGTCCTCCACCGCCGGTTTTCTCGAAGAAACCAGCACCTTCTCCACTGTAACGGCTCGCTCCTTGGCTGCCGAAAGAACACAGGACCAGCCGCCCCCCGATTCCGCCTTCGATACCGATTTGAGCCCATGGCGCGCAAGAACCTCCACGCCCTTTTCCCTTAGTGATTGCGCGATCCTCTGGCTCGTGTCGTGGTCTTCCCGGGGCAGAATGCGCGGCGACTCGGTGCTAAGAACCACCTTCGCGCCGAAGGTGTTCAGGAGAAAGGCCATTTCAACCTCGATATAACCGGCGTCGCAGATCAATATCGAAGATGGGACCTGCGTCATATCCAGCACCTGATCGGAGGTGAAGGCCGCCTCATCGAGACCCTGGATGGCGGGAAAGGCAAGGCTGCTGCCCGTTGCAACGATGATTCTTTTCGCCTCCAGGACCTTGCCTTCGACATCGATTTCCCGCGCGCTTTTCAAGACCGCACGGCCCCTAACCACCTCTACGCCGTTATTTTGAAGAAGCGCCTCCATACCGTTTCGGATGTCCGTCGACACCCCGTTCTTTCGATCAACGATGGTCTGGAAGTCCACAGGCTCCACAGCGGCCTTGATACCGAACTCTTTAGCCTCTTTAATCTGGTTGAACAAAACGGCGGCCCGCACCCAGATCTTGCTCGGGATACAGCCCCTGTTGACGCACGTGCCGCCCATTTGAGCAGATTCCACCAGGGCAGTTTTGCCTCCGAGCTGAGATGCCCTTATGGCTGCGGCGTACCCTCCCGAGCCTCCACCGATAACAATCACATCGTGCATCAAAGCCTCCTCGTTCAAACCAGAATGAGAGTGGGCTGTTCCAGAAAGCGGCACAGCAGAGTGAAAAATTCTCCGGCCGGGGCCCCGTCCACGACCCTGTGATCGAAGGTAAGACTGAGTCCCATCATGGAGCGAATCATGATCTCATCCTCAAAGACGACCGGCTTTTTCACCACACGGCCAACTCCTAGAATTCCGGTCTCCGGAGGTCTTAGAACCGGTGTGAAGTTGTCCACGCACGAACTGCTCATGTTGCTGATGGTGAAAGTCCCGCCCGTCACATCCTCCATGCTCAAAGCGTTCGACCGGGCCTTGCCGATAAGAACCCGCGCCTCGGCGGCTAATTGCAGCAACCCCTTGCTGTCCGCGTCCCGGAGCACCGGCACGATCAATCCTTCGGGCAGGGCAACGGCGATACCCATCCCAACCGAATCGTGAAGGATGATTTCCTCGCCGACCTGGGTTGAGTTCATTATGGGAACGCGCTTTAGCGCCCGGGAAGCCGCCAGAACCAGGATGTCGTTTACAGAGACTTTGACCGATTCCTCCCGTTTATACTGCTCCCGCACAAGATCGAGAAAGCGCAGGGTCTCGGTGACATCCACCTCGGAGGCAAGGGTGAGTTGGGCCGTATTTCGCAGGCTGGCATGCATGTTGTCGGCTATGGCCTTCCGCATACCGGTCAGGGGTATTGTCCGGACCGTTTCTTTTTCTTTTGCTGCGGCGGGCTTCTTTTCCACGAGAACCCGCTCGACATCCTCTTTGGTTATCTTCCCTCCCTCCCCGCTCCCTGTGATCGATGAGAGATCAAGGCCCGCCTTTCGCGCGATCTCTTCAGCCAGGGGGGTAATCTTGGGCTTTCTTTGCGCCTGTTCGTGATACTGCGTGACATCGGCTTCCCTGATGCGCCCTTCCGGGCCGGAGCCTCTCACATAGGCAAGGTCCACGCCGAGTTCCTTCGCCAACCGTTTGGCGGCCGGAGTTGCCAGGATCTCGGCTCTTTCCACGGGTCTTTCCGCTTCTGCCTTCGGGGCGGCCCGCGCCGCCGCCGGCTCGACCTCGGATACTTCACCGACCTGTATTCCCTTGATCCTTTCGGGTTTTTCCCCGGGTTCGGCAATCACCCCCACTATGGTTCCAACCGCCACGACTTCGCCTTCCGGGACTACGATCTGAAAAAGGACCCCGGCGGCAGGTGCCTCGATCTTGTTGGTGATCTTTTCGGTTTCGACCTCGAAGAGATCTTCGCCCCCCGCGACCTGGTCACCTTCGTGTTTGTACCACTTCGATAATTTCCCCGTTTTCATGGTCATACCGAGCTTCGGCATAGTGACATGAAGGCTCACCTCTACCTCCTCTTCGACTGCACCAATTTGTATTGACACAAATAATCACGTTATCTAAGAACCAGAGCAAACTGCATGCCAGCAGTTAGCGTAATTCAAACTGCGACAATTTAGTGCACTGTCGATTAAGGATCTTTACCAGTAAGGCATGAGGGATACTGAGGGGGCGTGTTACAGACGAGACCGGTTTGTACCAAACATATTACAAGTGTATCAATGTTCGACAATCGAACACCACAAGTCTCAAGCGAGCCTCAAGGCAGTGTTTTCCCACCACTGTTCGAATTTCGAACACGTTCGATTATCGAACATGAGCAGTACGATAATAGCCAGCTCCGAACTATCCGGCTGTAGAAATTCGCATTCAAGAGGAGCAAAAAAAACGCGTACACCTTGTCTCCCCTCTTCGTTTCCGGGCATATCGAACCGTGAAGGAATCGTTTCGACAACTTGCTCCCGCTCCTAAGCATGTGGTATGAGAGTTGCTTATACAGGCATCCAGCCGGCCTGCCGATCATCTTTAGACGAGAAAAAGCACGCTTGACTCCATGCCGGTGAAAACCCGGAGCATTAGCTCACGTAAAGACTCCCTGCCCTATGATGGAGGCGATGTCATGGCTACTCAGCTGGAATCCGCCAAAGCGGGCATAATTACAGACGATATGAAAAAGGCCGCCGGAAACGAGCCGGTCTCGGCGGAACGTCTGCGGGACTTGATCGCCGCAGGGCTTGCCGTACTCCCCAAAAACATAAATCATTCGTTTCCGACTCCGAGGGCCATCGGCAAAGACCTCAAGACCAAGGTCAACGCAAACCTTGGCACCAGCGGCCCCTGTTGTTCGATGGACATGGAGAGGGCAAAACTCCAGGCCGCTTTGAGGGCGGGTGCCGATTCCATAATGGACCTTTCCACGGGCGAGGAGTTGTCCGCCTTCAGGCGATTTTTCCTCGAAAACTCGCCGGTGATCGTGGGAGCGGTTCCGATCTATTACCTGGCTACGGAGATGATCCTCATGCACCGGCCGCTGGATTCGATGGATGGAGAGGAGCTTTTTAGAAGCATCGAGCGGCAATGCGCGGAAGGGATCGACTATATCACGGTGCATTGCGGCGTGACGTTTGATTCCGTAAAAAAGCTCGAAACATACGAGCGCATAATTCCCTGCGTCAGCCGTGGCGGCTCCATCCTCATGAATTGGATGCGCAAAAACGGCAAACAAAATCCACTCTACGAGTTCTACGATGATCTTCTTGAGATTGCGTACAAGTATGATGTTACCTTGAGCCTCGGCGACGGCTTCCGCCCTGGAGCGATCATGGATGCTACCGACGGCCCCCAGTTGGAAGAGTTGATGATATTGGGTGAACTGGCGAGAAGGGCGCGCGCGAAAAACGTCCAGGTGATGATCGAAGGGCCGGGGCACGTACCCCTTAACCAAATCGTCGCCAATGTCCAACTCCAGAAGAGATTGTGCGACGGTGCCCCGTTTTATGTCCTCGGGCCTCTTCCGACCGATATCGCGGCAGGCTGGGACCACATCACATCGGCGGTAGGAGGCGCGATCGCGGGCGCGGCCGGCGCGGACTATCTCTGCTACGTCACCCCGGCCGAACACCTGGGGCTTCCCGATGCCGAGGACGTGCGCCAGGGAGTTATGGCCGCGCGCATCGCCGCACACATCGCAGATATCGCCAAGGGACTCCCGGGGGCTGCCGAGTCCGACCGGCGCATGTCGGCAGCGCGACGCGACCTCGATTGGGACGCCATGATCAAGGAAGCCCTGGATCCCGAGCTCGTAAAAGAACGTCTCAAGGTTACCGAGGACCGCGAGGGATGCACGATGTGCGGAAAGCTTTGCGCCGTAAAGATCAGCCGAATCCATTGAGGCGACACATCACCAAAGATTGAATCCGAAAAAATCTTTACGACTTGGAAATAAGACTGGTTTTA
Organism: Syntrophobacteraceae bacterium; assembly: GCA_049964955.1. GTDB lineage: Bacteria > Desulfobacterota > Syntrophobacteria > Syntrophobacterales > Syntrophobacteraceae > SbD1. The sequence goes on from JBMFWU010000012.1 coordinate 40,707, forward strand.
CACGCAGGACAGTAGCCTTGCAGGACCACCTGCTTGCGCAGCACGTGGAACCCGTTTTGCCCCGAAAGGGGTATCCCGGGCTCTTCGACCGGACCGTAAGCATCCATGATCGCCTGACATCCCAGGCAGACCAGGTGGTGATGGGGACCGGTCTTAGCGTCGTATCTGGCGACTTCGGTCACCGGGCTCACTTTATCAATCAATCCGACGTCGTAGAACTTCTCGAGGGTCTTGTAGACAGTTCCCAGAGAAATCATCGGGAACTTCTTCTTTACATTCTGGTAGATCACTTCGGCGCTGGGGTGTTCTTTGGAAAAATATAAGCTTTGATAAATCGCCAGGCGCTGATAGGTAACCTGAAGGCCGCGGTCCCTGAGAGTTGCTATGAAATCTTTGTCTTTTTTCCCCTCCATGATTCCGTTTTCCCTTTTCTTCCGAACGACACTGCGCGCATACATTCAAAGAACCACTGTATCTTCTATATATAAAGCGGAGTTTATTTAAGCAAGTACAATCTTTTGAGAATGTGTCTTTTCAGGCAGTGATTTCCGCTTTTCCCGATAACGCCCGGACACGTTTGAGAAAAACCAGCAGGATAGAGATCGCCGCGGGGGTCATTCCCGGTATTCTGGAGGCCTGCCCCACCGAGACGGGCCGCACCTCTTCCAACTTCTGCCTCAGTTCGTTGGAAAGCCCCGGCACCCTGTCGTAGGGAAACTCGGCCGGAATCCCGATTTGTTCCATTTGCCTGAACCGGCTCACCTCCGTTTCCTGCCGCCTCAGATACCCCTCATATTTACACTCGATTTCGACCTGCTCGCGGACTCTTTGACAAATCTGCGAAACAGTCCCGCTAAGGGCTTCTACATCAGAGTAGGAAAGCTCCGGACGTTTTAAAAGCTTATCGAGCGTCGCCGGTTCCTCGATCGGGTTCGATCCTTTTCGGGCAAGCATTTCGCTCACCTGCGCAGAAGGGCGGACGAAGGTCCTGCGAAGCCTGTCCAGTTCGGCGCGCACCGCTTCGCGCCGCTCCACGAGTTCCCGGTAGACCGAACGTTCATGCAGTCCGAGCTCGAACCCCTTTTCCAGCAGACGCAGATCGGCATTGTCTTCTCGTAAAAGCAGACGGTATTCCGACCGGGAGGTGAAAATCCTGTAGGGCTCATTGGTGCCTTTTGTCACCAGATCGTCGATCATAACGGCCATATAGGCTTCCGAGCGATCCAAAACAAACGGCGGCCGTCTCTGGACTTTTAACGCAGCGTTTATCCCGGCCCACATGCCCTGGGCGGCGGCCTCCTCGTAGCCGGAGGTACCGTTTATCTGCCCGGCCAGAAAAAGCCCTGCGACAAGCTTTGTCTCAAGAGTCGGATAGAGTTGGGTGGGGTGAATGAAATCATACTCTATTGCGTAGGCCGGCCGCATTATCTCGGCACATTCCAGCCCCGGGACCGAATGGACCAACTCGACCTGCACCTCTGCGGGAAGTGAATTGCCCGTGCCGCTCGCGTAGATCTCCTCGGTATCCAGCCCCTCGGGTTCAAGGATGATCTGGTGGGAATCCTTGTGCGGAAACTTCATGATCTTGTCTTCGAGCGACGGGCAGTAGCGGGCCGATACCCCCTGGATGGTTCCGTTGTAGAGCGGAGAAAGCGCGATATGGCGGCGGACCAGCTCATGGGTCCTCTCGGTGGTGTTACCGATATGACAGGAGACCTGCGGCAGAGGAATAGACCGGGTGAACAGGGAAAAGGGTCTGGGCTCCGGGTCTCCAGTCTGTTCGCGAAAGGCGCTGAAATCGATGCTGCGCCGAAGGATTCGGGCCGGGGTGCCCGTTTTCATCCTGCCAACGCAAAAGCCGATGCGCTGCAGCCCTTCGGCTAGCCCGATGGAGGGAAATTCGCCCGCTCTTCCCGAGGCTATGGTGCTCGTCCCGATATGAACGAGTCCATGCAGAAACGTCCCCGTGGCGATCACCACGGCGGGGGCCTCAAAGCAACTGCCTGACTGGTCGATCACACCCGCTGCTTTTCCGCCTTCGATCAGAAGAGACTCCGCCGTAGACTGGCGCAGCCGAATATTGGGTTCGAGTTCCAGCCTGTGTTTCATTGCGCTCCGATAGCGCACCTTGTCGTTTTGCGTCCTGGTGCCCCGAACCGCCGGCCCCTTCTTGGTGTTGAGCAGCCGGAACTGGATCGCGGTCTGGTCGGAAATCCGGGCCATCTCGCCCCCGAGCGCATCGATTTCCTTTACCAGATGCCCCTTGCCGATTCCGCCCACCGATGGCGAACAGGGCATGTGCGCCACCGTATCCAGGAAGATGGCCAAAACCAGGGTCTTGCAGCCAAGGCGCGCGGAGGCAAGTGCTGCCTCACATCCCGCATGGCCCGCTCCGATTATGATCACATCGTATTTCTCAGCCATTTCCAGAACTTTCCCTCTCGCGGCGCAAAGGCCCGTAAGCCAGGCACTTGACCCAGTGGCCGGGAGAGACTTCCTGCAGTTCAGCAGCTTTTTCCCCGCAGGCGGGCTGCCCCATGGGGCAGCGGGGCTCAAAGGCACAAAAATCCGGAAGCGCTTCGGTTGTCGCCTCGCTCATCCCCCCCTGCCTTTTTACCGGGCGACCCGGCTCGAGCAGCGGGATCGATTCGAGAAGCGCCCGCGTATAGGGATGAAGCGGGTTTTCGAAAAGCTCCCCGCTTTGTGCCAGTTCCACTATCTGCCCGCGGTACATGACCGCCACGCGGTCGCAGATGTGGCGCACCACCGAAAGATCGTGCGAGATGAACAGATACGTGAGGTCGAACTCCTCCTGCAAATCCTCCAGGAGATTTATTACCTGCGCCTGAATGGAGACGTCGAGAGCCGAAAGCGGCTCGTCGCAGATGACCAGTTCGGGCTGCAGGGCGAGCGCCCTGGCTATTCCGATCCTCTGCCGCTGCCCGCCGCTGAACTCATGCGGATAACGGCCCGCATGCTCGGGTCGAAGACCGACCTTTTCCATGATCTGACGCACCCTTTCCCGCTGCTCGGAAGCACTGCCCATCCGGTGGATGATGAGGCCCTCCCCGATCGTGCGCCCGATCGTCTGCCGAGGATTGAGCGACGCATACGGGTCCTGGAATATGATCTGCATCCGCCTTCTCAGCCGGCGCAACTCCTCTCCCGAAACTGAAGAGATGTCCTGCCCGTCGAAAAAAATCTTCCCCTCCGTCGCAGGTTCAAGACCCAGAACAACCCGTCCGAGGGTGGATTTCCCGCATCCGCTCTCGCCCACCAGCCCCAGGGTCTCCCCCCGGGATATCGCGAGATCGACCCCGTCCACGGCCCTCACCGCCCCCACCTCGCGCCGAAAGACACCCCTCGTTACGGGATAATATTTCTTTACCCCGCTCAATCGTACAAGCTCCGATCTTTGAAGCAAGCACTCGCCTCCCTGATAGCAGTGATCACCGTACATGCAGCCAACACCGCACCAAATGCCCCCCCGCAGTCGGCGGCTCCAGCCGGGGCTCCTCCACGAAACATCGGTCGAAAGCGAAAGGACACCTCGTGTTGAATTTACACCCGACCGGCAGCGCGAGCAGGCTGGGAACGACCCCCGCGATCGGTTCGAGCCTTTTGCCGCTATTTTTAGCGGTGCGGCCCGGGACCGAGCGCATCAGCCCCTGTGTGTAGGGATGGAGCGGGTTTTCAAAAATCTCCCCTACGAGCGCCCGCTCGACTATCCTGCCGGTGTACATCACGATGACTTCATCGGCCGCCTCGGCGATTACCCCGAGGTCATGGGTGATGAGCAGGATCGCCATGGAGTGCGTTTCCCGCAAGCTGTCAAGAAGCGCAAGTATTTGCGCCTGTATGGTGACATCGAGCGCAGTGGTCGGTTCATCGGCGATAATGAGCCGAGGATTGCACGCGATCGCCATGGCTATCATCGCTCGCTGCCGCATGCCGCCGCTCATCTGATGCGGATAGTCCCGCATCCGTAGCTCGGGAGAGGGAATGCCGGCCATGCCCAGAAGCTCGATGGCCCGAAGCTGCGCCTCTTTTCGGGAAATATCCCGGTGCCGCAGCAACACCTCCGCCACCTGGTCCCCTACACGGAAAACGGGATTTAGCGAAGTCATCGGTTCCTGGAAAATCATTGAAATCTCGTTTCCCCGGATCTCCTGCATCTCCATTTCCGGAACGGTAAGCAAATCCCTGCCCCCGAACAGGATATTCCCGCCCGCAATGACCCCGGGCGCAGGTACGAGCCGAAGAATGGAAAGGGCGCAAACACTTTTACCGCATCCCGATTCGCCCACAATCCCAAGCACCTGCCGCTCGGAAATCTCGAAGCTCACCGAATCCACCGCTCGCGCGACTCCCGCCTCGGTCATAAAAAACGTCTTGAGTTCCTGAACTTCGAGAAGAGGTGATTGCATCGATCTCCCATGCTTATGCGTGTAGCGACCCGACAAGTATACTTGTCCCGGGGTGCTTTCACAAGCACCTGCGCCCGCTCCCAATTCTGCCGGGCAACGTTTGTCGGAAGCCCCGAAAGGAGCAGGCGCGCATAAATCGTAACCGATGTGCGCAAAAATCGTAACCTTCAATTTTGCGCACCTTCTCATCGCTACCGCATTTCTGTGTTATATCAATGTTTTATACAATGGTACGGTTATTGCCATTATCACTGTGCAGCTCGCCCGGCGAGCTTTTCGGAAACGGTACAGGATCTCCGGGTCCGGAAAAAAAGAGAGAACATTTTTCGGGAGAAAAAATTGATGAAGGGCAGACTCTGCACAGTTCCATCAGATATATCGTCGGCCGTCGGGGCCGAACCTCTGGAGCCGTTTTCCGACCAGGCGTTCCCGTGGCCGGCCAAAACCGACAGCCTCCTCCGGCGCTCCCTGAATCGGGAAGGCGCAAAGCGCCTCGGCGACCTTTTTAAAATGCCGGCTGAAGAGCCCGTACTGCGCTCGCTTTTCGACAAACCCAAATCGGCCCGGGTGGCCGAGTTCTACTTGAGCCCCCCCCGGCAGATTCCCGTGCAGCAAGGCGTTCGGGCAACCGCACGAGGAAAGTTCATCTACGTCGGCGAAGAAAAATTCTATATTCGCGGCGTCACCTACGGCCCTTTCCGGCCGGATACCGAAGGGTGCGAATACCATGACCCCGAAACGGTCGACCGCGATTTCGCGCAAATGGCCGAAAGCGGCATCAATGCCGTACGGACCTACACCGTACCGCCCAGATGGCTTCTCGATATCGCTCAAAAGCATGATCTGCGCGTCATGGTAGGGCTCCCGTGGGAAGAACACATCACCTTTCTGGACGATAGAAAGCTTGTAAAGGATATCGAACGTCGCGTTCGCGAGGGCGTCAAGGCATGCGCCGACCACGCGGCGGTTCTGTGCTTTACCATCGGAAACGAGATTCCTTCCTCGATCGTACGCTGGCACGGCCGGCGCCGAATCGAATCGTTTCTCGAACGGCTCTACAAAACGGTAAAGGAAGAAGACCCGCAGGTACTCGTCACCTACGTAAATTTTCCGACCACCGAATACCTGGAGCTTCCCTTCCTCGATTTCATCTCTTTTAACGTCTACCTGGAGACCAAAGAGAAGCTCGAGGGGTATCTCGCGCGCCTCCAAAATCTTGCTGGCGATAAGCCTCTGCTCATGGCCGAACTGGGGCTCGACAGCATGCGAAACGGCGAAGAAGCCCAGGCCTCCACCCTCGAGTGGCAGATCCGCTCGACTTTCGCCTCCGGGTGTTCGGGGATTTTTGTCTTTTCCTGGACCGATGAGTGGCACCGAGGCGGCTTCGACATCGAAGACTGGGGGTTTGGTCTTACCGACAGAAACCGCAACCCCAAAGCATCGCTTGCCGCAGTCGGAAAGGCCTATTCGCAGATCCCCTTCCCCGCCGATCTCAACTGGCCCAGCATCTCGGTTGTGGTCTGCACCTACAATGGCAAACGCACCATCCGCGACTGCCTCGAAGGGCTAAAACGCGTCGACTATCCCAACTTCGAAGTGATCGTCGTAAACGACGGCTCAACCGACGGGACCGAGACGATAGCAAAAGAATACGGTTTCCGTCTCATATCCATCCCGAACGGGGGCCTCAGCAATGCCCGCAATGTGGGCATGCGCGCCGCCAAAGGCGAAATCGTGGCCTACATCGACGATGACGCCATTCCCGACCCGCAATGGCTCACCTACCTTGCGGCGACCTTTCTTACCACCGATCACGCCGGAGTGGGCGGCCCCAACATCCCGCCGATCGATGACGGAGCAATAGCCGAGTGCGTCTCCAATTCTCCGGGCGGCCCCGTCCACGTGCTTTTGACCGACACCGAGGCCGAACATATCCCGGGCTGCAACATGGCGTTCCGAAAGTCCGCCCTGGAGGCGATCGACGGCTTCGATACCCAGTTCCGAATCGCAGGAGATGACGTCGATCTGTGCTGGAGAATTCAAAAGCAGGGCTGGACCCTGGGTTTCAACCCCGCGGCCATGGTGTGGCACCATCGCCGCAATTCGATCAAAACCTACTGGAAACAGCAGTTGAACTACGGGAAGGCCGAAGGCTATCTCGAACGCAAATGGCCCGAAAAATACAATGCCGCAGGCCACATTCCGTGGGCCGGAAGGCTTTATTTCAAAGGTTTCGAACAATTCATGGGCTCTTTTCGGGGCAGGATCTACCAGGGCACCTGGGGAAGCGCCCTGTTTCAATCGATCTATCAGCCGGCCCCGAGCCTTTTCTGGTCGCTTCCTCTCATGCCCGAATGGATCGTCGTAGTGGCGGCGCTCGGCTTCTTTTCCCTGCTCGGTCTGCAGTGGCACCCGCTGCTGCTCGCGCTCCCGCTTTTCATCCTGGGGGCCTCCCTGCCGGTAGCGCACGCACTCTCATGCGCCGCAAGACTGCCCTTTGTGAACTTCCCGGTCAAACAGCGCCGCAGACTCAAGGCCCTCACCGCGTGCCTGCACCTCATGCAGCCCCTCGCGCGCTTTCTGGGAAGAGTAAAGCTTGGCCTCACCCCCTGGCGCACCTGCGGCATGGCCTCCGGCATAGCTTTCCCTCTGCCCCGGCCCAAAAACTTTACGATCTGGAGCCAGCAGTGGCGCTCGTCGATTACCTGGCTGGAGTCGATCGAAAACAAAGTATCGGCTCTTCGGACCAGGATACTGCGTGGCGGCGATTACGACGGCTGGGACCTCGAACTGCGCGGAGGCATTCTGGGTTCGGTGCGCATGCTCATGGCCGTCGAGGAACACGGGGGCGGAAACCAGTACATCCGCGTGAGGAGCTGGCCCCGCTGCACACCCGCGGGGATTGTCATAACGCTCTTTTTCGCAGCCCTGGGAGCAGGGGCCGCAGCCGCCCACGCCTGGATCGCCTGCGCAGCCCTGAACGGTGCAGCCATCGTGCTCATGATGCGCATCCTCCTCGAATGCTCCTCGGCCATGTCCACCTTAAGCCAGGTGATGAACGAAAAAGAATAAACCGCTCGTCGCAATACCGAAAAAATAAAAGCATAACAGCGCGGGGGCGTTCCGCCCCCGCACCCCCACGCCGCTTCGCGGCTCATTTGCCCCCCGGAGCTGCAAAGGGAACTGGCGACATTATCTCCTGCAAGCAATCCCTGCAGCGCTTCAGAGTCGTGCGGCGCCGTGAAATTGAGCTTTTTCGCTTTATGGGAGTTGGACAACAACTTGCGCTATTGCCCGGGCGCCGTTATACTGAGTAAAGTTAAAGAAGTAGAGGTGGGCCCGATCTTTGGCTTGGGAATGCTCAAAATTCAAAGGGATGAAATATGATTTTCCATGTCACTCTTGAAGAATCCGAAGATGGCTGGGTGGTCGCAGAGTGTCCGGCCCTTCCAGGATGTGTTTCACAAGGGAGAGATGAGAAAGAGGCGCTCGAGAACATAAAGGAGGCGATAACTGCATGGCTTTGGGCCGAAGATCAAAAGGCCGTCATGGCTTTATCGAAACATAAAGGGCAAAAACCGCTGATGGTTGCGGTTTAAGTCATGGGAAAGTTGGGGAACATATCGGGTAAGCAAGCTGCCAAGGCTTTTGAAAAAGATGGCTGGCAGGAAATCGGCCAAATCGGAAGCCATCTTGTGATGATCAAAGCAGGAGTCCGAGTCAATCTTTCAATCCCTCAACACAAAGAACTCTCAACAGGGACATTGCGGAAGCTCATCAATCTTTCAGGCATGACCGTCGATGAATTTTTGAAACTACTGAAATAGTGGAGTAGCCATAGATTATGCCATTACAGTCCATTTCGGGGATAGAGCGCACGAGATTCGAATCACAGGCGGGCCGTGGAAAGGAGAAATGAAATGGAATGGCAGGAAGTCATCGACCATCCAAGCCTTCAAGACCTGCCCTTCAAGATCGAAACGGATGAATGGGGCCAGATTGTGATGTCGCCGGCCGTAGACGCACATGGGATATATCAAAGCCGGATGGTCAGATTGCTCGACAGATTGGCCGGGGAAGGGAGGATTTCAACGGAATGTGCTATCGAGACTGCCAGGGGCACCAAGGTTGCCGACGTTGCCTGGAGAAGCACTCCATTCCTCAAAAAACATGGGACCGGCAATATTTCGCTCCCCGAATCCCCGGAGATTGTGGTTGAAGTCAAATCCCCATCGAACAGCGTAAAATACATGAAGTTGAAAAGCTCGCTTTTTTTCGAAGCCGGCGCCAAAGAAGTCTGGTTCTGCGACAAAGATGGACATGTGCGCTATTTCAATCCTCAGGGAGAAACGGAAAGAAGCGAGCTTTTCGGGAAATTTCCCGATCACATCGACATTGGCGTGGTGTGAGCCTGTCGCTTTGAAAAGGAAGAAACAGATGGAATGGCGTGAAGTGGTCGAACATCCCAGCCTGAAAGACCTACCCTTCAAAATCGAGACAAACGAGTGGGGGAAGATTATGATGGCTCCGGCCTCGGATGCGCACGGAATCTATCAGAGTCGCATCGATTATACGCTCCGCAGATTGGCCGAGGAAGGGGAAGTTTCCACCGAGTGTCCCGTCGAAACCTCCAAGGGGACCAAGGTCGCTGATGTGGCCTGGAGAAGCGCCGCCTTCCGTAAAAAGCACGGGATTAAAAAGATAGCGCTCCCCGAATCCCCGGAAGTTGTTGTTGAAATAGAGTCTCCGTCAAACAGCGCCGCCGAGTTGGAAGAAAAAAGGGTTCTCTATTTCGAGAAAGGCGCCAGGGAATTCTGGCTTTGCGACAACGATGGCAATATGCGCTTTTTTACTCCTCAAGGTGAATTGGACAGAAGCCAGCTTTTCGGAGAATTTCCCGGACACATCGACATCGAAGTCGCCTAAGCAGATGTCCCATCTCCAAGGAACCAACCGCTCCGCAGTTCTTCATGTTACCCCGGAACACCCACATCAATGAAACGGTTCGCGGCTCGCCTTTCTTCCCACTCCCCCCGCACCGCCTTTCCCCTTCTCGCTTTTTCATTGTTCAACGTCTCGACTCATGATTAAATGGCCGACTGGCAGATCTGAGACTCAAAAAGGGGGAAAGAAGTGGAGCGAATCTGGCAAAAGAGCTATGACCCTGAGGTACCGTTTTCGATAGAGTTTCCTGAAATATGCATGCCTCAGGTGCTCGAGCGAAACGCAAAGGACTTCCCCGACAGCCTGGCCGTCGAATTCCTGGGCACGGAACTTACGTATCGGCAGCTGTGGGACAAGGTGCTTCGGGTGGCAAACGGCCTCAAGGGGATTGGCGTCGCCAGTGGAACCAAAATAGCCATAATGCTCCCCAACTCTCCCCAGTGCGTGATAGCCTATTACGCGGCGCTCTGGCTCGGGGCGACGGTCATAATGACAAACCCGCTCTACGTCGAGCGCGAACTGATCCACCAGTGGACGGACTCGGAAGCCGAGATCCTGTTCAGCCTCGACCATCTATACCCCAAAGTGAAAGAGGTTCTGCCCAAAACGGCCATTCGCGCCTCAATTTTCACCAGCATCAAGGATTTCCTGCCCTTCCCTCTCAGCTGCCTCTACCCTGTCAAGGCGCGGTTTCAAAAGCTGTTCCTGGCGGTACCCTACGACGGAATCCGCCTTTTGAACTTCAAGAAGATGATCGCAGACAACCGGCCGGAACCGATCGCCTGCGCGGCGCACCCCGAAGATCTGGCGCTTCTTCAGTACACCGGAGGCACAACAGGCACTCCAAAGGGCGCCATGCTCACCCACAGGAATATTCTTTCAAACGTCATGCAGCTCTTCTCCTGGCTTCCCGACCTGGACCGCGGGGCAGAGCGCTTTTTGGCCGTGCTTCCCTTTTTTCACGTGCTCGGCATGACCGTTGCCCTCAATTTGGCCATCTACACGCACAGCGGCGTCATCATAGCGCCCCGTTTCAACCCCGACGACCTGATAAAAATGATAAAAAAGAAGAAACCGACCGTATTTCCCGGGGTTCCCGCCATCTATATCGCGCTCCTGGCCCATCCGAAGGTCGATTCCTTCGATCTGACCTCGATACGGGTCTGCGTAACCGGAGCGGCGCCCATGCCCGTCGATCTTCTGCGTAAGTTCGAGAGTAAAACGGGCAGCAGGATCGTCGAGGGCTACGGCCTTTCGGAAGCAAGCCCCGTTACGCACGCAAACCCGATCGAGGGGACCCGCAAACCCGGCTCGGTGGGGATAGCGTTGCCGAGCACCGATTGCCGCATAGTCGACCCGCAAACCGGCGCAACCGATATGCCGATGGGCGAGGTGGGCGAACTGATCGTTCGCGGACCCCAGGTGATGGCAGGCTACTGGAAAAGGGAACGGGAAACCGGCGAAGCCATCCGCGACGGATGGCTCTACACCGGAGACCTTGCCACGATGGATAGCGAGGGATATGTTTTCATTGTGGACCGCAAGAAAGATCTCGTGATTTCGGGCGGCTACAACGTCTACCCGCGGGAAATCGAGGAAGTTCTCTACGAGCATCCCAAGGTGCTCGACGCCGCGGCAATCGGCGTGCCGCACGCACAGAAGGGAGAGGCGGTGAAGGTCTACGTGGTTGCAAAGCAGGGTCAAAGCCTCGACCGTGATGAAATCCTAGCCTGGTGCAAGGAAAAGCTTGCCGCATACAAAGTACCCAAAGAGGTCGAAATAACCGAGGCTCTGCCCAAGACCATTGTCGGCAAGGTGCTCCGGCGGGAACTGCGCTCCGGAGCGGCGTCAAAACCCGACAAATAGTGCCGCCTATTTGCATACATGCATGATGTGACTCCACGGCTCGACCCGCAGAGACTGGGGCGTCTGCACGCTGCGGCAGCCGATTTCTTTTTCCTGTTGAACAGAGGCTATCCGAGGACGGCATCGCTCGAGCTTGCGGGAAATCGACACGGACTCGATGCATCCGAACGTATGCTGCTCTCCCGTGGGGTCTTCAGCCAGCAAGAAGCACTTACCAGACGCGCCAAAAGGCGGTTACCCCCGGGGTGGCGGCGGGAACTGCTCGCCGTCGACGGCCACAACGTGCAGATAACCGTTGAGAGCCGCCTTTACGGCAAACCGCTTCTCAAGGCAAATGACGGCGCGCTGCGAGACATTGCCGGCCTTTCCTCCCGCTATCGAATGACCGAAACGAGCGCTATGGCAATGGACATGGTAGTCGCCTTCCTCAAAATGTTTCCCCCGAAAGAGGTCTTGTTTCTATTCGATGCTCCGATGAGCAGGAGCGGAGAGTTTGCCGCGCTCTATCGCAAAAGACTCGCCGAGGCCGGAATCCGGGGAGAGGCCAAAACGAACCCGGTCCCCGAGCGCGAGTTTCCCTACCACCGGTGCATCGCCGCAAGCAGCGACCGGGCTGTCCTCGACTCCGCCCACCGCTGGACGGACCTTGCCTGTCTGGTCATCGACTATTTCGGCCCGCCCGAACCCGCGGCCGATTTTTCCGGACTGCTCCTCGCCCGATCCGCAGGGCTGCCTCCGTAGAAAGAGAGGAAAACCATGGATTACGCAAAATTCATTCTTCGCGATCCCCAAGTCTGCGGTGGTGAACCAGTGGTTACAGGGACCCGAGTTACAATTCGAACAATTCTGGCCAGCCTGGCGGAGGGCGCGAGCATAGCTGAAATTTTGATGGATTTTCCGACACTGACAGAGGAGCAGGTTATGGCGGTAGTTGCTTTTGCTGCGCCAGGCTCGATCAAATGCATGCCAAGAGCGACATAGAAACCCTGGTCCGCTCCCTGGCTCGATTTTCAGAGAAAGCCCTGCTCATCCTCTCGGGAAGGACCGAGAGTCGCGATAACACGCTGGTTAACCTTGGAGCCGTCTCGGTGGTTTTCGACGATTTGAAGGTACTCGTACTTGCCGGACTTTTTTGTTCGAGCAAACATGTTGAAGCCTCCCCCTTCCAGGACACTTCAACCATACCCGGCAATAAAGCATGAAATCAAGCTAAATCGGTAAGGTCTGTGGCACTACATTTTGGGGCGTTGAAAAAAATGATCCAGTATTCATGAGGATTTGCAGACTTTGACCGCCGCTAACTGTAAAAGAAAAGCCTGGGTCCGCATAAATTGCCTGGCCTCGCATCTGTTGGGAAAAATCGCCAGAAAGCTCTCCCAAGACTGGCAGGGCGTCTATGGGCATCCCCTATACCTTCTGGAGACCTTCGTGGATACCGAGCGCTTCAGGGGAACCTGCTATCGGGCCGCCAACTGGATCTATCTGGGCCAGACTATTGGCCGAGGCAAGGACGACCGACCCCACAAACCCAACAGGTCTGTCAAAGCCGTTTGGTGCTATCCGCTGTGTCGTGACTTCCGGCGGAGGTTGTGCAATGGATAGACGGGAGGCCGCTCTCATGTGCTGGAGTGTTCCTGTGGCCACTGCACCCGCGCGCAATTACCTCCCGAGGCGACTCACGGAAACTTCGGCCCCAAGGTGCACGCGGCCATCGCCTTTCTCAATTCCTGCCATCTTGGCACACGGCGGGGCATTTGCGAGATCATGACCGCTTTGTTCGGCATCGACATCTCTTCGGGGGCGCTTTGCTGCGCCATCGACAGAGTCTGTGACGCCATGGAGGCTCCCGTTACCGAAATCAAGCAGACGCTTCCCGAGGCTCCAAACCTCAATATCGATGAGGCCTCCTGGAAGTCCAAGGGAAAACGCCGCATCCTGTGGGTTTTCGTTTCACCCCTTGTTGCCTACTTCCATATAGCCATCGGTCGTGGCGCGGTAGTGCTGTCTTCGGTCCTCGGGGAGGCGTTCGCCGGGATCATCACAAGCGATGATCATTCCGCCTACAGGCTCTTCACACACTGGCACGCCTTCCTGTCAGGCGTCTTGACCCGTGATGAGCTGAGGCATACAACCGCCCTCATCCGAGGGCGCATGAAGAGGCTATCGGCGCCGGTGAAGAAACCGGCCAAAATGGCCGGTGGGAAAACAGGCCATCGGCGTCAGAGGGCAGAGGTGTGCGTCGCTGTCTCCGGAATGA
>JBMFWU010000013.1:0-47765 GCA_049964955.1 Syntrophobacteraceae bacterium
GCATGATAAATGGCACAGAAAACTCAATGCCTGGTGCTGGAACAGGTTGGTAAGGGTTGTTCTCGGATTGAAAGTACGCGACATCGATTGCGCTTTCAAACTGTTCAAAAGCTATCTCTTCGATAACATCGAAATAGAATCCGTCGGAGCGATGGTGAATACGGAAATCCTGTCGCAGATTGTGCGAATGGGATTTCGGATAAAGGAGATCCCGGTGACTCATTTCCCGAGGAGGAAAGGACAGCAGACCGGGGCCAATTTGCGGGTGATAGCCAAGGCTTTCCGGGAGTTGTTCACCTTGCGCGCCAAGCTCAAGAATACGCCCAGGATCGTTCTCGACTACGGCGAGTTCCTCAAAAGGAATGCAACATAAGGGGAGGGGAGTGCATGGCAGAAACTAAACTAAGCAGGCCGCCGCGGCTTTTGATCATAGGGTTGGACGGCGCGCAATTGGCAGTAATCGAGGGACTGGTGCAACAAGGACGCTTGCCCCATCTGGGCCGGCTTCTCAGTCAAGGGGCAAGCGGTCTGCTCACTTCCACTCTTCCACCGGTTACTCCCTCGGCGTGGACCTCATTCATGACCGGGAAAAATCCCGGGAAGCACGGCCTTTTCGACTTCCTGGAACTGGTTGAGGGGGCCTACAACTTTCAATATACCAATGCTCGCTCCCGCCTGGTCCCGACGATGTGGGACACCTTGAACAGCCAGGGGTTGCGCGTAGGGCTTTTCAACATCCCCATGACATTTCCGCCCATGCCGCTCGAAGGGTTCGTAGTCGCGGGCATGGACACCCCGGATGCCGATGCCGACTTTATCCATCCGCGAGAACTGAAGGAGGAATTGACCCGCAAATTCGGAAGGCTCGAGTTGGATATCCGCCACCTGGGATTTTTGAAAAACGATACGCTTCGCTCCCAGATTCTTGACGAACTGAAGGCCATGGAGGTTCGCCGGGCAGATCTTTTTCTGTACCTGCTCGAGCACCATCCGGTGGATGTGGGGATGATTGTCTTGAGCTCCACCGACACGGTGCAGCATTACTTCTGGCACTATCAGGACCAGTCCCATCATTGGAATGAGAGCGTACGGGGGCATCGGTTCGAAAGCGCCGTTGAGGAGGTCTACGCCAATGTGGACGCCCAGGTGGGCAGGCTCTTATCCTCGGTCCCCCCGGAGACTTCGGTCATTGTGATGTCCGACCACGGCGGGGGCGGGATCGGAGACGTTGTCCTGCACATCAATCAGTTTCTTCTCGACGAAGGTTTTCTGTCGCTAAAACCAATTGGTGCGGCGAGCCGACTCTATCGCCGTGTCCTCAGTCTGTTGGATGACAGGATCAGGGGCTGGCTCAATTCGGACCAAAAAGCAAAGCTGGCCTATCTGCTCCCCTGGCTGCGCACCAAGTGGGAAGGCGACAACACAGGGCTGAGCCTCCTCGACTGGCCCCGCACCAAAGCGTTCGGAATCGAGGTCCTCGGTTTTCCTTCAAGTATCTGGGTAAATCTCAAAGGGCGCTTCCCTCATGGCTGTGTCAACCCCGGCAGCGAATATGAAGCGCTTTTGAGGGAGATGAAATCACGCTTTTTGAATCTGAAAGTCAATGGCCGCCAGCTCATACCGCATGTTTACGTTCGGGATGAGATGTTTTCCGGCCCCTTTCGGGACCGAGGTCCGGATATGATTCTGGATTGGTGGGATAACTCTTCTTTTTCGCCTCAACCGAGCTTCAGAGGTGGGGTAACCGGTCCGGCGTGGGAGCCGACCGGCAGCTACAGGGCCGATTATTCCCAGTGGACCGGCACCCACAGGCTCGAGGGGACGTTAGTGATGGCGGGGCCGCCGTTCAAAAACGGGGTGAGACTCGATCACCCTCACATACTGGATATCGCCCCCACTGTTTTCTATCTGCTTGGAAAACCGGTCCCTGAAGATTTGGACGGACGAGTCCTATTGGATGGCTTTCACGGCCGGTTCGTCGCTGAGAATCCCTTGAATACCGAGGCCGCCAGAGAGATGACCCTTGACAGAGATGCCGTCACCTATACGCAGGCTGAAGCGGATAAGATAGCCGCAAGGCTCAAGCAGTTGGGCTACCTGGACTGAAGCGGGGCGATTTCTGATATGGTGGGCGCTGAGTAGGAGAACAGATGAATAAAGTTCTGGTAATCGGGTTGGATGGGGCCGATTGGAGCGTTATCCTGCCTCTGGCAGCGGCGGGAAAGATGCCCAATATGGCGCGACTTCTTCAAGAAGGCAGCCATGGGCCCCTTAGAAGCAGTAATCCTCCAATAACGTTTCCTGCGTGGTCCTCTTTCATGACGGGGGTAAATCCCGGCAAACACGGGATCTATGATTTTTGCGAGCGTGTGCCGGGGGAGATGCAGGTCAAATTCTATAATGCAACCGACATCCAACGGGAACCTATCTGGAGGGTGCTAAACCGGGAGAATAAGAGCACCGCGTTTGTCGGGGTCCCTTTGACCTACCCTCCGGAGCCTTTGGACGGTCTTGTCATCCCCGGTTTCGACGCCCCGGGCATCGGGGCCGGTAAGGCCACGGTCGACGCCGTCTACCCGCGATCGGTCTATGATGATCTGGAGAAGCGTTTCGGCGGCTACAAGGTGGCCCCCAACCTCGTCTCCTTCGGGCCAAAAGAGCTTCCGGCAGCCCTGGAACGGGTCAAATCGTGCCTGGCCGGAAAAGGGGAGATCGCAAAGTATCTGCACGGGACCAGAGACTGGGATTTCTTCATGGTGGTCTTTGGCGAAACGGACAACGCCGGCCATTATTTCTGGCGGTTCTCCGATCCTTCCAATCCGCTGTTCGATCCGGGGCAGCCCGAGCTTTTCGGGGCGGTCGCCGAAATCTACGGCCAGGCCGATGAACTCATCGGACAACTCCTGGAAGCCTCCTCGCCGGAGACCAACCTGATCGTTTTAAGCGATCATGGCATGGGGGGCTGCAATGACAAGGTGATTCACCTCAATCTGTGGCTGGCTCAGGAGGGGTATCTCACCTTCAAAAAGGGCGGGGGGGGGCTCTCGGCTCTCATGCGTAATGCGACGGCTCAGAAGCTGTTCAACTGGACGCGCGATTTCGGGGTTCGCCACATTCCCCACAGCGTGAAAAAAGCCCTTTTTTACAAGACCGATATTGCAAAAGTGATTGAGGCCAATATCCGCTACGGTGCCATCGACTGGGAAAATACTCTGGCGTACTCCGAGGAGGGCTTTCAGTTCCCTTCAATACGGGTCAATCTCAAGGGGGATGACCCGCGTGGAAAAGTGAGCCGGGGGCAGGAATATGAAAATGTTATGAAGAGCCTCACCCAGCGGCTCCTGGCATGGACGGACCCGTGGAGCGGGACCAAACTGGTAAAACAGGTGCAGCGACGGGAAGAGGTCTACAGCGGTCCGCTCGCCTACAAAGCCGCCGATCTTCATCTGGAATTCAACGAGGACGGGGGGCATATCTATATGTGTCGCCCCTCGGGCATGGCGAGCCAGGGGCTTCCGATCGAGCGGCTGGATCTTACGAGCCAAAAGGATATCGATTTTATCTGGAACAGAAACGGCAAACACCGGCCGGAAGGGATATTTCTCGGCTACGGGCCGGCATTTGCGCGCGGAATGGAAGTAAGGGGAATGGGCCTTGTGGATATGGTCCCTTTAATTTCCTATCTCTGCGGGGCCCCCATTCCGGCGGACCTGGACGGAAGACTGGCCACCGAAATCCTGCGGGAAGACTTCTATCAGCGCTGTCCCCCGCGCTACCAGGAGCAGCGGGAAACGGAACAGCGGGAAATCGAGCAGAAACAGGAGAGCAAAACCTACACCAATGAGGAGGCCAAAAAGATAGAAGACCGTCTCAAGGCCCTGGGGTACCTGTGATGAATACTCCGGAACGAAACGCGCTCAAAATCGCAATGGTGGTCTCCTGCTCGTTTCCGGCCAATCACGGGACGCCGGGGGGCATCATCAAGATGTGTAACGACCTGCGGGCCGCCGGGTACGAACCCCACATCGTTACGTACAACACCCGCGAGTATGAAGCGGAGTTCCCGTTCCCCATTCACCGAATTCCTGCGCTGTGGGCGCCGAAGGGAAAGCTCGGCGTCGGGCCGTCCCTGCGCAGGATATTTTTCGATCTCATGCTCGTCTTTAAGGCCACCCAAACTGTTATTCAGCAAAAAATCGATGTGATCGATGCTCACAATTACGAAGGTCAACTGGCCGGCTTCCTCGCAAAACTATTGACCGGGCGCCCCCTCGTCTATCATGCTCATAACAACATGATAGACGAGCTCCCCCAATACGAAAGCATTCGGCCGAAGTTTCTATGGACCGGGATCGCAAAGCTCCTGGATTTTTTCGTCCCGCGTACGGCGGATCATATAGTAGCAATTTCCTCGACCTTGAAAAATTTTCTAGTGGCAAAAGGGATAAGCCGGGACAAAATTACACTCATTCCACTTCTTGTTTCGACCGATATCTTCAAGGCCCCTGCGGCCGAGCACAAGAGCAGTCGTGCTTTGCCCGAAGGACCAAAAATCATTTATACGGGGACCCTCGATACTTTTCAAAGGCTTGACTACCTGCTCAACGCCTTTGCCCCTTTAACGGCGCACTATCCGGACCTTTGGCTGGTAATCGTTGCAAATCAGTTCAATGAGGCTCAGGTTGACAATGTCCGGGCGATGGCCGCACGGTTGGGAATCAGCAAGAGATTGCACCTGGTTTTGGACAACACGATCGAAGAGTTGCCCTTCCTGATCGGTTCGTGCGATGTCGCGGTAGTGCCGCGTCCCGAATGCCCCGGCTTCCCGATAAAAATTCTCAACTATATGGCCGCCGGTGTTGGTATAGTTTGCTTCGAGGGTTCAGCGCACATTCTTGAGGATCAGAAAACCGCGCTTCTTGCCAAAGACCACGATGTAGGCGATCTTTCCCGAAAAATCGAGCAGTTGCTCGCTTCTCCCGAACTGCGCGCGAGGCTCGGAGACGAGGCCAGACGGTCGCTCTTTGAGAAGCAGTCTCAAGTCGACTCCCTTGTCCGAGTCTATGAGCAGTTGGTCTGCAAAAGAAAAAACAGGGTTAGCTGTAAAGATTCTCCAACTCCGCGACTAAATGCTATACAATAGCATCGATTATCAATATCAGCATGTCGATATTGCTCTGTTGCAAGCCTGTTTTCTTAGGGGGGGGAGATGTCTGAGAAGAGTTGTGAATGGGGCCGGGCGGGAAAAATACCCGGACTCAAAGCGGTGAGGGGGTGTGCTGTTTGCAAACCGGGATACATTTTGGTTTTATTTCTTGTCGCCCTGTTTTGCCGGCCGCTGTGTCTTTTCGCCAAAGGCGAGCCTGCCTTGCAGTATGATCTTCTGAGAAGTATTCGCCAGGGTATCGAGAGAAATCCTGCGGCCTGCTACGGGAAAGCACTTACCGCACAAGCCGCCGCCAATCTGAAGGTCGTGCAGGCAAATCGAAATCCCGATATCACTGCTCAGGGAGAAAACGGCTATTTTAGCGGGACCAGTGTAAATCCGAGCTATCTGGTTGCGGGGATCTCTCCCAGCGGCTTCCCGATACAGTCGAGGGAGGGCGGTTACATATACGGAATCGTTACGGGCAGTGCGCCGATATTCGACCAGGGGGCCTTTCGATGGCAGGTTTCCCATTCCGAACGTTCGGCTCAATTGGGAATATCCGAGGCGAACTGGACTTATGAAGACGACAAGATGAATGTCGCGCAGGCGGTGAGTACGGCATACGAGACGGTTTTAAAAGATCGCAAGACAGTCTCTGTGCTGGAGGAAGTTACGCATCTGGCGCGTGCGGATTATCAGACGGCCCAGATAAAGTTCCAGAAAAACCTGATATCCAGGACTCAACTTCTGCAGGCAGAGGTCAACTACACACAATTCAAATCAATGCGTGACAAAGCCATTGAGACGGAAAAATCCGATGAGCAGAACCTGGCGCTCCTGATCGGGGCGGACAGGAGTGCGAAACTGGAGCTCGCGCCGCTGCCCGATTTTGGAACCGTGCCGGTTTCGCTCGAAGCCCTTACGAGATATGCGCAGGAGCACAACTCCTCCATAAAGGCGCAAAAGTATAAAGTCATGAAGGACCAGGAGCAGGTAGAGGGAATTCTAAGTCAGAAATATCCTGTCCTTTCCGTCCAGACCTCTTACGGTTCGGGAAAGGGGTTCGTTACGGGACAGGAAACAAGACAAGCGTTTGTGGGAGGGCTCGCGGTCAACGTGCCGATCTTCGATTTTGGCAGGATCAACAGTAAGGCCGACTACGCACGCGCCCAGGTGAAACTCGATGAATCCTCCCTCCGGCAACTCGAGCTCCAGACAAATAACGCGCTGCAGCAGGCTTTCTATTCGGCCCTGGAGCAAAAGGCGCTCATGAAGCTTGCTGATAAGCGCGTGGAGCAAACCGGAGAGGCGATGAGATTGAGCGAAGGCGAGTACGAGAAGAATCTTATCCCCATTGGCACGTATCACGATGCGATTATCGCATGGATGAACGCCAAACTTGCCCGGTTTCAAATGGGCCAGGACTTTCTTCTGGACCTCCTGCGCATACGAATGCTATGCGCCGGAAAGTGGAACGATACGATCCTGGGGCCGCAGTGGGAAAGTGCAATGTCGAAATGACCGTCGATGAGCTCTTCTCGTGGCTGCTGTACTTTCCAGTACGAAATGCAGTGCTTGCAACCGGCGGCAATCCGGCTGTGGTAAAACGGGTTGCAGGCCTGACGGCCGAGCTGGAATGCAGAGTTTTCGGGAAAAGAAACAGCGATTTTGAAAACTACCTGGCAGGAATGTTCCAGGGTACTTTGCTCGAGGGGCGCGAAAAGGAAATTGTAAGAAAATGCATCCGATTGCGGCATCGGTGTTTCCTGGCAAGGCTGACTCTGGTGAAAAGCAGTACGGCGCCCCCGTTGAGGAACGGAGAATACCTCGACATAGTCGGAGATCGAGGCGGATGCTTCCCGACAGTCCACTTCGGATTTTTCTTCTCCGCTTTTTCTGCGCTCGCCGCCAATGTGTCGATCCCTGTATATATTACCTCCCTGATGAAGGATTCGCCCAGCCGGATCAAGAGAAAATGTACACGAATCAAGAAAGAGACCCTGAATTCGTTGGGTATAGTACCCATCTACAATCGGGGGCAGTTCGTCGCGGAGGTCATGCCTCTGGTCGCAGACAGGAAGGCGTGCTACTGTCCCACCTTCGACATAGTCTCCAAAAAGTCGAAGTGCTATCCCTTCCTGGGCGGAAAGCTCGTACTTTCGATCGAACCGAGCGCCCGATTCGCGATGAAAACCGGTATCCCGATTTTCCCCTATTTCACGCTCGGCGATGGAGTCGATTCCCATCGAATCGTAATCGAGAAACCCCTCGATCCATCCGGTGAGGCTGATTCGCTCGGGGCTATTGAAGAAAGGTATCTCTCTATTCTGGAGAAATATGTCTCGTTGTACCCCGATATGGTGGATTGGTTTTACTGGTGGAAACGCCTGGAGAATTTCACGCCGCCCCCCAAATGAGCCGCGTAGCGGCGTGGGGGTGCGGGGGCGAAAGCCCCCGCGCTTTTCCCGAATGAACAATAGCTTGGGTTTAATAAATAACGGGGAGCGATTTCGCCTCGTTGGTAAACACCGAGTCATAGGGCGATCCCAAAATGGCTACGGCAGTAGCGCGTGTGCCCGTACCGCTGATGGTTACCGAAGGGTAGGTGCAATAACCGCATCCAACGTTTTTCACGGTTATTCCGGTAACACGTCCATTGGATACGGCCGCTGCGGCCGCTGCGCAGGAAACCGGCGACCCTCCCGCGAAGCTTACGGAAGGCGCCTTGGAATATCCGGATCCGGCATTCGTGATCGCAACGGAAGTGATGACGTTTTCCATATCCTGGTAATAGACCTCGTAGTACTCGCCGCCCATCGCGCTGCCTGCGCTAAAAGCTTTGGGATAGCTGCCTACTGAGGCCCCGAATTGATTTTGTCCGTAGATGGACGAGGTAAACTGGAAGCCGCAGTTGACGCTGCCGCCGTAAGGGTGAGAGGCGGTTCGCGCCGAGGAACGCGCGTTGATGATGGCATCCGGGGCGTAAGTGGTGTTGCTGTTCTGGTTCAACCCGTCCTGTTGCAGCGATAGTTTGGAACCGATCTTTGCCACCGCGTAATTGACTATCGCATTGAGAAGGGGCGTTCCGGCTCGATTTATCGTGTCTGCGCTAAGGCATGTAATCGTATCGGTGGTGCTGTAGGGCACCCCCAGGTCCAGCGAACAGTTGCTTTTCGTGGTGCCGAAATCCATGGCGAATTCGTTTATAACGGTCTTCCACGCAGAGTAGACCTTATCGGGCGTGTAGCCTGCGGCGATGAGATAGGGATCGCTGCCGTTTACTTTTTGGGGCATCGGCAGTTCGCCTGTTCCTGTCGGGCCCGACATTCCGATATCCACGACGCGGCTGTCGCCGGCGTATTTGGCCGCCAGGGCATCGATCACGGGGACGCAGACTTGTGAAATATAGATAGGGTCCCAGGGCAGCGCCATCTTTGTGTAGGACTTGGTGAATTTGTTCCACAGATTCGCGGTATGGATTCCCGGAACTGTCAGCACCCACGACGGCTGATCGTCGACGCCGAGCATCACGTCGAGCTTTACTTTGGTGATCCCGAGACCCTGCAGTGTTGCCAGAGACTGATCAATGTAGGTCCAGTTCCAGCAGCCTTCCTTGCTCTCGAGCTTCGAGATGGGGACCCGCAGGGTTACGCCGGTTACGTAGGATTTGTACTGGGTCGGATCGGTAGGAACAGGCTGCGAAGGCGCAAGCAGCATGTAAAGTCCGGAGAGATTTCCCGCCTTGACATTCTGAGTGGAGAATAACGCCAGGATCCCGACAGCCAAAATTGTTGTGGTAAACGACATGATACGTCTCATTTTTTCCCTCCGGACAGCCTTTGTAGATAAAGTGATGAATGGAAGCCGCCTTCCCCTTCTGCTCGGGGTGATCGGCCCGCCCCCTGTAGGGGTTTGACTGCATTAAAGCAACAGGCATGCCAGATGCGACATAACCTGCCCCCATCGAGAACGGTTCTTGGATGAGTGTAGTTTTCGGCAGACAACGGTGTAGTCAATTTTGTGACTTTGAGAGCTTCATGGTCGAAATTTCGAATTCACGAACACTCGGGGCTACAAAACGGTAATTGAACGTAACTCTATTTGTTCTTGGAGATCTTTGGGTTACTATAGATAAAACGTCGGGTGGGAACACGATCCGGGAGGCGGGTTTTTCTTGTATACCCGATCCTATGGTAACGAAGGAAAGTACTCTGGAGGGGGTCTCTATGCACCGTGCCATCTTTGTGGTTTGCCTTGTCCTCGGCTTCGTTGCAAATCCGGCCGTTTCGGCTCTCTCCGCGTCGCTCGGAGGGGCGACGGGTGGTTCTCCTTCGTCTGCCCCCGTAGGCATCTTTTCCGACTCTCCCCCCACGGAGAGGATGCTGCAAGCACCGCAAGCCGGTTTTGTGGACGGTTTTCTGGTGAGGGTGTTCTGGAAAAATCTCGAACCAGAGGACGGCCGGTTCAATTGGGACCTTTTCGATCGTCCCATTGAAATGGCGCAAAGGCATGGGAAAAAGATAACCTTGGCAGTCGTTTGCGGGCCGATGTCCCCGGATTGGCTCTACAGCGAAGGCGCGAAAAGCTTTTCCTTCACATTCAACAATCCTTACCTGAGATTTTCCGGGCGGACCTTTCGGATACCCCTTCCCTGGGACCCGGTATATCTCGCCAAATGGGAAGCCCTGATCAAGGCGCTGGGAGCGAGATACAACCAGAACGCCACGGTTGTCCTGGTGCATATGACAACTTCCACCAAGAACGGTTTTGAAATGCAGATTCCGGTTGCGATGAGATCGGTTTCCGGCTTCAGCGACTCGAAAATAATCGATTCCACCGAAAAAGTTATGAACGCTTTTTCCCTGGCCTTTCCCGATAAATATCTCGATATCGATCTGCACCCACTTTTCGATCAGGGGTTGCACGACAACAGTGTGGCGAGGGAAATCGCCCGGTACGGTCATGAGCGGATTGGACGCCGCTTTGGAATATTTGCCTCCTGGTGGAGCAACAGAAACAGCCTTGTTTTTGCTGCTCAATACGATCTGACGGTCTCCTCTGCCCAAAGCAGCTTTGCTACCGTGCAGATGGCCGGTTCCGAAACACGAACACCTTTCCGGCTCGATCTGGCAAGTTCAGCCGACCTGGCCATGCGAAACGGCATCCGGTATCTTGAAATCTGGCCGGCAGATCTTTTGAATGACAGGTTCGAAGGGTTGTTTGAAAGAATCCACGAGAGGCTTCACAAGGGAACGGGCCAGTAGGTCCATTCGCTATGAAGTTCTATCTTTTTTTACTTGGCGCCCGGGATGTTCTGCTTGTACAGCCGGACGCGTTTCCAAAACAAAAACCAGTCCACCATCTCGGGATTTTCCAGGGAGTACTGCTCTATAACCGATAACAAACGCTTCTCGATCGACTCAATCGTATTGGCTCCGTCGGAGGGGTCCAGAGGGGCTTCAACGACGAGTCGCCGCGAATCGATTCGATCTCCTATAACGAAATAGGGGAGTATCGGGACGTTATTCTTTATCGCGAATTTTGCGATCGGAACAATCGAAAGCATAATCTGTCCGCCCAGAAAAGAGTAAAGCTTCGCACCACTCGAAAATGCATCGATAATGCTCAAATAGCCGGCATTGCCGGCGGCGACCGCCGGGAGAATCTCGCGCAGGAATTGGTCGCGGTCATCGACGGGATTACCGGCGTGCGCTCTGAGGGCCTTCAACTTCGTCTTATTGTTTCCATTTTTGATTCGACTGCTCGTCTTTTCCAATACAG
Organism: Syntrophobacteraceae bacterium; assembly: GCA_049964955.1. GTDB lineage: Bacteria > Desulfobacterota > Syntrophobacteria > Syntrophobacterales > Syntrophobacteraceae > SbD1. The sequence continues at coordinate 10,931 of JBMFWU010000013.1, forward strand.
TCCCTGCGTAGACCGGAACGGGCATACTCGACTGTAACACGCGCATGGCGGAATAGTGATACCCGAAGTGAAGGACCGTAAAGCATGCGCCTCGACCTTTTGCAAGGGCAAGGTATTGAGGATTTACCAGAGGAGTTGGAATCGAGCCAGGTTTTTCCGTGAGCATCCCCAGGGCACGCTTGTGGCGGTATATCAGGCATTTCTTCGCAAGCTCTCTTTCACGCCCGCAAAGGGGCGTATCTCTGAAGACGTTTTCCAGATAAGCGACAAAAGCATCGTTTCTTTTTTTGAACAAAAGGAATTCGAGTTCCCCCAAAACATTGGCGATACGCATTGCAATGTTCAGGTTGCCATCCGTCAGGAGCACCAAAGCCATACGGATTGGATGATATACCAGCCAGGAACAGAAATCATAAATAAAAGAAGGCCGCTGCAGCTTTGCCAGATGACTCGAATCACTCATGGGACACTCCTCGGCCGATCTCCGCGGCTTCGATGTAATCTTTCTCTACCAACCGGTTTGGGTCGTCGTACCAACGCGGCAGTATTTTTTAAGACGTATTTTGAATATATGTATTTGGCTGTGTCAGTGCTACTCTCAAACTACATGCCGGGCAATTAATGGCAGAAAATAGAGAGGCGGTAGAAAGCGTCAGGAGGATCAGGAGTGAATTTTTATCTCCCGGAGCTTTCTCCGTGTGTCTTCTGAATACCAGACATCGACAAATTCACGGATGGAAACCACTGTTTCCTGCGCGATTCTTTCTGCGACAGGCTTTCGAAGCAGTCGTTTCACAATTTCGAAGGGCGCGCGATCTTTTTCGGAGAATTCACGAGCGACTATTTTCGCCCGCTCGAAAAAGTCGGCCTCCTTGGCCGTTTCATCGATCAGACCCAGTATTTGCGCCTGCTCTGCCGAATAGAGGCGGCCGAGCAGCAAAATGGTTTGCGCGTTCCTGTCCCCGACGAGACTACGCAGCATCTCTACGGCGCCTGTGAACAAGGGCGCTCCGATAGTGATCTCGTTTAGGCCGATCTTCGCCTTTCCTGTGACCATCACCCTGTAGTCGCACGCAATCGCGATAACGCATCCCCCGGCTGTGGTGTGGCCGTTAAGGGCCGCTACTACGGGTTTGGGAAAAAGATAGATCCGGGTGCACAGGGCGTCGAATTTGTTCAGAAACTCGATAAACCGGGCTTTTGGATAGTCGAACAGTTCCGGCACATCGAATCCGAAGGAGAAAAAACTCCCGGTTCCCCTTAAAATGACGCCCTTAACTGTCGGGTCGGCCTCAAGGGCGGCAAAGCATTTGTCGATTTCCTCCACCAAAGGCTCGTTTAGAGCGTTCACCTTGCCCCGAGATATGGAGAGCGTTGCGAGCCCGTTTTCGTTCAAAACACTGAGAAACCCCATCTTCTTCTCCTCGTCTCATTTTTCATTCGGGCGGGCGTTTGCAAACACCCGCAATGGTATCGAGCTGTCCGGCCAGGGCCAGCAGTTCCATATCGCGCCATCTGCGGCCGACAATCTGCACGCCGATCGGGAGACCTCCGGCGGTGTGTCCGATGGGGATCACCACCACGGGGCTTCCGGTAAGATTGAAAGGGATCGTGCAGGCGCCGTTTGCGACCCAGTAATTGACCGGTTGCCCGTTGACCGCAATGGTTTGGTCGTAGATGGGAGAAGCGCCGATGTAGCGTTTGGGAGTGAGATGCGAGAAGGCCGGCGTGCTGCTTACGGGGCAAAGCCAGGCGTCCCATTGCCCGAGAAAGGTCTCGAATGCGCCCGTAAACTTGTCGCGGCGTGAAAGTTCGGTCATATATCGTCCAAATGTCGCCGGGTATACCGATTGGGAGAAGGGGACATCTTTTCGAAACGATTTTCCGAAAAAATGATTCGTAAACCGTAGCCATTTAGGAGTGAGCACCGCAAATTCCATGTCGGAAATCCTGCCGTAGGTCCTCCAAATCGCCTGGAGATCGAAACCGCCTGGGGCTGCGCGTTCGACCTTTATCCCCTTTCGGGAAAGCGCATCGGTAAATCGGCGCATGGCCGCGAGAATTTCGCTATCGACCGGAACCGATCCGAAATCGTCGCTCCATGCGATCCGGAGTTGGCTAAGCGGCTTCTCCGGCACCTCCCGCAGACATGCGCAGGGAACGTCAGGGTCCTCGCTGTGCGGTCCCGCGATGATTCTGAGGCACAGTTCGAGGTCTTCCACCGAGCGGGCCAGAGGACCGAGCGAGAGCATGTGGCGGAAAGAGCGATATGCGGGCGCGGGGCGGCCGGGGCTTATGCCGTGCCACGGGATGAGATTCTCGGTGGGTTTTAACCCGTAAATCCCGCAAAAATGAGCGGGGACCCGTATCGATCCCCCCAGATCGTTTCCCAGGCACAGGGGCGACATGCCCGAAGCCACCGCGGCAGCGCTCCCCCCCGAACTGCCGCCCGGGGTCCTGCCGATATCCCAGGGATTGTTTGTGACTCCCGACAAGGGACCTCGGGTCTGAAAGTCCATTCCGAAGGGAGGAAGGGCCGTTTTCCCGAGCAGGATGGCGCCCGCGTCCTTTAGCCTCGCGACAATCGCCGCGTCGAAATCGGGGGCGAAGTTTGCGAGCGGGGGAAATCCGCTCGCCGTTCTTATGCCGGCGGTGGCATAATTATCCTTGGCGCTCACGGGCACCCCGTGAAGCGGTCCCCACAGTTGCCCTTTTTTGAATGCGGCATCCGCTTCTCTCGCCCTTTTTCTCGCTCCCTCCTCATCTACGGTCACAAAAGCGTTGATTCGCGCGTTATGTTTCTTTACCCTGGCAAGGCAGGCTTCGACGACCTCCAGGGAAGTCGTCTCGCCGTTTCGGATCATCTCGGCAAGCCGAGAGGCGGAAAGAAATGCGATATCTTCACCGCTCGTTGCTGTCGCGGTAAGATTTTCGTCGCTCATGGTCCTTTTCTCCAGTTCAACTGTCGCCGGCGGGGATCGGTTGAAGCCTTTTGAGGAGCGGCAGAAGAGTGCGAAACTCATCTGTTCCCGCCCGGTGCAGCAATTCGAAAATGATCATTTCAGTGGAACTGATCACGGCTCCGGCCCTTTCCATGCGCTCGATGCCCGTCAGGCAGTCCGGCTCGCTCCTCGAGGAAATCGCATCCCGTGCGATATGAACGCGGTATCCGAGGCGCAAAGCGCCGACCGTGGAGTGAAAGATGCAAATGTGGCCTTCGATCCCAGCCAACAGCAGCGTCCTTCGGCCCGACCGGCGAATCGCCCTGGCTATTTCCTCGCGTTCGAAGCAGTTGAATTCCATCTTGCCCAGGACTTGGGGCGAGGAAATCATGCCGGTAAGCTCAGGCAGAAAGCCCCCCAGTTTGTCCGGGTTCTGAGTCGTAAACAAAACCGGGATGTTGAAAACCCGGGCGACTTCGATAAGAGCGCCGGTGTTTGACACCGTGCGGCCGCGATCGACGCAAAGATCGAGCATCGATTTCTGAAGATCTATCAGAAGAAGCAGACACTGGTCGGGACTGAGAAATTCCTGGTGGACGTTCATCGCTCGACTCCACGTTTCAGGTGGTAATCCTTGAAATCGGTCCTGCAAAATCAGCAGCGTTCGTGTTCGCCCGCGCGGTTCATCCCGCAGGGCGTTGGTGGGGGAGGGGGTCCGGCGTCTGCTCCCGAATGAGGCTCTGGAGCGCTTCCCACCGAGGGCCGCCGTTTTGCCTGATTTCTGCTATGCGCTGTAAGATCCTGTAGTCTTCGCGTTCCATGAGCAGACGACCCAGCAGGAGTTCAACGGAGCCCGAATTCTCCTCGATGCGATTCCCGGCCGAAATCTTCAATTCCTGGAGCTCTTTTTCCTTTTGCTCCAAAAACTCCGAAATGATTTCGAGTCCCAGGGATTCTTCCTCCATCGCAAATGCGCTCATGATGAGAAAATGAAGCTTTCGGCAAAAGTCGGCGTATTGCTCGTAGAGGGAATCGAAGGGGCGGGGGCTTGGGCTTTTTTGCTGCAGCAGAGCTTCAGCCATCGTGGGACTCCCGTTCGCCGGATCGCGCGCCGGCGTAGTGATTGGTTAAGGTAGCCTTTTGCGGACGTTTCTCCGGATAGAGTAAATCATTTGTCGACGCCTGCAGGGACCTGCGCTTCCGGTTTCTCTTCCGACTGTGCCCCGAAACCGTGCTTTCTGCCCGTCCACTCGGCAAGAGCGGCTTGCCGCAACTCTTTCAATTCGCTTTCCTTTTGCTTGAGATACCCATCGATCAACTCCAGTGCAATCGATTCGCATCCGTTGAGCTTTCCGGCCTTCGTGATGAACTCCAGTTTTCGCAAAAGATCGTACTGGCTCTCGTAGAGCTCGTTAAAAAGCCTCCAGCTGACTTCCCCGACATCCGCCGCCTTGGTGGGCATGGCTTCTCCAGTCGATTGACGAAAACACAATACAAAGACGGCACTTCGCACGAAGAGACCGACCACTGCGCAAACGTGTGGTCGGACTCTTGGCGATTTAACCACAACGATCCGGTTTCTGTCCAGAAAATCGTTGCGCGGATACAGGATTTACAGTATTGAGAAGCGATCTCAACCCGGAGGATGTCGTCACCGCAGGCAAACCAATCCTGTCTAAATATGGCCGATTGTAGCCGGGCGCCCCGGTGGGAGGAACTGTTATGAAAGATGCCCCGGAAGACTTGAAGACGGAGCGTTTGAGGCGGGGGTGGACCCTGCAGGATGCGTGCAATCGGACCCGAATCAACCTGACGGTCCTAAAGGCGCTCGAGTCCGGGAAAACCGCGCAGACGGGGGCTTCGGCATCGGTTGAGGCTCTCATCGCAAAATATCGGGCGGCTTTGCGGATGGAGGAGTCGCGGTGCGAAGAGCGGCCGCCTGAGACTGAAAAGCCTGCCGGCAGAAACAGGAAGTTTCTCCACGTGCTGTTCGGAGTGTGTATTGGCGCCCTTCTTGTCGCTGTGTGCCTCGTGGCGTTTTCTAGAAAAAGCATTTACTCCGCAAAATCTTCTGGTGTAACCACTGCGGCTTCTTCGGCAAAGAAATCGGCGCCGCCGGCTTCGGCCGTCGCAGAGACTAAAGCGCCCGAGGCAAAAAAGAAGGCAGCGGCCGTTTCTGCTTTGCCCGCCGCTTCGGGGAAGCCTTCGGAGTCCGCATCGAAGGGAGGCGCTCCAGCTTCGGCGCCCCACGAAGCCTCACCGGCCCCGGCCGATGCAAAGGAAAAAACGTCGAGCACGGAAGGCCTTAAGGCCAAACCGCCCACGGCGAAGAAGACGGCCCCCGCCTCTGCGGGCGCTGCGACGGGATTGGCCGCCCCCGTCGGTGCTCCGGTTTCCGCCGGTAACGAAAAGCATGGTCCGGTTGCCGCAACCATGTCCGCTCCAGCCCCTGAAAATCTCTCTTCTGCGACTGGTTCCAAAGTGACGCCGCGGGTAGCCGCTTCTCCCCACTCAATCCAGGTGAGCGCCGAAAAGAAGACGTGGGTGCAGGTGACGCTCGACGGCAGGAAAACCGAATCGGTGCTGCTGCAGCCAGGCCAGAGCCGCGCGTGGAACGCTGCAAAGAAGGTCTACCTCATAGTCGGCAACGCCGGCGGCGTAAATGTCTTGTGGGACGGAAAACCCGTTGCAATGTCCAACGCTCCCGGACGAGTCATACGGATGAGCCTTCCGGAAAATTGATCGAAACGAGCGGATCGGAGGTATTCGGCATGGGCGCCCCGGCGGATTCTTCGAAGGAAAAAGGCGATTCTCCTGGCGAACGCCGGCAAAAGCTCGTCCTGGCCGCTCTCGCCGCACTGCTGCTCCTGGTTTGCATCGCGGCGTTTATGTTTTTCGAGGCCCGAGACTTCGGGGCGCAACACAGCCCCCCTCTATCCGGACCTCCGGGGCCGGCCGCAGCCAAGGTGGAAAAGCTCCCGGCGCCTCCTGCGGTAAAACAGTCGCTGCTCCCCCCTGCGCAAGTTCGCCCGAACTCCAAGCCATCCGGGGCGGTAGGCGATGCGGAACCCGCGACCGGGGTCCCACCTGCGGCGGTCCAAAGGCGCGTTGCCCACAAAAAGCGGGCCCCGAAGCGCGTTCGAAAAAAATCCTTCGAAAGCTTCGAGGAGCCTCTGGAGGGAGCATCGGGGCAAACGCAGGCCGCAAGGCGCGCAAAAACCGGCGATCTTCTGGAGGTCCCTCTTCCGCAGTAGGCCCAATCACTTTCATATAATATAGTATACAACCGAGAGGAAAAGTGGTCTAATCGTCCCTTTCGTGCGAGCGGTTCTTGCACGCCAAACGCATTGCAGATGTAAATTTCGTTCAGGAAAAAAGAAGGGGGTACACATGGAACAGCCGTTGGTTTTGGAAGATAGATCGGGAAAGACCGCAATTTTGAAGCTCAATCGCCCGGATGTCATGAATTCTCTTAACTTCGGCCTTCTGCGGGCGCTTTCCGAAAAGGTCGAGGCCCTGCAGTGGGACCAGGAGGTGCGGGTGATAGTGATTACGGGGGCGGGGGAAAAATCCTTCTGCGCGGGGGCGGACCTCAAGGAAAGAGCGACCCTTCCCGAGGAGCAGGTGCGAAAATTCATCTTCACGCTCCGGGAGCTCTTTACATTCATCGAGTACATGAACAAGCCGGTGATCGGGGCCGTAAACGGGATCGCGCTCGGAGGGGGGACCGAACTGGCCCTTGCCTGCGACATCCGGATCGCCTCGGAGAATGCGACCATGGGGCTCACCGAAACCCGGCTTGCGATCATTCCCGGCGGGGGCGGCACGCAACGTTTGCCAAGGCTTGTCGGGCGCGCCAAGGCCAAGGAGCTGATCTTTACGGGTAGGCGGATCGATGCGGCGGAGGCGCTTTCGATCGGCCTGGTAAACAAGGTCGTTCCCGCACCGCGCCTTCTCGACGAGTGTCTGGAGATGGCAGGGATGATCTGCGAAGCCGGACCCGTAGCCATAACCCAGGCCAAGTACGCCATAAACCACGGCCTCGAAGTCGATCTTCGCTCCGGGCTCGCCATAGAATCCAACGCCTACTGGGTGACCATTCCCACCGAAGATCGCACCGAGGGCCTTACCGCCTTCCGGGAAAAAAGAAAACCGGTCTACAAGGGAAAGTAGAGGGGCAAGGCGTGGAAGACGATCCGCAAGGCGGCCTCCTGCAGCCGGTTTTATCGGATGCCGAGTTGCATATCCTCAAAACTATCGGCGAGGCCGTCCTCATTACGTCCCGCGATGCGACGGTGGTCTTTGCAAACGATGCGTGCCGCCGCATCCTGGGACGTCCCGAAAAGGGCCTTCTTGGCCGCAAGCTCTTCGAAATCGAAGAGGATTCTCTGACGCTAAAGGCCATGGCCAACCGCACCGAGGTCGTAAACGTGAGAAAATACGCGGAAGGTCTGCGGAGCGGAGTTTTGTGTTCCGTGCTGCTCCTGCCCGCACCGGAGGATTTCACCTGCGCGGTTACGATCATGAACCTCGTCCGACCCGAGGCGACGCCGGGAGAGCTCCCGGCAAGGGAGCGCTACGTCGAGGCCTATCTCGACGCAGGCATGGCCCGCGCGGCGAAGCTGCCGGGGCCTTTCGAAAAGCTCGTGGGAACGAGCAACCCGTTTCGCGCTGCCCTCTATATGGCCTATAAGGCGAGCCAGGCCGATTTTTCGGTCCTCGTGACCGGGGAAAGCGGCGTCGGGAAAGAATTGCTCGTGCGCGCCATTCACGAATCGAGCACCCGCTCCGGTCATGAATTCGTGAGCATCAACTGCGCGGCCATCCCGGGGACCCTCATCGAATCCGAACTCTTCGGCTACGCCTCGGGCAGCTTTACCGGAGGCAGAAAGGAAGGGAAAAAGGGCCTCTTCGATCTCGCCGACCGGGGGACGATTTTTTTCGATGAAGTGGCCGATTTCGAGCTCAACACCCAGGCCAAGATCCTCCGCGTGCTCGAAGAGGGGGAATTCCGACGGGTGGGGGACCAGAAGTGTATACCTGTTGATACACGCATCCTGAGCGCGACCAACCGCGACCTGGGAAGAATGATGCTCGAGGGCCGGTTTCGAGAAGATCTCTACTACCGGCTCAACACCATGACCATTCACCTGCCCCCGCTGCGCGAACGGGGAGGAGATATCGAGCTTCTGGCCGACCATTTCCTGGAGGCGCTCTGCAGGCGCTACGAAAAGGAGGCGCACTTCAGCCGGGCCACGATGGATATCTTTTTCGGCCATCCCTGGCCGGGAAACGCGAGGGAACTGCGAAGCGTTGTGAGCTATGCGCTGAACATGGCTGATACGCACCGGATCGAACCCGCCGATCTGCCCCACTACCTGCTGCTCTCCGGAGGGCGAGCCGAGCTCTCCCGGCGCATCCGCCGCGGGGGCACGGGCGAACCCGAGACCCCGCGGCGCGGTTTTGTCTACCGAGACGTCATGGACGCTTTTGAAAAAGACCTGCTCGAAGCCGTCCTCAAACGATACCCCAGCAGGACCCGGGCCATCGAGGCCCTGGGCCTCAGCCGCCGCGCCTTCTACCTCAAGTTAAAAAAACACGGGATCTCGTAGCGGGTCCGGCCCACCCCCGTATACCAAACGAGATAGCCCCCCTGTGTGGTACCAAAAGTATACGGATTCGCCCGCCCCACGACCCCTCTTTTTCACGCGAAAGGCCGCTCGCGGCTGCCTGGAACGGTTTTTGCCCACGACTCACCCCGTACAAACCATCTTTCTCTTTTTCGATATCGAACTCATGGGGAAAAGTGACAAATGAAACGCAATGTCGAGTTGATAGAAATCGGGCCGCGGGAGGGATTGCAGTACCACCCCGACTACATTCCAGCCCAGTTGAAGATCGCCCTGGTAAACAGGCTGTTTGCGTGCGGCTTCCGAAGAGTCGAGGTCGCCTCCTTCGTCCATCCCAAGGCGGCGCCGCAGATGCGCGATGCGGTGGAGGTGCTCGCAGGCGTAGGAGGGGGCACGGGGGGCGAGAGGGTCCGGCAGGTGCTTGTTCCCAACGAAACCGGCTGCCGGAGCGCCATGGCGTGCAAGTGCGATGAAGTCGCGGTGTGGGTCTTCTTAAGCGATCGGCTGAGTTATTCGACGCTAAACCGAAGTATTGCCGAAACGCTTAAGCGGATCAGCACGATTTGCGAGATTGCCGGGGCAAACGCGGTCAAGACCAACGCTTACGTGGGAGCGGCCTTCGGATATCCCGGGGAGTACGGGGGCCATTACGAAAACCTTTGCGCCATGGTGGCCAAGCTGGTCCAGCTCGGCTGCCGGCAGGTGTGTCTTTGCGACGAGCTCGCGATGGCCAATCCCGTGACCGTGCGCGAGCATCTGCGGGTATGCATGTCGGAGGTCTCGCCCGAAAGACTCGCCGTCCATTTCTATGACAACAGGGGCATGGGGCTTGCCAATGTCTTTTCAGCCTATGAGGCGGGGGTTCGCGTTTTTGCCTCAAGCCTTGGCGGGGCGGGGATCCACACCCATTTCCAATCGGTCCTTCCTGAAAAGTCTCCATACAAAGGCGATCCGCACGGGCTCGCGACCGAGGACATAGTCTATGGTTTCGAAGAAATGGGCATTTCGACCGGGATAGACATCGATTGTCTGATCGAGTGCGGCCGGTTTCTGGAAAAGCTTCTTGGGACCGAACTCTACAGCCGGGTGCGTTCGAGCGGCCTTTGCGGGGAAACGCTGGAGCGCGCAAAAGCGGCCGGACTCTTTGGGGCTTTCGGAAAAGAAGGAGAGCATTTGAGCCCAGGGGCTTAAAGAGCGCGGGGGCTATCGCCCCCTGCACCCCCACGCCGCTTCGCGGCTCATGGGAACGGCACACGGGGGAACCAATCGAAGGTGAACAACCGTGGAGGGCTATTTATGGAAGAGGATGTACGGGCACAGTGCCTGAGACATTGGGAGGAGCAGGACGCACTCGTTGTCGAGAGGCGAAAGGAAGCCTACGACATTGGCGGCGAGAAGCAGATCGCGCGTCTTGGCAGGCAGGGGAAAAAGCCGATGCGCGATCTTATCCGAATGCTGATAGATCCCGGGACCGAGTTTTTTGAATTGGGGCTCGAAGCGGGCTACCACATCGGCGACATCAAGCTCTACGGCGGAGACGTCTACGTTTCGGAAAAGCGCGGCCACATTCCGGGCGGGGGCGTGGTGACGGGCATTGGGATCGTGCAGGGAAAAGATTGCATGATTTTTGCCAACGAAAACCGCCTCGCCGCGGGGAGCTATTTTCCGATCACGTTGAAAAAGCACATGAGGGCGCAGGCGATCGCCGAGCGTTTGAGGCTTCCCTGCATCTACATAGCCGACTCGGGCGGGGTGAACCTGCCGCTGCAGCTCGGCTGTTTTGCCGACGACGGCCATTTCGGCAGCATGTTCTTCAACATGTGCCGCATGTCGGCCATGGGCATCAAGCAGTACACCCTCTCGACGGGCGGAAACACCGCGGGCGGGGCCTACATGGTGTACCTGGCCTCCGAATCGGTCATGATCGAAAAGCTCGCCTTCGCGTTCCTGGCGGGGCCTCCCATGGTGAAGTCGGCCATCGGGGAAACGGTTAGTGCCGAAGACCTGGGCGGGGCCTATGTACACACGCAACACTCGGGCGGGTGCGACCATTGCGTGAAGTCCCAGGAAGAAGGGATTTTGAAGCTTCGCGACATCATGGAGTTCGAGCCCTCCCAACCGCTCTACTGCGAGAGAAGAAAGCCGGTCGAGCCCAAATTCGATTACCGGGAGATGATGCGCTCGACTCCTGTGAGCACCTACAGCGCCATTCCCGTAAAAGACACGCTCAAGTGCATCGCCGATGCGAGCTATTTTCATGAATACAAGCCCACCTACGGCATGGTGAGGGGGCAGTCGATCGTTGCCGGCAAGATGTGGCTCAAAGGCATGCCGGTTGGCGTTGTGGCCTCCAACGGCAGCGGCATCATCTACACGGAGGCCGCGCAGAAGGCTACCGAATGGATGATCCGGTGCGGAAATTCGAAGCTTCCGGTGATCTTTCTCCAGGGCTCTCCGGGCTACATGGTCGGAAAGCAGGAGGAGTGGGCAGGGATCGGGAAGTATGGAGCGGACATGGTGCGCGCGTGCAGCGCTCTTAACGTTCCCAAAATTCAGCTGGTGATCGGGCCGGACCACGGAGCGGCCAACTACGGCATGTGCGGAAGGGGCTTTAAGCCGGTGTTTTGCTTCACCAACATGAGGGGGCGCACGACCGTGATGTCGGGAAAGACCGCCGGCTTTGTCATGGAATCCATTCGCAGGAAAAACATCGTCGATCGCGGCGAAAAGGTCGATGAGGAGGAAATGGCCAATTTTCGAAAAACGATGATGGAACGCTACGATGCCGAGGGGCATCCGTTTCTTACCGGCTCGCTTTTGTTTCACGACGGGATCGTCACGTTTGGCGAAACGCGCGACAAGCTTGCGAGAGCGCTCGAGCTTTGCTACCGCGTGCCCGGCGAAAAATCCGACTGGGGAGATCTGAAAGTCTAGACCCTACCATAAAAAAGGAGGCCTTCTGCCATGACCGAATACGATTACTGGAAAATATTTCCGCGAATGCCGAGGAAGGTGAGCATCGGCGATATAACCGTCCGTGACGGCTTTCAGCACGAAGAGAGGTTCATCTCCACCAATGCCAAGATTTTTTACGCCCAGGAGATGATTTTGGCAGGGGCAAAGGAAATCGAGGTGACCAACCTCGGAAGCCCTGAGGGCATTCCCCAGTTTCGAGATGCCGAGCAGGTGATGACTGCTCTTCGGGGCGAAGCATTCAAGAAGCGGTGTGAAAGAAAGGGCGTCGACCTCGATGCGGTCGTCATGACGGCCGTAACGATCCGCGAGGCGGCCGTCGACAGGGCGATCGAGCTCAAAAAAAGGGGAATCGGCCCCGACCGCGTATTGATGATGGTTTCAACCGATCCCGAACATCACTTTGCCAATTCGGGCACGACCCTTTCCCAATATTGGCGGGAGGCGGAACGCGCTATCAAAAAGGCCGCCGATGTGGGCATTCGGATGTGCGGCACCGTCAGTACCATCTGGGGGAGCCCGATCACCGGCGCCACCCGGCTCGAAGACGCGGTCGAATTTACGAAGCGCTTCCTCTCGATCGGTGCCTATGACATCGAGCACGCCGACCACGACGGGTCGGCTTCGGCGGCGCAGGTCTATCGCTATTTTTCCATGATTCTCGACGCCATGCCCGACCCCGAGGCTCACCTGTGCCATCTGCACGAAACCAAGCGCGTGGCCTCGGCTTCTATTCTCGCGGCCCTCCAGGCCGGTATTACCCGCTTCGAAGGGACCCTGGGAGGCCTTGGCGGCCAGCCCGCCAATTTCCTCGACGATTGCCCGGTGCGGGGTACGGGCGAATATTACTACAAGGACACCCGGTACGTCGGACTCATCACCATCGAAGACCTGATCGTGATGATCGACGAACTGGGGATCGAACACGGCTACGATGTCGACCGGGTACTTTGGCTTGGAGCGAAGATGGAGAAAACCATCGGGCGCAGACTGCGCTCGGAAGCCGTCTATAACGGACGAACCCTCAAGGAGGGCCACCGGGAATACGCCCGGCCGGGTCTTTCCAAACTGGTCGAAAAACTCGGGGAAAAACCCGGGTGCTCCGTGCCCCCCGAATGGACCGCCTCTGCCGTGTTGCCCCAAAAATGGGGGCCTGCGGCATGGAAATAGTTTGAGAAAACCCCGAGCGGCGGATCGCCCGGGGTTCCCCGGCGATCCTTGGACACCAGGACTTTCGGAGGCGCAACATGGATTTTCAATTTTCCGACGAACAGCGCATGATGAAGGAAACGGTCTACAAATGGTCCGTAAATGAACTGGGACCACTCCAGGAAAAAATAGACGAGGAGGACTGGTTTCCCCCCGACTTCTTTCGCAAGTGCGCCGAAATCGGCATCCTCGGAATCACTATCGAGGAAGAATACGGAGGGCTTGGGGGCGATGTGCTCATGCAGACCCTGGCCATAGAAGAGATGAGCCGCATCTGCCCGGCCCTGGGCATGACCTACGGAGCGCACTCCAACCTGTGCGCCAATAATATTCACAAAAACGCGAGTGAGTCTCTCAAGAAAAAGTACCTGCCGCCGCTTGTTTCCGGTGAAAAAATCGGCGCCCTCGGGCTCACCGAACCAAACGCGGGCTCGGATGCCATGAGCCTTCGCACACGCGCGGTGAAGCGCAAAGACAGGTATATCCTTACCGGGACCAAGATTTTTATCACCAACGGACCCATTGCCGACACACTGCTCGTCTACGCCAAGACGGCCCCCGAAATGGGACCCAAGGGGATAAGCGCCTTCATCGTGGAAAAGGAGTTTCCGGGGTTTTCAGTCGCAAGGAAGTTGAAAAAATGCGGCATGCGCGGCTCCCCCACCGGGGAGCTGATCTTCGAGGAGTGCGAGGTGCCGGTCGAAAACCTCGTCGGCCGGGAAAACAACGGCGTGGGCGTCATGACCAGCGGGCTCGACATCGAACGCATCGTTCTTGCGGGAGGCTCTGTGGGGATGGCCCGGCAGGCCCTCGATTACTCGATCCGCTATTCGGTCGAACGCGAGCAGTTCGGAAAGCCGATAGCAACATTCGAAATGATCCAGCAGAAGCTCGCAGACATGTACGCCCGCACCGAAGCCGCGCGGCTCCTGGTCTACCGGGCCGCCGACGCCGCCCAAAGAGCGGTACGGGGCGGCAAGGGCACCGAGCTCACCCGGCTCGCCGCAGCGGCAATCCTTTTTGCCGCCGAAACCGCTACCTGGGTCTGCGACCAGGCCATTCAGATCCACGGCGGCTACGGCTACTGCCTCGAGTTCCCCGTGCAAAAACTCTGGCGTGACGCCAAGCTCTACGAAATCGGCGCGGGAACGAGCGAGGTTCGCAGGATGATCATCGCTCGTGAGCTCACCGCGGAAGGGTTTGCCAAACGGGGCGCGCGCTGCGGGATGAACTAGTGCTTGTCTGATTGTACAAAATGAGCCGCGTAGCGGCGTGGGGGGGCAGGGGGCGAAAGCCCCTGCTCTTTTTGCTTCTCGCTTTCCGTCCCTGCGCAAGGAATCGCCGCTAAAGGGCGCAATCACAGTTTTCCCCTATCAGTACACTACATATCTTTCGTCTAACACATTTCTCCCTTCTTGCTACAATGGTAACCCAGAAAAACCGGTCTTTGTATCACGTATTGTTGGGCATTCGAATCGATATGGTATTTCATTGGTTCCTTGTTGACGAAACGGGGGGAGAACACTGATGAAGCGTGTGCAAAGTGAAGGCGACCTGGAGAGCGTGGCGGAAAAGACGGGAATGGAGCGGCGGCGTGTTCACAAATACCCGGTGTTGGACGGCTCGTTTTCGGAAGGGAGGTCGAAGCATTCCCGGGGAATGCGGGATAAAGGTTGTGGAGGGACCGGGGAGGAACTGCGCGGGATTTGTACTGGATATTCGGGCCTTGACGATCTTCTCACGCCGATGGGCGGCTTTGCTGATGACTATATTTTTCTGGTCGACAGGAACCGGTCCATCCGGTTTACCAACGCCTCTTTGCAATCCAGATCGGGTTGTTCGCCCGGAGCGGTTTGTGAGGATTTTGATCTCAGGGGCTTTTGCGAAGCGCTGGGAAAACAGATAGAAGCGGTTTTTAAGGCCGGAAGAGCTCAGTCGGTGGAGCTCTCTACGGGAAAAACCGCTCGTAAGATTTGGTACCATACCCGGCTTACACCGGTCAGGAGCGAATCCGGCACCATAGATCTGGTTCTGGGGATTGCGCGCGATATCTCGGAACTCAAGCGCAGGGAAAAAGTGATAGAGACCTCGCGCGACGAGTGGTTGAAGGTCATCGATGCGATGCCGCACCTCATGACGGTCGTAGGTCCTGATTTCCAGATCAGGAAGGCGAACAAAACCCTGGCGAGCTATCTTGGAATAAACGTTCGGGAAATGCAGGGGCGAACCTGTTATGAAGTCTTCGGGGCGGAATGCCCCACCGAATTTTGTCCGCTGTACAATGTGAAGACTGCCGGCAAGCAGGCGACAAATTTTGTTCATTACATCCAGGGGCGTCCTTTCCTGGCAACCGTGTCGGCTCTGGCCGGAGAAACCAAAGAAATGACGGGCTGTCTTTTCGTTGCCCGAGATCTGCCCGGCCGGATCGAAAGCACGGAGGATACGAAGAAAAACGCCGAAGAATTGAAACTGGTTATGAGCCGTGCCGACTATGTGATCACGATGCAGGATGAAAGTGGAAAATACCTCTCGATAAGCGCTCTTCCCGGAAATATCCAGCTGCCCGAAGAGATTGCAGGAAAGACTCCCTTCGATTTTTTCGAAGCCGAGACGGCCGCAGAACTTTGCGGACGAGTCCGCAAAGCGATCAGGGACGGCAGGGATTTTAGCGTCCATCGGGAGTTGAAACTCGCCGGGCAGACGTTTCATTTGCTTGACTATGTCCAATTGGTTCGGGATGCGGAAGGAAACATCACTTCGGTGATGACGACGTCGAAAAACGTCACGCCGCGCCGTGAAGAAAGTGGTGAGAGCGCCTGCGAGACGAAGGGACTGACGAAACGGGAAACGGAGATACTGCAGCTCATCAGTGCGGGGCTCTCCTCGTCCGAGATAGCCGCAAAGCTGTTCATCAGCAGAAAGACCGCCGAAACACACCGATCGCGGATCATGCAAAAACTCGACATTCACAAGGCCTCGGCTCTTGCACGCTACGCGGTCGAGACCGGCCTTTCCTGAGGTCAGGCGCGCTGCAGGCGCAGGGCCAAAACATTTGCGATACTTTTCCCGTATCGAAGCGTTGGCACTTCGACGCCCACATAGCAGGCCCATGCGAGAGGGGTCGTAACACCAATTGTTGCAACGGCGAGCAGGACCTGGGGAAAACAGCCGCCCGGGTTTTGCAGGCCAAAGCCGACAAACACCTGCACCAGGGCATAGACGACCGCCAGGTGAACCAGATACACGCTATAGGAAATCCGCCCGAGGAAGCGAACCGAGGGGCCGTCCAACCAGCAAAATCTGTCTATGGGTGACTCGCAAAGGATGGCGGCCAGAATCATCGTGGCGCCTGCGGCGACCAGGAGCAGGTTTCCGGTGAAAGTCGGCATGCAGGCCCGGTGAAGGAAAAGGATGGCGAGGCCTCCGGCAAATAGCGTACCGGGCCACCGCAACCGGGCCGTGAGGTCCGGAAAACTGGCGAGAACCACCCCGATCTGAAAGCAGAACAGGTAATGAAGGGCAAGTTGGTGCACACGGGCAGCCAGGGCGAGCAAAATCAATAGAGTAGCGAAGCCGGCCCATTTCCTTGTGCGCGTAATGGCGACCAGCAGCGGAACCAGAAGGGAGCAGACCGCCTCGACATACATCGTCCAGGTCAAGGGATTGATCGTGAAGCTTGCGAGGAGGAAGTTTTTCCCGATTGCGCCGGCGGTGATCGGAGTAGTGAAAATACGCGTGTAGAAAGTGGTCCGGAGGGGAGCGGGAAGAGCATCGGGCAGGGCCAGGCGAATCGCTGCAATGACGAGAATCGAGACCCACATTGCGGGGAAGAGCCGGAAGGCTCGCTTTACGACATAAGGAACAAATTGCCGGGGCAGCGAGTCCGGGGATCGCAGGAAAGACAGTGTGAGCACGTAGCCGCTCAAGAGAAAAAAGACAACGACGGCTCCCTCCGGATTGAGCAGGGAGCAGAGGATCGTCAGGACTTTCGCGCCGAGGGGTTGCCTGAAAAACGGCACCAGATAGTACGCCTTGAGGCCTCCCACAATCAGCAGGCCGAAACAGTGAGAGCAAAGAACGCAAAGCGAAGCCACGCCGCGCAGACTCTCGATCCTGGGATTGAAGTGGCCGATTTGGCGGGGAACTTGCCCCTTTACGGTTCCTGTGCGATTCCCGTAAACTGCATCCATTATCGATTCCCTCCGACGATCAATCATGAGCATAGTATCAGATCGCGGATCACTGCAATGACTTTGTACAAGTTAAATCGAATTGCATATTTCACCTTACAAAGTATACAGGGTTGACCCGATTGTTCGTAACTGATCATTTGAATAAAATCCAACCTAAATAGTCTACAATTTATCAATTTGTCTGCACGAGTGTCATTGTGGCATAGGTGTTTTTTCACATGTATTTATGCTATCGTAGCCAATGTTATATGTAACCGAGTCTGCAGAGCTGCGCCAAAAATATGGCAAATGAGGCTTATTGTATCAATGACTCACTGTGTCCATCCCTAAAGATCAAGATTCGCATGAGCCGTACACTATTGCAATTTATCGTGATCCTTGCGCTGTTGGCACTGTCTGCCGGATGTGCTCGAGTGGCGGGTGGACAAGGCGCGCCTCCCGGCCTTTCGTTGCAGCCCTTCGGTTCGCAAAGCCCCGGGCCTGTCCCGGCGGTTGCGCTTCGAAGCGGCGATGTGATCGAGGTCAAATTCGCCTTTGCCCCGCAGTTCGATCAAACGGAGACGGTGCGTCCGGATGGCAAAATCGAACTCCAACTCGTGGGCGAGGTTGTCGTGCAGGGGAAAAGCCCCTCGCAGCTCCATGCAGAACTTTTCAGGCTCTATGCGGTTCAGTTGCAACACCCGCAGCTCCAAGTTCTTGTAAAAAGGTTTTACGACCGTCAGGTCTATGTGGGCGGAGAGGTGAAAAGACCCGGCCCGGTTCAGATGCAGGGTGAACTGACCGTGCTCGAAGCGGTCCTGGACGCGGGCGGGGTTAACCCCGAAACGGCCGAGGCGGACAATGTCCTCGTGATTCGAACCGTGGACGGCCATATGGTGGGGCGAACGATCGATCTTGCAGGGGCCGTCAGGGGCGTGCAAACAAAGCCCTTTTATCTACAGCCTCGCGACGTCGTCTATGTGCCTCGGACCCGCATCGCCAATATGGACGTGTGGGTCCAGCAACACCTGTGGAAACTGCTTCCTTCAATAGGAATCGGGGCAACTCTATATTGATTCGCATTTCAGGAAAGGCGGCGGGATTATGGCCGATGGCGGACCGCAGCGCAGCTTCCCCCAGACCTCCATGCGGGACATCTACAATGTCCTTTTTCGCCACAAGAGGAAGATGATCTTCTTTTTCCTCGGCGTTTTCCTCGTGGTTGCTCTGGGAACGTTTCTTGGCTCCAGGGTCTATCGGTCCGAAGCCGAACTCCTGGTGCGTCTTGGCCGCGAGAATGCCACCGTTGGCCCGACCGTTGCCACCGGAAGGGTCATAAACATCAACGCCGACAGGGAAACCGAGATCAACTCCGAGGTGGACATCCTGAAGAGCCGGGAACTGGCCGAAGAGGTCGTGGAGGCGGTCGGAGCCGGACGGATTCTACGAGGGGCAAAGGAAACGCTTGCCCCGGACGCATCCGTGCCCACAGTCGTACGCTTTTATACCAGGAGGGCGGTCAAGTACCCCTTTGAACTCGTCTCGCGTCTTCTATCCTCGGAAGATAGTCCTACTCCCCACAGTCGCCTTCTCCAAAAAGACCTGGCCATCGAGGCACTGGGAAAATGCCTCGATGTCGAAGCCTCAAAGAAAAGCAATATCATCACCATTACTTACGAGACCAACGATCCCGCTCTTGCCCGCAAAGTTTTGAACCGGCTCGTAGGCTTCTATGTTCAAAAACATATAGAGGTAAATCGCACACCGGGTTCATATACCTTTTTCAAAGAGCAGAAAGCCAAGCTCCAGAGTTCTCTTGACCGAACGGAGGAAGAACTGAAAGAGCTCAAGAACAGGAGTTCCGTGGCTTCGGTCTCCGAGCAGCGTCGCATGATTCTTGATAGAATCGGTGCGATGAAAAAGGAGCTTGCACATACCCAAGCCTCCTCGGCCGCAACAACGGCCAGGGTGAAGGCGCTTACGGCCACTCTTGCGAGGCTGCCGGGCACGGTGCAAAAGGATGAAATAACCGGGTTTGCCAGTTCGGCCGCCGATGAGATGAGAAAACGGATTTACGAACTGGAGCTCGAAGAACAGAAGCTGCTTTCCACCTATACTCCCAACAGCATACCGGTTCAGGAAATTCGCCGCCGTATAAAACAGGGGAAGGGTCTGCTGGTCAAGGCGCAGCAGCAGAACCAGGTGACCACGGGAATCAATGAAAATTACCAGAAAATCCAGCTCGATCTTGTAACCGAAAAAGCCAAACTTGCCTCCCTTAAGGCCGGAGCGAAGGTGATCGGGGCTCAACTCCAACGCGCAGGCGCTGAAATGGCTTCGCTAAATGGTACCCAATTGCGCTTCGAACGGCTCGAGCGTGACCTCGCCACAAAAAAGTCAAGCTATCGCAAGTATTCCGACAGTCTGGAGCAGGCTCGCATTGACGAGGCGCTCGACATGCAAAGAATATCCAACATCAGCATCGTCGAACCGGCGACTTACACCATAAAGCCCGTGCGGCCAAAGACATTTTTGAACCTTACGCTGGGATTTTTCCTTGGCATCTTCGGCGCCCTGGGGCTCGCCTTTTTTTCCGAGTCACAGGATGACTCCTTCAAAAAGCCCGAAGACGTGGCCAACCGGCTGCGCCTGCCGGTCCTTGCGGCCCTTCCCGTCGCCTCCCCCGGCCTCACTCTCGGCGATCTAAACCCTCTGCCGGAAGCCGAAGGCTGTGAAAGGCTCTTTGGGACAGGCGAAAACGGCTCGGCCTTCGGGGATCTTTTGCGCCTGTGCGGCCAGGGGGGGGCGGCGGATTTGCGCGCCATCGCCCTTGTCGGCTGTCACTCGGGGGAAGGTGTGAGTACGGCTGCAGCTCTCCTTGCCAGGCAACTGGCGAAGAGCGGAGGAGGGCGGGTGTTGCTCATCGATGCGAATTCGGTGAGTCCCTGCCAGCACGTAAAATTCGGAACCAGCCTCTCCCCGGGGCTAAACGATTTCGAATCCGATGGTCTTTTCGATCTATCCTGCATCCAACCGGCCGCGGTAAAAAATCTGGACGTTCTGAGCGCCGGGGCGGGCGGTAGAGAGCTTTCCCCAAACGGGGTAAAGGCATTCTGCGACGCGCTCCCGGTTCTGCGGCAGGAATACACGGTCATTATCTGCGATCTGCCCCCCGTTCTCGAACAGAGCCCCGCCATGAGGATAGCCGCAATGATGGACGGGGTCGTCCTGGTCGTCGAGGCAGAGAAGACCAGGAGCGAAGTTGCGAACAAAGCCAGGGAAGCTCTCCTTCAGGCCGACTCCAACATCATCGGGACCATCTTGAACAAAAGACAATTCCACATACCTCAGTGGCTCTACAACACGCTTTAGAAACGACACCACCCCCTTTTGTACCGGCAAACCTCAATCCAGTCCATTCAAGGTTTTCCGGTGTGTTGTGTGCTCTACACTCTCACCTGTTCGTGGGATTGGCATGCAAAACTTCGGCCGCAAACTCTCCATCCTACTCCTGAAGGTCTTCGACCTGCTCTTCGTAACGGGCAGCATTTTCCTCGCCGAGAGCCAAAACGATGGGCGGTTGGGCAGCTTTTCCCTCCGCAACCTTCTCTCCAGGCAGATCAGAATCAAAGACCTTCTGGTCTTCGCGCTCTTCCTGCTTGCCTGGCACGGGCTTTTCTCGATGTTTGGCCTCTATCGCTCAAGACGCATATCGAAGGTTCGCTGCGTGCTGCAGGATGTCTTCAAGGCAACGTCGGCCGGCTGCCCGATCCTGATCGGTCTGGGCAGGATATTCGGTATGACGCATCTCACCGCGCGCTTTACTATCGTGTTCTGGGCAATTTCGACCGTTAGCGCCATAACCGCCCGGTTTGCCGTCAAGCATCTCATGAATCTATTGAGGCTTCGGGGGCGAAATCTGCGGCATCTGCTGATCGTAGGCACGAACGGAAGGGCGCTCGATTACGCAGCAAAGATCACAGCCAAACCGGAACTGGGGTACGTAATCGTGGGGTTTGTCGAAAACAGCTGGTCGGGAAACGGAGAATTTTTGCGAAGCGGCTATGAGATCGTGACGGATTTCAGTAAATTCCCCGATTTTGTGCGCTCCAATGTCGTTGATGAAGTGATGATCTGTCTGCCGTTACGGTCGCAGTACGAGCAGGCCTCCCGAATCGTCAAATCGTGCGAGGAGCAGGGGATCATCGTGCGCTTTCTATCCGATTTTTTCGATCTGGATCTCGCTGTATCCCGCGCCGAAATGGTCGATGACGCTTCGGTGGTGACGCTTCGAACCGGCGCCATGCAGGGGGGGCGGCTTCTTGTCAAGCGCGCCATCGACATTGTTTTCTCTTCTCTTTTACTCCTGCTCCTCTCACCCTTTCTTACACTTATAGCCCTTCTGGTCAAGCTTACTTCTGCGGGACCGGTCTTTTTCTCAAAACCGATGCTCGGGTATAATAAGAGAGAGTTCAAAATCCTCAAATTTCGGACCATGCTCGACGGAGCCGATAAGATGATCGACCGGGTCGCCCATTTGAATCAGGAATGTGGCCCCGGTCTCAAGATAAAGAATGACCCAAGGATTACAGGTTTTGGAAAATTTTTGCGCAAGACAAGCCTCGATGAGCTGCCGCAGTTGCTGAACGTTCTAAAGGGTGAAATGAGCCTCGTCGGTCCAAGACCGCTATGCTACTGGGAATTCGACAGAATAGACGATTCCTGGTCCTGGGTTCGAAGAAGGTTTAGCGTTAAACCTGGCATAACGGGTCTTTGGCAGGTTAGTGGACGAAGCAATATTCCATTCGATGGTCGAATTAAAATGGATCTCAAGTACATCGATGATTGGAGTCTAAGAAATGACTTTCATATACTTGCAAAAACTGTAGTCGTTGTAATTACAGGGCATGGTGCATGTTAAAATAGTTGGTGTATATAGTGAATACACTATGGTATGGCGCGATATTATTACGACATACATAATAAAGGCATAGGCTTTAGATGACTATAGGGCTATGTGTTCCTATTTATAAACAACGTCAATATACATATCAATTCATACATGGGTTGCTGAATCAATCATGTAAGCCAGATATAATATTAGCAATTATGTCGGATGGTGATAATATAGTTGAATCGCAGTTTAAACAAATTAATGCCGTTGTATATAATATAAATGCGAAAGATTTCGATCATGGTGGAACACGTCAACTGGCATGTGATTGTCTTACAAGTGTTGATATTATAATATTTCTCACTCAAGATGCGATTCTGGCACGAAACGATTCTGTAGAAAATCTCCTTCGCTGTTTTTCCGATGGGGCTGTAGGTGTTGCCTATGGAAGGCAGTTGCCAAGGCATGGCTCTCATCCGATAGAAGCCCACGCACGATTGTATAATTATCCGAAAGAAAGCGAGGTAAGGTGCAAGAATGACATTTCCAGGCTGGGGTTCAAGACGGTATTTATCTCGAACTCGTTTGCCGCGTATCGAACCGAGGCCTTGCGTTCAGTAGGCGGGTTTGCTTCCCCGACAATCTTTGGAGAAGATACCTGCGTTGCTGCAAAGATGATCCAGAAAAACTGGAAGATAGCCTATTCGGCGGCCGCACAGGTTTATCATTCGCACAATCTGACCTGTATGGAGGAATTCCGCAGATATTTCGATATAGGGGTGTTTCATGCAAAGGAGCATTGGTTATTGGAGATGTGCGGGCCCCCCTCGGGCGAAGGCGCGAGGTTTGTACGCTCGGAGTTGAATTTCCTTTCACAATCGCAAAAAAACCTCATTCCCGGCGCGCTGTGTCGGTCGGTTCTCAAATGGTGTGGCTATAGGCTGGGCTTGGTTAACGAAAGCCTCCCGAAATCAATGAGGGTTTCTTTGAGCAATAACTCAACCTACTGGAGTAAAATGGGATGAGTCATGCCATGCCCAATGAACCTCGCGGCGCTTTAAAAATTTTGATTCTTACGGACCTTTTCCCTAACCATGCGGAAAAGATCAAAGGAATCTTCAATCTATTTCGAGCCTCTGCCCTGCGCGAGGCCGGGTGCGAAGTGAAAATCATCGCTCCCGTGGGGATAACGCCTCCGGCCAGGTTCTTTTTTCCCGTGCCCCGCCTTGCAAGTGCCTTCGGGCACATGAAAAGCAAGCTCCGAGTAGCCCCCAGAGAAGTTATTGACGGCTTTGAGGTCCTTCATCCCAAATGGTTTTGGCTGCCGCGCAAGTTATTTTGGAGATACGAACTGGAATTGCTTCATTGGAGTGCAGGGAAAATAGTCACAAAAACCCTGCGCGACTTTCATCCCGACGTCGTTCTCACTTCATGGCTCCATCCGTTTGGAACCTATGCAAAATATATGAAGCGCATTTCCGATGTGCCGGTGATAGCCATAGCGGAAGGCGACGACATTTTGATAAATCCATATAAATATACAATGTGGGACAAGATAGCAGATTATATAGCTGAGTATATTGACATAGTAGTATGCATATCAAACAGCATGTATAACGCGGAAAGTGCTACAAATATAGAAAGACGTATCGTAATTGTAAACACATATAACCACAGAGTATTTTATTTAAAACCTGCACACAGCTATCGCAATAGGGGGATAAATATTTTGTCTGTAGGCTCTCTTGACAATGTAAAAGGCCACGATATTTTGTTGAAGGCAATGTTAAAATTGTCGATATCATTTAAACTGACAATGGTTGGAAATGGACCTCTACTCGGAGAATACCTGCACTTTATCCACACCAACGGAATGAGTGATCGTATAACGATCATACAAGAGGTGGAAAATCAATATCTGGGGGAATACATTCGAAAGAGCAATTTGTTCTGCATGCCCAGCAGGTCTGAAGGATTCGGCCTGGCATGTCTGGAGGCGCTGGCCTGCGGGGTTCCGGTGGTTGGCTCCAATGTGGGCGGCCTGAGTGAGATGATACTTGAGGGGTTTAACGGTTATCTCTTTGAGCCCGAAGACGCGGATGCTCTCGCAAACAAACTCGTCATGGCGTCGCGGAAAGATTGGGATGGGGAGAAAATCGCGACTTGGGCGAAAGAGCACTATAGCGTGAACAGGTGGACCGGGGAGATGCTTTCTCTCATAAAATGGGAAATCGACAAAAACAGCCGGAATCGCCACCCGCTTACTGAGCCGCGCATCGGCATGGGGGGTACAGGGGGCGAAAGCCCC
This sequence comes from Syntrophobacteraceae bacterium, assembly GCA_049964955.1. Classification (GTDB taxonomy): domain Bacteria; phylum Desulfobacterota; class Syntrophobacteria; order Syntrophobacterales; family Syntrophobacteraceae; genus SbD1. Next base: position 35,059 of record JBMFWU010000013.1, read on the forward strand.
CGCGCTCTTCCCTGAGCTGCGGGTTGGTGCGCACCCCGACGGATCGGTGCCGTTTAAAGCCAGGCCAGCTTTGAGGCAAAAAGGACAAGGTCGAAAAAGTGAGCCTAAAACGACTTCTCTATCTTGCACTGTGGCATCTTGTGGCCGGGCGCCTTCCCGGTTCGAACGCTCCTGCCGGCCCTGTATTCAAGTGGGTTCGTTTCCTGGTTTGCAGGAATTTGTTCAAAGAATGCGGCGCCAACGTCGACATAGAGAGGAGGGTGCGCTTTGGCTCGGGGCGAAACATCTCCCTTGGCGACAACTCAGGGATCGGTGCAAACGCCCTGTTGGCAGGTACGGTGCGAATAGGCAAAAACGTAATGATGGGTCCAGACGTCATGATGATAACGCAAGGCCATGCGTCTATGCGAACTGATATTCCAATGAATCTGCAGGGGAGGGACCGCGAAAAACCTATTGAGATAGGCGACGACGTGTGGTTGGGCGCAAGAGCGATTCTTTTGCCCGGAGTCATCATTGGCTGCGGCGTCATAATAGGGGCCGGAGCCGTAGTCGTTGACGATATACCTGATTTTGCGATAGCCGTCGGCAATCCGGCAAGAGTCGTCAAATTTCGAACAGCACAGGAACTCCGCTTCGATTGAGAAGATCGAGCAGCTTTGGGCTTTTTTTGTTGAAGCAAGGAAATTCTTCGTGGGCAAACGGTCTCTAGCAATCAGCGCCATATCTACGGTCATTCAGATTGTCATAAATGCCTGTACCCTCCTTGTTCTCTATAGATTTCTCCTGGTAACCATAGGAGTCTCTATGGTGGGTATTTGGTCACTGGTGATCGCTACCACGGCTATAATCACGCTCGGAAATCTTGGGATGACCGGCAGCCTGGTAAAGTATGTCGCAAAATATGATGCGTTAAATGACATGCAGGCTATGTGCTTATCTGTTCAGACCGCTGTAATATCGGGTGGCGTATCGTCGCTGCTGGTCATGATAATTGCGTATCCGGTAGCAAAAGAATATCTTAATATTGTCATGAAGCCTGAACTATATGCACAGTCATTACAGATACTACCTTATGCATTAATAGGGTATTGGATTGCGCTGCTGACAAGTATTTACCAATCTGTACTGTACGGATGTCAACTCATTATTTATCAAAATATTATACTTGTTGGAGATGCCATAGGTTATCTGATATGTAGTTATATTATAGTTCCAATATACGGTCTTGTAGGCTTGGTGTGTTGCAGAGTATTCGTAAACTGTGTGACATTGTCTGCTACATTGCTTTTTATTCGAAAACGAATACCATTTTTGCCGATCCTCCCGCGAACTTGGGATAGGGGCGCTTTCAAAGAAATGATCCGGTATGCCTTGAATTTTCAGGCCATCATTATCCTGGGAGTATTCTATGATCCTGTTACAAAAGGGCTGCTTAGCAGATTCGGTTCCGTTTCGATGGTTGGCTACTTCGAAATGGCAAATAAGGTCGTGCAGCAGGTGCGTTCCCTGTTCGTCAACGCCTATCAGGTACTTGTTCCGGCTTTCGCCAATTTGAAGGAAACCGAGCCCGGCGCGATCCCTTCAGCATATCTCAATTCCTATCGTCTTCTATTTTATATGAGCCTGCCGGTCTATTCCCTTTGCGCTATTGCAATGCCCCTGGCCTCCTTTGCATGGATAGGCGGCTATGAGCCTCTTTTCGTTTGGCCGGCGGTCATTTTGATGGGGGGCTGGTTTTTTAATACGCTTGGAATTCCGGCCTATTACGCCTGTTTAGGCAGTGGCGAAATGCAATGGAACGTGATTTCCTATTTTGTGATGTCATCCGCCAACCTTCTTTTAGGACTCCTTTTCGCAAAAATCCGGGGCGGTAGCGGAGTTGTGACGGCCTGGGCATTGTCACTCTTTTTGGGGGGTATGATTCAAAACATTTCCTATAAACTGAAAAATCATATTGCACTCAAGGAATTGTTTCCTTCCTCATCGAGGCCGCTCGCTCTTTGTTCGCTCCTGGGTGTTGTTATCGGATGCGCAGTTTGTCACGAAGCCTCAGCATTTTGTAGAGAACCTGCGGCAAATTGCCTCATGATTTGCAGTTTCATACTAACCATTATTATCCCATTATGGGCGCATCCATCGCGAAAAGAATTTCTACTCTGTGTATCGATGATCGTTCCGAAAAAAATCGGTACAATAATGAATGTATCCAATAGCTAGGTGCAAATGGCGTTAAAGGGCGAACGATATGCGTCGAGAGATATCCCGACAGCGGCAATGGCTGCTATCGTCGGGATTATTGCATTGCGATATGGGATATCTGCCTTTCTCGAAGGCATGATTATTATTGCGGTATTATTAATTGGGGTTACTCATGAGGAGTGGCTGCTTTTCATAGTCATGTTCAGTGCGATATTTTACACGCCGTTGACCGGCGTTTCTACGAGAATAGGTGGAATACTGATAATTCCAATGGATGTGTTGTATCTTCTGTTGATGTGTATAATAATGGTAAAACCATTATGGGGTGAAAGAATTTTTCTTGATGTGCATGACCCTTTGAAATATGAGTCTGGTTTTACCCATGTGGTGACCGGAGTGTTTCTTGTGATTTTCTTTGCGGCGACCATACAGGGTTTTTTTCAGTATCATTACTGGCAAACAATTTTAACGGAAGCTAAGGTGGGCTTGTACTTTGGTGCAATCCCGCTCCTTGCCGACCTTTTCAGAAAACGGACGATTCGCCTGGAGACCTTCCTGATCTTCGTCGTTTCAGCAACATCACTGGGGTGCGTGTATGATCTCTATGCACGGATTTGTCATGTTTATACGGTTGGGACCTTTACAGGAGGAGCGGTCGGGGAGGTATCCTACGCCTACATGACCGCAGGTGAGATCGTACGCGATTACGGGTGGGGATCGACATTCGTCTATCAGGTCTTTTCTGTCTTGATATCCTTCACTTTCTTCTTAAAGGCGAAAGACGTTCTGGGCCGTTTCGGATGGATCTGCCTATTTGTGATCAACCTGCTGAGCAACTTGCTGACCGTTACCCGAGGGTTCATGGTCGGTCTATTTGTTGGCCTGACTAGCATTATCTTTTTGTCAAGTCTGAATGTCCCTTTGTCGGAAGGGGTTTTCCGGATGAAACGAATTGGTCGCATGATGATGGCGTCATTAGTGTTATTGGGTCTAGTAGTGAGCGTGGTATGGATTGTTCCTCAAACCGGCGCAGCCTTTGACCGTATTTACGGCCTTTATGATGGTCATTATGCAGGGGATGGCGATGTGAGTAATATGGAATTTCGGATTCAATCCATGCAGACAGGCCTAAGCAGCGCGTGGCGCAACCCGTTAGGTATGGGGTTTGGATACATGGAGCCATCCTCTTCTTTGTCCTCAGGACAGGAACGTATCCGGAAGCTGGTTTATCACAATTCGCTGGGGTTTATGCTATACAAGTTCGGTTTTCCTGGAACGTTTCTTATCTTGGGCATTTTCTCGTTTCTTATCTTGAGGCTGTATCGCCTCCGAAACGAGAACGAAACCGATGAGAGGGTTAGAATCTGCCTCATATCGTCCCTTCTTTCCCTTCTGAGTATGAGCTTTACATCGACAAACTGGCTTTTCGACCATAGTTGTGTGTTGCCGTTTGTGGTGGTCCTTATTGCTGTGAGCGTCTTCATGATAGACGATTCATTCCGTATCAAAAGGGCATGGTTATGTGCGGAATCTGCGGATATGTGGTGAAAGAGGGGCATACCGCCAACCTCACCGACCTGGAAAACCGACTGCAAGACATGGTGCGGGCGATTGCTCACAGGGGGCCGGACCAAACGGGCATATACGTCAATGGCTGCGTTGGTCTGGGATTTGCGCGGCTTTCCATAATCGATCTCTCCGCGGCGGGCAATCAGCCGATGTGTGATGAGTCGAAGCAATACTGGATAACCTTTAACGGAGAAGTGTTCAATTATCGTGAACTCAAGCGTGAACTGGAAACCAGCGGGTATCGATTTATTTCGACCTCGGATACTGAGGTGGTCCTTAAATCATACATGCGCTGGGGATTAAAGTGTTTCGAGCATTTTCGCGGTATGTGGGGACTCGTAATCTATGACGCAAGGGAAAGGGTAGTTGTCGCATCGAGAGACTATTACGGCATAAAGCCTCTCTATTTTGGTGCATTCCGTAGTGATATTCTCTATTGGAGCTCCGAAATCAAGGCTTTTGCGCATGCTACAGATCGGTTGGAGGAAGATTCGTCAACAGCTCTGGATTATATTCAATTCGGATTGCTGGATCACTCGGAAGCGACCTTTTTTAAGAATGTATCGCAGTTGAGGCCAGGTCATATCGCTGTTGTCGATTGCAAATTGAATGTTGCACGGCACAAATATTGGGATTTGAATGAAGCAATAAGAGCTAACAATATCGACGTATCAGAAACAGAGCAAATTGATACGTTTAAAAGTATACTGTGCAATAGCATAGACATAAGCACGCGTAGTGATGTGCCAATCTGGATACTGTTATCGGGAGGCCTTGATTCTTCTGCTATTGCCGCGACAAGTCATTATTTATATCCTGATAAGCAAATTAATGCAATCACTGTTGTGCATGATGATGTTATGATAAATGAATATGAATATGCGGAGATAATGGCGAGGCATTGCAATATCCATCTCGATGTAATACGAATAAACACGGAATCATGGAGCGACACATTGTTCACTCAGATATATCATCAGGACGAACCTACATTGTCGGCCACAGCAGTCAATCACTGGTTTCTGATGAAAAGATTGCACGAGATGGGAATCAAGGCTATTATGAGCGGCCAGGGGATTGATGAAGTTTTATATGGATATGTGAAAAAGTTAATGGGCTATTTTTTTGCCGATCTTTTTAGAGAAGGTAGACTCATTTATTTATTGGAAGAGATTGTGTGGCATGCAAAGTATAGTTCCCTTACTGCAACAAGCAAAATCGAGTTTATTTTGCAGATGTTTAAGGGCTTTTGGGGACAAGGCTTTGTGAAAAGCTTTAAATCTAATTTCATTTCACGATCGAGCTCTTTGATCGATCGCAGCAATATACCGGGAAACTCCGGGGATAGAGATTTTAGACCTGCAAAACTCGATTCGGCCAATCTCCTGCACAATGCATTTTTCCATCTTCTATCTGCGGAGTCTATTCCAGCCATCCTGCATTATGAGGACAGAAACTCCATGGCCTTCGGGGTCGAGGAGAGAGTCCCGTTTTTAGACAGGGAAATTGTTTCGTATCTATTTGCACTTCCATCGAGCGCCAAGGTTCGCAAAGGCGTATCGAAATGGATATTCCGCGAAGCATTAAGAGGGATTTTACCTGATCAAATAAGAACCCGCATTTCGAAGTTAAGCTTTACGGCGCCGGAAGCTTCGTGGGTAAGTTCGGAGAAATTTCAGGCGTTTGTTAAGGACACAAGGCTTCTCTATAGGCTAAAGGGCAGCATTGTTGATGTAGCCTACTTTGAAAAGAAGATGGCGAATGTGATGAGTGGAAAAGATGAGTACGACAGTCAGATATGGAGAATATACAATTATGCAGTATGGAAATCAGTTTTTAATTTGTAAGGGAGATGTAAACTCTAACAAAGTCGCACCGACTCCAGTTGAATGGCGTACGAGCATGGAAGCAAACACTCCGATAATTTGTTTTTCGTCAAATGACTGGAACGACATACCGTCCAGCAAATTTCATATAATGCGATATATTGGACAGAGCAGGACTGTACTTTTTATTGAAACGATCGGTATTCGTCAGCCGAGGATGTGTGCGAATGACGCAAAACGGACGTTTCATAAAATGGAAAGGTCACTGCAAGGAAGTAGACACGTTGAGGCGAAGATTTATACATGGTCGCCGCCGGCGATTCCATTTCATAAAGTCGCCGTGTTCCGGCACGTCAATTCGTTGTACATAGCTACCATGGTAAGGCGCATCGCCTCCACTTTGAATATGAATAAACCTGTAATATGGTCATATCTTCCAAATACCATTGGAATCATCAAACGTCTTGACTTTTCCAAGCTCGTCTATCACTGCATTGACGATTATGGTGAGTTTACCGGTGCGCCGAAGCTATCGTTTGAAGCCATGGAGCGGGAAATTCTCCAAACAGCCGATCTTACGGTTGTCTCGTCGCGGGAGCTCCTGTCGCTAAAGCGGCCCCACTCCAAAGATATAGCATATGTCCCGCATGGTGTGGATTTGAAAGGGTTTGAGCGGGAATTGAAAAACCCGGTTAACCTCCCTGATATCGATTCGGTAAAAGGACCGACAGCCGGTTTCGTTGGAAGGATCGCCGACTGGATAGATCTCGAGCTTGTATGCCGCTGCGCATCCAGGTTGAAACATTGGAGTTTTGTATTTGTCGGCCCCTCAAACGTCGATCTGTCGCGGTATCGCAGTATAGGGAACATGATTTTTTTGGGCAGGAAGGACCATCGCCTCATTCCCCACTACATTAAGAGGTTCGACGTGTGCCTGATGCCGTTTGTTCGCAACCGGCTCGTCGCCAGTGTCAATCCGTTGAAGTTGTATGAGTACCTTGCCGTAGGAAAACCCGTCGTTTCCGTGCCGATGCCCGAGATTGCAGAATTTGCAGGGGTTGTCACCATTGCAGAACCAGGCGATTTTTGTCGTCACATCCAGCGTGTCTATGAGACGGATTCGCCTTCGAAGCAAAGTGCGCGCATCGACTCGGTACGCGGCAGGTCCTGGGAGGCGGTGGCCGATACGATTCTGGAAAGACTGGCGTGCACGCCGCGCCGGTAAGCGGATAAGAGAGAGCAGGAGGGGCTGTTTCATAGACCGAATCTTCTGAGGAAACGGGAGGCGACATGATCAGGACCGGTTCGCTTTTTAGTGCGATCATTCTGCTACTCGTGTTCGACTTGGCGGGAAACGCCGGTAGCTGGAGGGCAAAAGATTTCGATGTCTTCCTCAAAGCCGAAGGCGCCTCTTCGACCTATGGATTCCGGGAAATTGCCTCTCCGCGCACGCCGGGGTATTCAGGAAAAAAGATATTGGACCTTTATGAGACCTCCGCTCCACTTTCTTCCGGATACTACGCCAAATATCTATTCGATCTTGAGCAGGCGGGAAATTATTTCCTCGTCGTATGGGTCCAGGCTCTTGATACCCCCTATTCTTCCCCCTTCACGCTACGGCTGGATAAAGGGAAAAAGTGGAACTTCCGAAAGGAAACCGCAAGGAGGCTGCCCGCGCAGATTCCCTATGGGCAGGAGATGACAGGGTACTACGTTGGGCCGGTGGCCTTAAGGGCCGGAAGACATTCCCTGTCGGTCAGTGTCGCCGAGAGAAGAGCTTACAGCGATAAGGCCTACAATCTGATCATGGACGCCGTTGGACTTACGAGAAAAGATCCTGCGGGTGAAACAAAACTTCCCGCGGTTTGTGTAACAGTCGATGCAACAAAGACTGCAGAGCGCTTTACCCCGCTTACCGATCTGTCGCAGGGCGGCATAGCCGCAGTTGCCACTCCCGCCTTCTGGGAGGCCGTGGCCCCGATAATCAACCATCTCGGGACTTCTTTTGTTCGTATCGATCACGTTTTCGACGACGGCTACTATGGCGTAGTCCAAAGAGAGCCGGATGGGTCTCTCGGGTACGACTGGAGACGCCTGGATGCGGTTTTGTCCGAAATAGGAAAACCCCGCGCGAAGCCTTTTTTCTGCCTGAGTTACATGCCGGCAGCCTTGAGCCGCGACGGATCAGGCCGCCAACCACCCCAGAGCCTTGAAAAGTGGGAAACTCTTTGCCGAAGACTCGTCGAGCATCTGAAAACCCGTTTTCATTGGTCCGGTCTATACTATGAAATCTGGAACGAACCCGATGTGCAAGCTTTCTGGAAGGGGTCCCAAGGCGACTATTTCGACCTCTATCGGGCGGCAGCGCAAACCATCAAGGACACCGATCCCACCGCACGGGTAGGCGGCCCTGCGGTATCGAACGTGGTGGGCGCCTGGCCGGGTGCCTTCCTGCAATTTGTGAAAAGCCGCCATCTCCCACTCGACTTTGTTTCCTGGCACCTCTACAGTCAGGACCCTGCTGCTTACGCATATGATGCCGAGTATGTGACGCAACTCCTGTCGAAATTGCACTTTGCGGAAAACGTGGAGCAATTTCTGACCGAGTGGAATGCGAGCAGCACCACCAATGTCGCAAACGATGCCTACTATAATGCCGCCAGGACGGCGGCGGTCCTTTCCGTTCTGCAGGCCGCAAATGTAGCCAGGGCGTTTTTTTTCATGCCCAAAGAAGCCTCCGGTCCACAGGACCTATATGGAGGGTTGGGGCTCGTTGGCGCAAACGATGTCCCGAAACCTTCCTACGACTGTCTGTACGCATTCAATCGCATGAGAAATGGTGAAAAGCTGAAGGTCGATTCCACCGATGGCGAGGTGGGCGCGTTTGGCGTCATGAGCAATGGCACGTTCAAGGTGCTCTTATGGAATTATTCGAGGAGGCAACCGTTTGGCCGGCCACGGAAGATAAACATTCGGTTAAACCTTGCAGGGACCCCGCTTTCAAGCGGCATGATCGATCAGAGCGAATATCTCATCGACAGCCGGCACAGCCGGGGCGCAGGCAGGCGCGACCTGCCCGATCTGGAGTTTGCTTTCACAAAATCTTTCAACACCAAAAAAGGAATTCTTAAAGAAACGGTGTCGCTGGAAAACGGCGGGGTCCTGTACATGGAACTACACGAGAGAAAAGCGCGGGGGCTATCGCCACCCGCCCCCCCACGCAGCCGGGCTGCCCATTTGGCGCAGTTTGTTCAGCACGCCGGGGTCGGGTTGAAAGTCGATGGAAGGTGAGCCGGGAAGGGGGAGCCTTAGATCGTGGAGGAAGGGCCTGTTTTCGATTTTCCTGTTGAAGGCCTGCACCATGAGGTTTTCCAGGTTTACCGCATCGGCCATGTTGTAGGCAAGGAGCGTCTCCAGCGCCTTATCGTTTCGGTTTTCGAGGTATTCGTTCCACAGGAGCACGGCAAAATATCCATCGACGCCTTCGAGTTCTCCCCGGGAAAGCCCCAGACTGTTCTCGCACCCCTTCAACCCGCCGCGAAAGCCCAGGCTTGCGAGCAGGTAGCGCAAATCGATGTGCGCCTGGTTTAGCTCTATTCCGAAATAATTGCGGATAAACGGAAGATCGAAACAGGTCCCGTTGTAGGTTACGAGAAGTTTGTAGTGCATCAGGTCGCTTGCGAACCGATCGAGATTTTGACCGTGGATGTAATGAAACACCCTGCGGCCGTCGTAGAGGGCAGCGGTCGTGATGTAGTCGTCGGGTCCTCCGAGACCGGTAGTTTCAATATCGACATAGGCGGCGCACGATCGGAAATCCGCAAAAAGCCTCCAAAGCGAGTGCGAGGGCATACTGCGGGCGAAATACCCGGCATCGAGACCGTTTAGCTTTTCCCGGGAAAGCTCGAGGTGTGCGACAAGCGCCTCGTGTTTTCTTTTGCCGAAAGGAGAGGCGGCCCTTCCGAATTCGCCGAGGAAGATATCCCAGGAGTGAATTCCTTTGTCCCAGAGAGACTCCTCGGTCTTCGGGCCGACGCCGGGCAGGTGGACAAAAGTGTGGTTCAGCATCCGGCAACTCAGCTGTTGCGCCTGCCGAAAAGGCGAAGGAGAAGCAGGAACAGGTTTATAAAATCGAGGTAGAGGCGCAGGGCGCCGATCACGGCCCCTTTTCGCTCCTCTTCTGCCCCGGCGAACCCCGCGTAGGCCATCGCCTTTACCTGCTGGGCGTCGTAGGCGGTAAGGCCGATAAAGATGGCGATTCCGGCATAGGTAATGAGCCAGTCGAAAGCGGGACTGCGCAGAAAAATATTTACGACCGAGGCGATTATGATCCCGAAAAGGCCCATGATGAGCAGGCTTCCAAAAGAGGTGAGGTCGCGCCGGGTGGTGTAGCCGTAGATGCTCATCACCGCGAAAGTGGTGCCGGTTATGAAGAAGGTGCTTGCGATCGATCCCTTGGTGTAGACCAGGAACAGGGTGGAAAATGTAACGCCGGTCAAAGCGGCATAGAGGAAAAACATGAGAAAGGCAGTCGCCGAGCCGATTCTGCCGATCGCGGCGCTAAGAGCGATTACCAGGCCCAGTTCGCCTACGACGAGCAGCATCATGACCATCGGGTGTGTCACGAGAGAGTAAACAATTCCGGTGTTTGCGGCAAAGAGGGCCGAAATCGCCGTTACCCCCAGCCCGAGCGCCATCCAGTTGAACACGCGGCGAATGAATTCGCTTTGGACCTGAACGGCTGCCCGGTCCCTTTCAAAAACGGTGCTTCCTTGCATTGGCATCCCCTGTAATTGGTTAGTTCATTAGCGAGGAATAGTTTATATCCGGCCGAGCAAAGTTGCAACGTCTTTGGTTCAAAAACCTGTAGGGGAGGTTTTCAAAAACCGGCAGCACGGGCTTTGTCCGCGTTGCCGGTTTAATTTTTTCCACTCGCAGGGGCGGATGCAAGGAGGAGTTTTCTCACAAAATCGGGCAGCCAGGCCGATTTGGCCGACAACCCGCGAAGGATGTGTTCTTTTACGACCGGTTCGATCCCGCCCTGGTTGAATTTGAGCAGGCGCAGATATTCATCGAGATAGGGGTGTTCGAATTGCTGCGTGGGACCTTTGCTGATGTGATCGCAGGCGACATGGGCGACATAGAGAAGGGCGATATTGATCTTTTGATCCGAGGGGATTTCCGAGGGCGGACAGAAAGTGGGGTAAGCCTGATATTCTATGGTCTGGCAGATTCGCGTCGGGATATTCCACTGTTTTAGAAGCAAGGCCCCAAGCTTGGCAGGGTCGAGCATCTCGATAAAAAGCGACCATTTCGGGTTTTGTTTTCGAAGAAGGAGCGCCACCGTCTGGCCGATGTCGTGCAGGAGCCCGATTGTACTCATAAAGGCAGCCAGGTCCTTTTCATAGGAAAGACATAGTTCGGCTGCGACATGGGAGAGGAAAACGGAATGTAGATACACCTCCCGGAATTCGCTCGAATTGGGAATCGTCTTCATGAGGCCGCGCGATACGGCGATTTGGTAGACTTCGTTGAACCCGAGATAGGTGATCGCATAGGAGATATCGCTGATTTCCTTGGGCAGATGGAACCGCGGAGAGTTGATCGTCTTGAGGATGTCGACCACGAGGGAAGGGTCCTGTTTGGCGAGCGCCGCCACTTCTTTGGCCGAGGGTCTGTCGCTTGCGAGCAGTTCGATCAGGTGGGTGATATGCAGGGGAAGCCTTGGAATGCTATTTACAATATTGGTAATTACCTCGGATTGTTCGTATTTTTCCAGAGGCTTCCGAAATTTTGCGATATATTTGCTCAATGCCACTTCTCGAAACTGCGCCGACTCTTTTTGTTGTTTGACCGCCGCCAGGCGGGCAAAAACGGTGTCATGAAGGACCTTGAGAATTGCGCTGCGGGTTTCGGGTTCGAGTGCATCCAGGGCCGCCGGGCTAAGGCAAAATACCCTGGAGGCCTCTTCGGCAATGACCGCGCAGTCTCTACCGGCTTGCCCCGAAAGAGTGGTTTCTCCGACGAGATCTCCTGCCTTGAACTTCATGGCGCGAGCGCTCGAATTGCGGGAGGCGGTCCTCAGCGTTCCGCTTAACACCCAATAGATGTTGGGATCGGGCATCCCTTTTTTGAACAGGACTGCCTTTGCTTCCAGCGACTTTACGCTTCCCGTATTAAACAGTTTGATATGTTCCCCATCGCTCAGGTTGGGAAATATTTCCGGAAAAGCGCGGTTTGCAATTTTGCCTTTAGTAAGCATGGCATTGCCTCGTTCGACGTTAGATAAGTGCCCCGTACCTGCGAAAGGTCTCGGGGCGCGGGTTTCTTCCCGCTCCTCGCTTCCCACTTCTTTTCGTAGGTCATCAACAAGTACTTCGGAACAATCGACGGATTCCTTGACGACTTTTATCGGACGGTCCTGAAAAAGGAAGAGTTTTCGCATCCATGCGGCAGCAAATTACCCACCCCCGAAATTTAGGGGCAACCAAAGTCGAGAATACTTGTTTCTCCTACTTTAAGCCTTATTTAAGTGATGTTACCTTTACTTGAAATTGTTTCCGGTTTGCAATAGGCACGGAATCAATCGAAACACTTATCTTTGAATGTTCGCACCCGCGAAAAAGTATCCTTTTTTTGCGCGGGCTTCCACAGCGGGGATTCAGCGAAAAAGGAGGGAATTTCGATGCTGAGCGAACTCTTCACGAACCATGGTTCGGCCGTATTTATGGTGGCGTTTACAGCATTTGTCTTGTCGTGCGTCATGGCTTCGGGGCGGAAATTTCGAAGAAAGGAAAAGTTGGACCCTCCTCCTATCTTTGGACCCATACGAGGCATGTATGTGTGCTATCAGTGCGACACGATTTTCAACACCGCCCTGTGTCCAAATTGCAACGAAGAGGCCTCGATACCGCTGATACATCTGACCGGTAGCATCCAGGAAGACGAGAGAGTGGCCGCGATAACAAACAGGATCAAGACGCGCGGCGACTGGAAACTCTCCCTACCACGGGGCGAGCAGGCCGTTCCGGCGTCTTTGCCAAACCCTGCCAACGGGAACGGGAAAGATTCCTCCGAGGTTCCCGTCACCTTGTTATTCTCTCCGCAAAG
>JBMFWU010000013.1:47865-53822 GCA_049964955.1 Syntrophobacteraceae bacterium
TTCGATACTCGCGGCCATGGCGGTTCCTCCGCGCCGCCCGGCCCCTACAGCATCGAGATACTTGCCTCCGACGTGATTGGCTTGCTCGATCGTCTCGGCATCGAACGGACCCATTTCGCAGGGATTTCCATGGGAGGAATGATCGGACAGGTCCTTGCCTGCCGGTACGGGGAGCGGATCGATCGGCTCATTTTGGCCAACACCACGTGCCGCGTACCCCCCGAGGCCGCTCCACTATGGGAGGAGAGGATCCGCACTGCGGAAACTCTCGGCATGGAAGCGCTTGCGCCGGATATACTCAAGCGCTGGCTAAGCGATCAGTTTCGACGCCTCCAGCCGGAATTGACCGGGAGGATTCACAGCATGATCCTCTCCACCCCCGTTAACGGCTATGTCGGCTGTTCGCGTGCAATCAGCACCTTTGACATTTCCGCCGAACTTCGCAGGGTTTCCGCGCCCACGCTGATCATTGCCGGGCGATTCGACGAGAGCGCGCCGGTGAGTGCAGCCATGGCGATTCAGGAGGGTATCGAGGGCTCCGAGCTTGCCGTCATGCCGGGAGCGCTGCACCTTAGCAATATCGAAACCGCCGAACTCTTCACCGAAGCGATCGGGAGGTTTCTGGAAGGCTAGCGTGCTGCCGGGTTTCCACAAAATGCGGTTTGTGGAAAAAAAGACTGAAGTCGAAAAACACGCCTTCCGATATTTATTTCATAGCGAAAACCGTATTTCTACCCCCTCAAAGAGAGCCGGAAGGAGGATACCCCCCCTGCCTTCCGGTTCTACTTTTTTCTGTCAGTGCTTATATTATAAACGCATATCCATATACTGGAGGCGTTTATGAAAAAAAGTGCTTTGATGGCCATTCTGGTGGTATTCCTGAGCGCCGCAATGATTCTTACGGCCGGCGTCGGGACAAGTTTTGCGAGATCTCGTGCCTATTGCGATGGGTATGCCAGGGACTATGCCAACAGCTATGCGGGTGGAGGCGGTAATGTTCTTGGCGGTGCGATCGGAGGGGCTGCTTTGGGGGCCCTTTTCGGCGCGATTGCCGGCGCGCCCGCGGCCGGCGCAGGAATTGGCGCAGGAGTGGGTGCGTTGGGCGGAGGGGTCGCTTCGGCAAACAATTGGAATTACCTCTACCGTCACGCTTATTGGAGGTGCATGAGAGGGTATCGGCTCTATTGACAGTGTGTGTTGGCACGGGGGCTGAAGGGGAGGGGAAAACCGGTTTTTCTTCTCCCCTCAGCCACCTCTGGATCAGGAACGGCGAAGACGTTCGCTAAGTCGTTCCATGAGCACGAAGAAGACAGGTACGAAGGGTATTGCAAGTAAGGTCGAAGCAAGCATGCCGCCAAAGACGACGGTGCCCAGATCACGCTGGCTTGCAGCCCCTGCCCCGAAGGCGATCACAAGCGGAAAGACCCCGAGAATGAATGCGAAGGAAGTCATCAGGATGGGGCGGAACCGCCTGCGCGTGGCTTCAATGGCTGCCTCGGTGACCGACATGCCGCTTTTGTGCAGATCGCGGGCGAATTCGACGATAAGAATGGCGTTCTTACTCGCCAGTGCGATCATGAGAACGAGTCCTACCTGGGTGTAGAGATCGGTTTGGTAGTCGCGGACCCAGAGCGCGATGAGCACGCCTACGAGTGCCATCGGAACGACCAGGATGATAGCCGCAGGCGATGTCCAGCTTTCATAGAGAGCGGCAAGCACCATGTAGACCAGAAAGATGGAGAGGGCGTAGATGAAATAGGCCTGGTTGCCCACCTGTTTTTCCTGGTAGCTTGTCGAAGTCCAGTCATAGCTGATACCGGGAGGGAGGAGGTGTTCCGCCAGGCTTTCCATTTTGGTCAGGGCCTGACCGGAGCTGAACCCGGGGGCTGCCGAGCCGAAAATGGCGGCCGAGGGGTAGAGATTGTAGCGGGTAACAACGTCAGGTCCCAAGGTGTGGTGCACGGTGAGCAGGGTGTTTAGGGGGACCATTCCGCCTTTAGCGTTTCGCACATAGAGGTTGCCGATATCCGAGGGATTAAGCCGATACTTGCTGCTCGCCTGGATATAGACCTGGTAGGTCTGGTTGTATTTGTTGAAAAGATTTACAAATGAGGAACCCAGATAAGCCTGGAGCGTATCGAATACACTTGTAAGCGGGACCTGAAGCGCCTCGGCCTTGGTGCGGTCGATGTCGAGATAGATTTGCGGGCTGCCCGTATTGAAGGTGCTCACCAGGTGTTCGAGGCCGGGTTGAGTATTTCCCGCCTGAATGAGGCTGTTGGTGGCCTGCTGGAGTCGCTGCAAGCCGAGGTCTCCGCGGTCTTCGATCTCCATCTGGAAGCCGCCTGTCTGGCCAAGCCCCCGAATGGGAGGCGGGATTACGATGAACGCCTGTGCATCCTGGAGGGAGGCGAGCTGGCGGTTTATACTGCCCAGTATCACATTCTGGTTTAAGGCCGATCCGCGTTTGCTCCAGTCCTCGAAGGTGACGAAGGTCGAGGAAAAGTTGGATTCATTTGCGAAATCCAAAAAGGAGAACCCGCCGATCGTGACCCAGGCCGCAACGCCGGGAGTATGTTTGAGGATATGATTTATCTGGGTGGCCACGGCCCGGTTTCGATCCAGGGAAGCCCCATCGGGCAGGCGGCAGAGCAGAACGCCGAATCCCTGGTCTTCGACGGGGAGAAATCCGGTCGGGCGTTTGGTGAATTGCCAGAACGTGACGCCAATGATCAGGATGAAGACGAAGAGCATCAGGACGGGACGCTTTACCATGTTGCGAACCAGCGCCATGTAGACGTTAGTCACGCCTTCGAAAAACCTGTTGAAGCCGCGATAGAACCAGTTTACCTGCTTTTCGCCCTGTGGCTTTAGCCAGAAAGCGCACTGAACGGGTTTTAAGGTCAGGGCGTTGATGGCGCTGATAACCGCAGTGGCTGCAATGACCAGTGCGAACTGGCGAAAAATCTGGCCGGTTATGCCGGGGAAAAAGGCGGCCGGAAGGAAAACGGAGATCAGGGCGAGGGTGATCCCGATGACCGGGCCGGTCAGTTCGCTCATCGCTTTGAGGGTGGCTTCCCGGGGCGCCATTCCTTGCTCGATGTGATACGAGGAGCCTTCCACAATGACGATGGCGTCGTCGACTACAATGCCGATCGCAAGGATCAGGGCGAAAAGGGTCATCAGGTTGACACTGAAACCCAGGGCGGCGATAGCTATGAAGGCCCCGATTATGGTTACCGGAACCGTTGTCGCCGGGACGAGCATCGCCCGAAAATTTTGCAGGAAGAGCATGACGACGATGAGCACGAGGATGCCGGCGATTAAAAGCGTTTCATAGACCTTGTGAATCGCCTCGCGCACGAACTGGGTGGTATCGTAGCGGATTTTGTATTTCATCCCCGCGGGAAAGCTCTTGCTCATTTGGGCCATTGCCTTGTAGACGTGGTTGGCCACCGTGATGGCGTTGGCGTCCGGGAGGGCAAAAATAGGGATGAGGGCGGTTTTGAGACCGTTGAAGTACGAAAAGTTGGCATAGCTCTGCTGGCCGAGTTCGATCTTTGCCACGTCTTTCAGGCGCACGATCTGCGGGGCTTGGCCGGTGCCGGACTTTACGATGATGTTTTCAAACTGATGAACGTCGGAGAGGCGGCCAAGGGTGCTGACGGTAAATTGGAACGGCTGCCCCTTGGGAACCGGGGGGGCGCCCAGAAGGCCGGTAGCCACCTGCACATTTTGTCCCTGGATCGCGGAGAGCACGTCGGTGGTTGTGAGCCCGTAGGACTGGAGTCTGTCGGGATCGAGCCATACGCGCATGCTGTAGGCGCCCGAACCGAACACCCTTGTCTGGGCCACACCCGGGATTCTGGCGAGGGGATTGAGAAGGTTTATGCTGGCGTAGTTGGAAAGAAACACGGAACTAAAGCGATCGCTTGGAGAATAAAGGCTTACGACCATCAGGATGTTTGGCGAGACTTTCTTTACCGTAACACCCTGCTGCGTTGCGTTTCCGGGAAGCTGGGCAAGAGCTCCGTTTACGGCGTTTTGGACAAGAGTCAGGGCATCGTTCAGGTTGGTCCCGACGTTGAAGGTGATCGTGAGCGAATAAGAACCGCTCGAGCTGACCGAAGACATGTATATCGCGTTTTCGACGCCGTTTACCGCCTGCTCGAGGGGGACGCCGATGGTTTTGGCAACGACTTCGGCGCTTGCCCCCGGATAGCTGGCCGAAACCGAGATCGTCGGGGGAACGATGTTGGGATACTGGGACACGGGAAGTATGTAGAGCGCGACAGCGCCAATTACGATCGTAACGAGGGCGATGACGTTTGCAAAAATAGGCCTGTCGACAAAAAACTCGGATATCATTTGGTTGTTCCCTTGGAGTTTTCTTTGGGCGAACCCTTGGCGAATACGGGGGTGACTTTCTGGCCGGGGATGGCATGGAGCACGCCTTGGGTAACGACCAGCTCCTTGCCCGTGAGGCCCTTTTCGATCACGAAGGAATATCCTTTCGTGGGGCCAACGGTTACATTGCGGTGTGAAACCGTGTGGTCCTTCGGATCTACCACCAGCAGGTAGGCCCCCAACTGATCGTACTGCACCGCGACCTGCGGAACGAGTATTGCCGGATGCTTTTTGCCAAGCGGCAGTCTCACCCGCACGTACTCGCCGGGCAGCATTTTGCCGTCATGATTGGGGAAGACCCCCCTGAGAAGCAGGGTCCCGGTGGATGAATTCACCGAACTCGCTGCGAAATCCAGGTAGCCTTTCTGAGGGTATCCTTTTTCGGTGGATAGCCCGATGTAGACGGGAAATCTTCCGATATCGCGTTTGTTGAGCGAACAGGTCCGCAGCTGGTTCACGTAGGGAGGGACAGCGGTCTCGGCGATATTGAAGTAGACATAGAGTGGGCTTATCTGCGTCAGGACCGCCAGAGTGGTATTGCTTCCCGCAGCGCCGACAAGATTTCCGGGATCGACAAGGCGTCTATCGATTCGCCCCGTGAAGGGGGCAACCACCCGTGTATAGGCGAGGTTCAGTTTTGCGAGGTCGCGCTGGGCCCTTGCGGTGACCAGATTGGCCTTGGCCGTGTCGAATTGGTAACGCCAGTTTTCGACATCGGATGCGGCCGCAGCCTTTTGCGCGAAAAGCTTGGAATAACGCTCGAACTGCGATTTGTCATACCGTATAGCGGCTTTTTGGGTCAGAATGGCCCCCTCGGCCTGCTGGAGTTGCGCCTCGTAAGTGTTTTGCTGGATGCGAAACAGCAGCTGCCCTTTTTTTACGATATCGCCGTCTTTAAAAAAGACCCCGTCGAGATAGCCTTCCACGCGGGCCGGAAGCTGCACGGTCTTTACGGCCTGCGTGTTGCCGCTGGTATCCAGATAATCGACTATGTCTTTAAGCTCGGGGCGGCTTACCGTGACCTTGGGCGGGGGAAAGGAAAAGGCGGCCTTCTTCTTGCTGCCGCAGCCTGCGAGAAAAGTCAGCATCAGGCAGGTTGAAACGACGCCGGCGATCTTTTTTGTTTTGAGCGAAATCATGATTTCTCCAACGACTGCATATGTATTGGCGGATTAAGCCGGCCTCTTACCAGTCCGGGCGGCGAACGTCGGGCTGCTTGCAGGCAGGTGGCAAATAGACTGCAGGGGAAAGCAGATCGCCCCAGTTCGTTCGCTTTGCCATCATTTCCTTGATTTCCGGTGGAACTATATCTTTTCCCCGGCTGATTTCCCACCCGCCGCCAACAGATTTATAGACCCCTACAAGATTGAGGGCTATATTGCCCATGGCCGTGGCCAAACTGTCCTGGGCGGTAAGAAGCGCTTGTTGGGCCGTAAGCACGGTTGTGAAATCGGTGCTCCCGTTGCTGTACTGTATGAAGGCGAGCTGCAGGGAACGCTTTGCTGCGGCCGTGGCAAGGGCCAGGCTCCGGGCGTTTTGCTGGGAGCGCA
>JBMFWU010000014.1:0-53029 GCA_049964955.1 Syntrophobacteraceae bacterium
TCGGCGTACACCGAAAAAGAGCGGGGCAACAATGGTGGTGTGAGCAAGGTCCCCCAGGGACCTCATCGGATCGATGGCTCGCCTCCGTCCAGCAATGCCACGGGAAAGCCTGCGAACACCCGCCGTAAAGGGAGCCTTCCACGTTCGGAGCCCGAGGGCGCTTCCACCCGGAGGCCGGTAAACACGTTTGTCCAGGAGCCGGGAGCTTCCGGGGGAACGATCAGGGAGGTATCCTCCCAGGCCAGTTCGCCAAGCGGTTCTCCTTGTGCGGCCAGTTTTGCGGCAAGCCTCGGGACCGCGATCAGTGCCCACCGGTCTTCCTTTTTTCTCATAAATGCGATCACGTTGTTTTCTTTGGTCCCCGAACAGGCAAGGGGGATATAGTCGCCCTCGTGGAAAAGCTCCCTGTGGTTTCTTCGAAAATTAAGGGCCTTATAGGTCGTGTAGAGTTTTATCCGGCCGTCCTTCCAGTTGGCGAGGAGTTCGGCGATGAGCGTGTCCGGGGTTTTGGACTCCCGCCTTTTTATCTCTTTCAAAATCCGCACGCGCTTTCGGAACTCCACCTGGCGGCGGTTGTCGGGGTCAACCAGGTTGAACTCCCACAGTTCGGTTCCCTGGTAGAAGTCGGGCGCCCCGGGAGAGCCGATCTTCAAAAGAAGCTGGGAAATCGAATTCAACGCCCCGAGGCCTGCCAGGCGCGAAAGGGTTTCCAGGAAATCTTCGAGGAATTTTTGTGCGCCGGTCTCCTCGAGAATGGAGTCGCAAAAGGCAAGCAAAGCGTTTTCATAGCCGCTGTCAGGGGCGGTCCAGCGGGTGTACACCTTGGCTTCCCGCGCAGCCTTTATCATGTAGGACTTGAGACGGCGCCGGAAAGCCGGGACTTCCTCGCTCTGAAGCGGCCAGGCGCCGATCAGCGTCTGGTAGAGAAATGCTTCCTCATTGGGGTCCGGGACCCGCAGGCCATCGACGGAGACCTTTTTCGCCGTGTTTAGCCGTTTCCACCGATCGAGCACCTCCTGCCATTCTTCGGCGATTTCGGAAAGCGTATTGATGCGCGCACGCACGTCTTCCCCCCGCTTCGTATCGTGGGTGGAAGTCGCGTTCATGGTATGGGGCCAGAGCTTTTGCCGTTGCCTGTTAAATTCGTGGAAGGCTTCAACCGATACGGGTTTAAGCCCGGTGCCCACTTCGTTTAGCGAGATCAGCGGATTGTAGATGTAGAGAGCGGTGTCTTCGCATCCCTTGGCCATTATGGGGCCGCTGAACTGCTGCCAGCGCATGACGAAGTTCAGCCGTTCGTTTTTTTGTTCCGTGGTGAGATAGGTCGGAAAATCCATGAGCAAAAGGCGACGCATGAAGGCGAGGGCCATGGGATTGAGGGAGGGGTTTCTTCGTTCTACTTCGGCCAGGGCCTGTTCGATCAGGTCCCTGTCCCGTTCGCTCACCTCATAGCTTCTGATATAGGTCCTGTAGACCGGTAAACAGGCCGTAACCTCGACGAGAGATTTTATCATGTCGCGCCGGGACAGATCGCGGGCCAGGCGGTCATGGCAGGAAAGAAGGCCCAGGTAGAAGACGAGGTTTTCCACCTCCCCGCCAAAAAGGGTGCTCATCACCTTTTTTTTGCCCTCATAGATGACGTCGGGCGCGCTGGAGTGCATTGCGGTAAAAGAAGAGTAGACTTGCTGCAGTTTGCGGTACCCGCCCTCATCAATGAACACGCCGTTCACCATGTTGAGAAAATCGTACCCGGTGGTGCCCGATACGGGCCAATCAGGAGGCAGGCTCTCGCCTTCGGCCAGAATCTTTTCGACCACCATATAATGGGGGGAAGCGCCGGGGTGCAGGCGGCGCAGATATTCCTCGGGGTCGTAGAGCCCGTCTATGTGGTCGATCCTTGTCCCGGCGATCTTGCCTTCCCGGGTCAGGGCGAATTGGAGGCCGTGGTTCAGGGCTTCGAATACTTTGGGGTCTTCTATCCGGATGCCGATCAGGTCGTTAATGCTGAAAAACCGGCGATAGTTGATCATCTCGAGGGCGACTTTCCAGAAGGCGAGTCGGTAGGGCTGATCGGAGAGGAGTCTGTCCAGAAGGTCGAAACTTTCCGGATCTTCCTTTCTGCCATTGTAGATGGCAAGGTTTCGGTCGAGGAATTCCCTGACCGCCGGGGTCCCCTGGTACAAAAGCCACAGGCTTTTCTTGATTATTCCCTTGAGTCTTTGCCGTTCGCGTATCTTTTTGGGGCTGGTGTGGGAGCGTGCCGGAAGGTGCTCGCAAAGCGAGACGAGCCCCTTTAGGCCCAACACCGCCGGGTCTGCTTCCCCCAGGTCTTTTTCGAGTTCTCCAAGGCGCAGTGCGAGAATTCCCCCGTAGGACTTGGGGTCGAGCGAAAAAGCATGATCGAAATACCTGACCGAAACGCCGCTCTCATCCAAAACCAGTTGGAATTCCCCCGCCTCCAGGGCCTCTCCGTAATATCTGCCCAGGACGGGCAGGAGGATCTTTCCCTCCAAAACCTTGCTTGGAGGGTGCCAGTCGATATCGAAAAAAATGGCGTACGGGGAGCCGGCCCCGCTTTCCAGCACATCCATCAGCCAGGGATTGTCGCGGCTTAGCGCCATGTGGTTGGGAACAACATCGACGATGAGGCCCATGTCGCGTGATTTGAGCTTTTGGGAAAGAGAGTCGAGCGAGGCGCTAGAGCCCAGTTCCGGGTTGATTTCTGTGGGGTTGGTCACCGAATAGCCATGAAGACTGCCCCTGCGGGCGTGGGAAATGGGGGAAGCATACAAGTCCGTAATGCCCAGATCATGGAGGTAGGGCACAAGAGTACGGGCGGCGCTGAATTTGAAATTCCGGTTGAACTGGACGCGGTAGGTTGCCAAGGGTGGCATTCTCTTTCCTATAAAATGACGGAGCGGCCGGGCTTCCCGCCGACACCGCTTCCCGGTCCTTTGCACAAAAGCATCAAGGAGAGATAATCCCTGAGATTTCGAGTCACGAGAAAGTGGTTTCGCACGAACTCTTTGGCGAGTTTGCCCATGCGTTTTCCCACTTCGGGGTGGCGGAGAAGATAGCGGATGCGAAGGGCGCAGCCCTCCGGCGAGTGGACCAGAAATCCGGTTCGAAAATTGCGCAGCTGGAGCACTATGCCTCCCGCCGCCCCGCCGATCACCGGTTTTCCCTTCCACATGGCCTCGGTGACGGTCAGCCCGAAGCCCTCGCGCACCGATTTTTGCACGATGATATCGGCTGCCCGCTGCAGGGCGTTCACTTCATAGTGGCTTTCCGGGGGAAGGAGCAGGAGATGGATGTCGTGTTCTCCGTGGGCGGCTTCCTGGACCTGGGCGTAAATCCTTGGCCCTTCCGGATCGTCGGTGGCCTCGCCTCCCACCAACACCAGCCGGCAGGGCGTGTGGGCCCGCACCATGCGAAACGCCTCGATGACTCCCAGGGGATCTTTGAACGAATCGAACCGGGAGACCTGCAAAATTATCGGCTTGTCTCTTTCGATCTTCAGCCGGTCCAGCACCGCCGAGACTTCCTCGGCGGAAAGTTCGCGGTTTTTGTCGCTTAGCGGATCGATCGAAGGATAGACCAGGTACTGGGGGTGGGGAAGGTTACGGGAAAAACCGGGCATGGAAAAGATAGAGGCGTCGTAGTCCTTTACGGCCTCCCGCAAAAATCTCCAGATATGCCGGTCCGGCCTGGAAGCGTCTATGTGGCATCTCCAGATCCATGTTTTGGCCTGAGAACGAATAAACCGGATCAGATAGGCAGGCTGCGGATCGTTTACAACCACGAAATCGGCCTCGAAACGGAGCTTTTCCGCATTCTGGCGATTGATATCGATGTAGTGATCGAACATCGGCTTGCCGATATTGGCCTTGAAGCCCTGGAGTCCGTTGTGCATCGCCTTGGTGACTTCGAAAAACGCCTGGTCGCCCTCGATGACTTCCCAGCGGGCATCGACTCCCAGCTCTTTCCACAAGGGGATGATGCCGATAAGCAATTCGGCCACTCCGCCCCCGATGCGGGTGGAGTTGATATGCACCAGGCGAAGCGGCCCCAGTCGATCCGCCATGCGGCGCAACTGGTCGATAACCGCGGCTCCGGCAACCGTTTTGAGTTCGTCAAGGCGTGTCGTCATCGGACTTCTCTACGTAGCTGTCAATCAGGTCCAGGATCTTTTGGCGAATGTCTTCGAGCGTGGAAAACCACACGTCGATGCCCTGAATGGCCGAAACCAGCTCGGGCAGACCAAAGGAGTCCCGCAGCCAGATGGAAAAATCGTCGGTTTTCAATTTCCTTAAGCGCCAGCGAGCGTCTACGAAGTGATAATAGATCGAATCAGCACCTACGACGGAAATCCCCGAACGGAACTCTTCGAGCGTGCCCGCGACGATTCGCGAGCGGAGCAGCACGACCGTCGATGCCTGGCAGAAGTGGAACTCGAACCCCGGCCTGGCCCACGGCACGGAGGGAAGGTCCCACATGTACCCTTCCAGGACTTCGGCTATCACCTCCCGGATTTCTTCCATATCTTCGTAGCTGAAGGGGTCGATTACGCTCAGCTTCTCCGCCAGTCGGATGTCCTGCAGGGAATTTGCCGCCCACAGGGCAAAGTCGTTCGTGTATTCGACTTCGGGATGAACGATCGACATGCGCGACTGCCACAGATGATAGGAAAGCACCGAGGCATCGACCTCACGAACTACCTGCAGCATCTCCCGCAGGTTCACCGCAGTCCTTCCCGTGGGCATGGTCAAAACGACACATTCATGAAACCAGAAAGGATTGAGGGCGGGTTTGTTCGCGTCGATCATCTGTTCCTGATTCCCGGATGTTTAGAGGCAAAACAGAAACGAAAGGGCGCAGAGTCACAGGACCGGTTTCCCCCCCTTTTCCAAAGGGGGGCAGGGGGGATTTCAAAGGAGCATACAGCCGAGCTATTTGCAAAATCCCCCTAAATCCCCCTTTTCCAAAGGGGGACTTAAGTGAAAGTCCTCCGATCGTTCCAGGGCCTACGGCTGGTCACTGCTCACGCAGTAAATATAATGAGGAGAAAACGGAACACAAGAGCTGTGGTTCAGGGCAGTTTTGAAAGTCCCAGTCTGCTCCCGTTTACGGTGAGGACCCCGTGTTTGAAGGCAGCGCTGGATTTAAAGGCCCCCGCCTCGGAAATCATATACTTTGCGGCCAAAAAGCGCGCGGCGAGATTTGCAGCGTCCGTCTTGGCCTGATCCGAACCGGAAACCCCGTTTTTATCGAGCGCATTTTGAGCGACGAAATAGAAAAGCGCCTGGGAGACCGAGAGTTGAGCGTTCGCATCCATACTCGCCAAAAGCATCAGGATGTTTCTGGAAAACCCCTTGTCTGCACCGTCAAAACCAAGCCTGGCCGTGCCGGTGAGGTCTCCTTTCTCCGTTCTCAAATCGAGCTGCTTTATCTCCAGTTCCGGGCGCCCTGCGAGCAGATCGGCCGCCATTTTGAGCAGCAGTATCCTCGCCTGGTATTTTGCCGCCTTATCGTTTTGAATTTCCTCCCGCTGCAAGACCGGGGCGAGTTTTTGAAACCTGGCGAGAACCCCCGCATCCAACCTTCGAGCCTCGATATCGATCGCAAAGGGGCCAAGCCCCAGGCCGCCCGTGTCGAGTTTGCCAAAATCGAGTCGGATGGAGCCGCTGATTTTTTTCCCCTCGACCCTGGATTGGGCGCGCAGATCTGCTGAACTCAGGGTGAACACGCTATGGCCGTCTTTTACCGATTTGATATCGCCTATGGAAACAGAAGTCGATCCTACGGTTATTCCCTCTATTCCGGGGTGGGAGCCGAATCGCCCGCGTACGTTTTCCACTTGCAGCCGACCGTCCGGTCCCGAGACGAGCAGCGAGGGACAGGTTAGCGAACCGTCGGCCTTTGAGAGTTGCGAGTCGAAGTGGAGCGTGCCGGCGAGGCCGCCCCATTTCACCGCTGTTTGTCCTCCCTTGTGGTCCGGGAAACTGTGTTGGAAAGCGGGGATATCCAGATAGGAAGAGGCATTGCCGCCCAGCGTGAGCACTGTCAGCACCTCGGCGGATGCAAGCTCGGGGATTTCTTTGAGCACCGCTCCCGTGTCCGGGCCGGGTGCAAGCCGCGTTCGAACGACCGCCATAACGGGTCGAAGGCCGTCCTGGAGGTGCGGGTCATGCAAAAAGACAAAGGGGCCGTTATAGATTGTGTCGACGACTTCGAAACTTATGGGATTACCCTTTCGGGAAGGTCTCACCGTGAGCCGGGTAATCGCCCTGGAACTGAAAAGGCCGCGTTTATAGCTGATAACCGATGCCTTGAGATCTTTTGATCCGTTTATTCGCGCGATGCTCTGGTCATGGAACCTGCGCGCCTGGCTCCCGATCCAGTAATTGGCGCCTCCGTAGGCGAGCCCCAAAATAAATAAAACGGATAGTGCAACCGTCAGGATTTTCTTCATGGAATTGCTCTCCGGATTCGAAACGTTCCACCGGCCGGGGCAGAAGGCCGCCCCCGCGCGTCCCCTGTGAAGAAGTGGTGGGAGGAGTAATCAATAGCCCAAATCAGGGCGGAAGGAAATCAAAATGATAAAGCGGGGCGGCCGGCGCCGCTGCCGAGTTGCGCGCCTGCTTGGCGGGCGGGCGAGGTGAGGGCGCATACCGCAAAAAGGAAAAACAAAGAGCGGGGGAGGGTTTCCCATAAGCGCTGGGGAATGGCATCAGCGAGCCCTTCTACGCTCACGAATCCCTTGAATGGCGTCGGTCGCGGACACGATCCGACCTTTATCGATCTGACGAGCACCTAACGCCAGAATTTTCAGAAGCGCCATGGTTTCCTGCGTCTGCTCATAACTTTCAATGTCCTGCAGGACTGCCTTGGCTTCGCCGTTCTGAGTGATGATCAAGTGCCCCTGTTTATCCCCCAGTGTGCGAACGATCTCGGTGGCGTGCGCCTTGAGATAGCTGATCGGCTTGATTTGACTGGTCAGTTTCATGATCTGTCTCCATTATGGCAGGACTAAATATAGTCCGGAAAAAGGTCGTTTTCAAAGTGGGCCATTGTCCGATTGGAAATAACGTCATGGCGCGGAGTCTTTCTTAAGGCTTTCCTGGAAACACCCGCGACTCGGCTTCTCTTTTGAGCGCGAGGAGAAGTTCGCGGGTAAGGTGATGAAGGCGCGAGGGGACGAGCGCGAGGCGGCTCAAAAGCAGGCCGAACCCTCCGAATTTTTCCGTGCTGGTGACCAGGACGCTTTTGTCTCGCTCATCGAAGGCGAATGCGTGTTCGGCGTGGACGCCGAAACGGCGGCCCTCCCAGACTATTTCCCTGTGCGGGACATATCGGGTGACCCTGGGCGTTATTCGTATCGGAAAGATTGCCGGTCTTATGGTGAAGGCGATGCAAGCCCCTTCCGAAACCTCCTCTACCCTCTTTTCGTCAGGCGAGGAGGGGGCCATCAGACAGGCGCTTTCGCAAACGCCATTCCATTGCGCCCAGTCTTCCAGGCATGTGAAGACCGACCAGACGACGGAAAGGGGAGCTTCTATTCGTATCTTTTCACGAATGACCATTTTATACTTACCAAAGTCTCCATGGAAGCTTACTTTAGTCCCGATTGAACAAGTCCAATAATCGCCGCACTGACGAAAAAGGTCAACGGGGCATGAAAAAAGAAATCCTGGTTACGGGAGCGGCCGGATTTGTGGGGCGTCGGCTCGCGCGGGCTCTTGGCCGGGAAGGCTATGAGCCAAGACTTCTTGTCCGCTCGGAGCGTAGGTTCAAAGAGCTCAATCCGGGCATCGAGGGCTCCGTGGTGGAGGCGGACCTGCTCGACGCCCGATCTCTAAACACCGCTCTCGAAGGCGTCGGCTTTGCCTATTACCTGGTGCATTCCATGAGAGGAAGTGCGGTTGGGCGTTCGGGGGATTTTGCCGGAAAGGATAGAAAGGCTGCCGAAAATTTCGTCCGGGCGGCCGGGGAGCAGGGGGTCGAACGAATACTGTACCTGGGAGGACTCGGAGGGTATGGCGACCGGCTCTCCGAGCATCTTGCCAGCCGCCAGGAAGTCGCCAAAATACTCTCCTCCGGAAAACCCGAACTCACGGAGTTGCGCGCAGCAAATATAATCGGGGCGGGAGGCGCGCCCTTCGAAATGCTCCGCCACCTCGTCGAGCGGCTACCGGTGATGGTTGCCCCGCGGTGGATCGATACGCGCTGCCAGCCGATTGACATCTACGATGCGGTCGAATACCTCGTGGGGTGTTTGCGGGAAAGCAGGACCGCCGGCGCCCGGTTCGACATCGGGGGCAATGAAATCGTCACCTACAGGGAGATGATCAGGCTCTATGCCGCAGTGCGGGGCTTAAGGCGCTTCGTCTTCTCCGTTCCCGTTCTTACGCCGCGTCTTGCTTCGCTGTGGGTGGCCCTGGTTACGCCCATTTCCTCGGGGTTGGCCTCGCCTCTTATCGAGGGGCTGAAAAATGAAGTCGTGTGCAAGGAAAATAGAATCCGGGAACTCCTCCCGATCCCCCTGACCCCGATGGTCGCCTCCCTCCGTCAGGCTCTGCGGGAAACGGAAGCGGCCTCCGGCATATACACAGCAGATACTTTCATGAAAGGATCTCCCCATTGAAAACCGGTTCGGAAAAGACCTCCGACATCCTGGCCTCTTTGCTCTCCACTCAGAAATTGGCCGTTTTATCCACCTACTCGGCGGGGCAACCCTACTCAAGTCTTGTGGCGTTTGCCGCTTCGCAGGACCGTGACTGCATCCTCTTTGCCACGCAAAGGGATACGAGGAAATTTGCAAACATCCTGGAGCACCCGCGGGTGGCCATGCTCGTGGACAACCGAGAAAACCTGGAGTCCGATTTTGATACGGCCAGTGCGGCAACCATTCTCGGGGAGGCTTGCGAGCTCAGCGGCCGGGAAAGGGAGGAGCCTCTGCGTCTGTTTCTCCAAAAACACCCGCCGCTGGAGAAGTTTGCAACCGCCTCGTCCTGCGCCCTCATCCAGGTCCAGGTGAAAACTTTCATTCTGGTTGAAAATTTCCGGGAAATTACCGAGGTGCATATCCAGTAGTCCGGCGCATCAGGCGGGCAAGGCCGCGCCTTTTTTCCGCCTGATGAGTCAGGCCTTTTCGCGGGTCATCCGCCAATGTCTCCGGGGGATACATTGGCGGAAATGTCGTTGAACTTTCCCTTCAGATGATCGAATGTCTTCTCCATCTCGATCTGGTCCGCCTTCCAGTCTGTAGGGCATGCGGTTCTCAGCCGCGCGATGCGGTTTTCGAGTTCCTCGATGTACACGTGCAGATCGTTTACTTGATCGACCAGCGCCCCCTTCTCGCCGGAGGAAAGCTTGTCGAACCTGCGCACCACATCATAGGCTTTGGCCTTCCACACGCTCAGTTCTGTAACCACATTGTCACAGTAGTTTTGCACGGCTTCCATGGCTTTCTCCTTTTTCCTGCGAATCGTGTCCGTCTTGAATTATGGTGTTTGAATTCCTTGTCTCACACTCTTCCGAACCATCTTGCATCACTCTATTTATCAAGTGGCATGGAATCAAGTAGCGTGCCAGTTCGGAGTGATATTGACGACAAGAACGCAACAGCCTGGAATCGCGATGGTTTTCCGGTCGGGGCCGGTTTGCGCGCTCTTCCGTTGAGGCTCCTCTTTTCCATCGCATGAGACGGAGCCGCCAAATAGAACGGTGGCGGCCCCAAAATTCTTGTGACTGCCGTCGGAGCTTGGGCTATCTTTTTTGGAGGAAAAGGCGATTCCCGCTTTGGGCAGTAAGATCCGACCTGATTGGGAGTAGGAAGCTATGGCTGCTCGATCGCAATCAAAGCCTGCCGGAAAAGAGTCGGTGCCGAATTTTTCAAATCCCGCTGCTGTCGGGGACGGCGGACCGCGAGCGCCAAAAGGATTTTCCGCCTCGCGCCATGCCGCGCTGAGCGCCCTGATCGATGCTCTGCCCATCAGCATGGTCACTCTCGACTCGGAGGGCCGCATCGCGATGGTCAACAAAGAGTGGCTCCGGTGCAGGAGGTAGCCGATCTGGCTTCGATTGGACCGGGGGGTAACTATCTCGATGTGTGCCGTCGGGCCGCGGAGGCCGGCGACGAGGTTTCCGCCAGGACCGTGGAGGGAATCGAGGCCATTTTCCAGGGGCGCCTGGGTCATTTCGCGGGCGCCTCGCCCTGGTTGAGCCGCCCCGAAAGCCCTAGAACCGGCCCCTCGGATAAAAATCCAGACAGCTCAAGTCCGGTTGCTCGGCTCCTCCGACACATTCCCGTTGACATAGCGCATAGTATGTAATATGCCATCCTTCCATGAGAATCGAACATCACAACAATAATAAAAAAGAAGCCAGGGCCAAAGAGACCTACCTGCGCATCGTCCAGGCGGCGGTGAAGCTTTTTGCCAGGCAGGGCTATCACAAGACCACCATATCGGATCTCGCCCAGGCCATCGGCCTTACTTCGGGGGCGATCTTTCACCATTTTGCGACCAAGGAAGCGATCCTTACGGCCGTGATCGACTGGCTCGAACGGGGCATCCACATCTACTCGGACATAACCGATCGGGAGGAGCGCGGTTCGATTCGAGTGGTCGAAGAAGTCGTGCGGGTGATGTGCGAGCACTTCAAGCGAAATCCCGAAGCGACCATTTGTCTTGCGGCGCTTGCGACCGAATTTGCGGGAGGAGGCCACCCGCTGGAGACGCGTATTAAAGAGATCTACGAGGTTTTTGTAGAGTCTTTTGCAAACTGCCTGAGAAACCATCCCCGGGTATCGAACCCGCGTGCGGCGGCGGCGGCCTTTTTTGGCGCCGTGCAGGGCATCGCGGTACAGGGACTGCTGCGCGAGGGGGACCAGACGATCGACGAGCTGGCCGAGGGGTTTCTGAGCATGTTGAAGGAATGGTAGAGACCTTATTTTTTCGAGCGAAGAGGAGCTTTTATGGAAATCAAAAGGATATGCGTACTGGGTGCCGGCATCATGGGGGCGGGAATCTCCCAGGTGGCGGCCGAGGCCGGCTTTGAAGTCACCATGCGCGACATTGAGGAGCGCTTCGTTGAAAACGGCATGAAAATCATTCGAAAAAATCTCGAACGCGCTGTATCGAAGGGCAAGATGGACACGGCGGCGATGGATGCGGTCCTGGCGCGCCTGCGCGGCACAACCGACCTCAAGAGCGGTGTGGAGGGCGCCGACCTTGTGATCGAGGCCGTGATCGAGATCATGGACCTCAAAAAGAAGGTCTACGCGGAACTCGAAGAGCTTTGCGCGCCCGGAACGATCTTTGCCTCCAACACCTCGGGGCTTTCCATTACAGAGATGGCTTCGGCCACGAAGCGGGCGGGCAGCTTCATCGGCATGCACTTTTTCAACCCGGTCCCGGTAATGAGGCTCGTCGAACTGATCCGTGGTTTTACTACCTCGGATGAGACCTTCGAGGTGTGCAGGGCTTTTGTGGAAAAGCTCGGCAAAAAACCTGTCGAAATCAACGAAGCCCCCGGCTTTGCGGTCAACCGGATTCTCTGCCCGATGATCAACGAGGCGATATTCGCCCTGGCCGAAGGAGTTGCCTCCGCCAAAGCGATCGATGAATCGATGGTTTTGGGCGCCAATCACCCCATCGGTCCCCTGGCCCTTGCCGATATGGTCGGACTCGACACCCTCCTGCACGTCATGGACGGGCTCCAGAAGGAGATGGGCGACGACAAATACCGACCCGCCCCCCTTCTTCGCAAAATGGTGCGTGCCGGCTACCTCGGACGCAAGAACGGCAAGGGTTTTTTCCAATACGACAAATAGCTTAAGGAGCAGCAGCATGCAGTACGGTCTCACGGAAGAACAGGTATTGTTGCAGAATATGGTCCGCCGCCTTGCCAGGGAAAAGGTCGCCCCGGGAGCGGCAAAGCGCGACGAAACGGGAGCGTTCGACTGGGAAATGGTGGATCTCATGCGGGAAAACGGCCTCTACGGCATCGATTTTCCCGAAGAGTTCGGGGGCTCCCATGCAGGGATGCTGGCGCTGGCCATAGTCGTGGAAGAACTCTCCAAGGTCGATGCTTCCTGTGGACTGCTCATCGCCGACCACGAACTGGGGTCGCTGCCCATCCTTTTGGGGGCCAACCAGGCGCAGCGTGAAAAATACCTTCCGAAACTTTCCACGGGAGAACACATTGCGGCCTTCGGCCTCACCGAGTCCTCGGCGGGTTCCGATGTGGCGCGTCTGCGGTGCCGGGCGAAAAAAGAGGGTGATTCCTATGTCATAAACGGCGCCAAAACCTTCATCACGAACGGCGGCGTCGCCGACATCGTCACGGTCTACGCGGTTGTGGACCCCGAGAAGCCGACCCACAAAAATGCGGGGGTCTTCATCGTCGAGAAGGGCACGCCCGGGTTTTCGATCGGGAAAAAGGAACACAAGATGGGCATCCGCTGGTCTGAAACGGTGGAACTCATCTTCGAAGACTGCCGTATTCCGGCGGAAAATCTTCTGGGAAACGAAGGCGACGGGTTTCACATCATGATGAAAACGCTCGATTTTTCGCGTGCAGGCGTCGCCGCCCAGGCCCTCGGGATCGCAGCGGGCGCCCTCGAGTATGCGACCGCATACGCCAAGGAGCGGATCACTTTCGGAAAACCCATCATCGAGCACCAGGGCATCGGCTTCAAGCTGGCCGATATGGCGATCCGCACCGAGGCCTCCCGGCAACTGCTCTACAAGACCTGTTCGCTTCTCCAGGAGCAGCCCAAGGATATGAGCCGCCTCAGCCCCGATCTCATCCGCATGAGTTCCATGTCCAAGTGCTACTGCTCCGATGTGGCCATGTGGGTGGCTACCGAAGCGGTCCAGGTGCTGGGCGGGTACGGCTATATCCAGGAGTACCCGGTCGAGCGCATGATGCGCGACGCAAAGATCACCCAGATCTACGAGGGCAGCAACGAAGTCCAGCGCCTGGTCATCTCCAAGACGCTCTAGCTGAAGAATGAAAGACAAAGGGCAAAGGCGCGGGGGCTCTCGCCCCCCGCCCCCCCACGCCGCTGCGCGGCTCATTTGGGGCTTCGGCCCTTATACTCTCGAATAGGTAACGGAATCTTTTTCGAACTGCTCAATGATTTCATCGGTCAGGGTGGGCCGCATTTTGGCCATGACATCGAAAAAATCCTGCGTGCTCACCCTGCAGTCTTTCCCTTGAGTCACCTCCCGATCGAAGGCGCACTGGGCGACCTGTTCGAAAAGGTACTGGATATCCGCGGGCGTGAAACGGGAAGTCTCGGCCACGAGGCGTTCGAAATCGATGTGGCCGACATTGATCCTCGACAGATAATAGTCGAGGATGGTCTTTCGCTCCTCGGCATTCAGTCCCCCGACCGGGATTATGCAATCGAACCGCCCCGGTCGAAGCAGTGCCGGGTCCAGATGAGCGATGTAGTTTGTGGCGCATACGAGAAGCAGCCGTTTGGGCTCGTTTTTGAAAAGCGGGACCTGCTTTAAAAACTCGTTGGTGATGCACTTATCCAGGCGATCCGCCTCATCGCGGCAAGCCGCCAGTTCATCGAATTCGTCTATGAAGATGACGGCATCTTCGAGCTGTCTCACCTTCTCCATAGTCCTGCGCAGATTGGCCCCCATTTTTTCGGCGCCGTCCTGCATGAGCATGCTGGGGGCGATTTCGATATACCACCAGGACAAAACGCCGGCTATGGCCTTGACGAAATGGGTCTTGCCGGTCCCCGGGGGGCCGAAGAAGATGATCGTCTTCGGGGGGCTGACTCCGTGTTTGCGGGAAAGGTCCTCCATGGTAAGGGGCAGTATGATCCTGCGGTTTACCAGTTGCTTGGGGGGCTGGGAATCCGAGATGGTGTCCCAGATTTCGCGGCCGAAGGTCTGCGCCCCCATCTCGTTCAGGACGTCCTGCCTTTTGTAGGACAGGTACTCGTCTACCGCCTGCTCCATGTTTTCCAGAAAATCGATGCAGGCCGTCCGGGCCCCAACGTCTCGGGAGAGCCTCTCCGAGAGCAGCCATTTGTGCTGTTCGATTTTCTCCCACAACTCCAAGGCCATTTCCGGATCGAACTTGGCTCCGGACATCTCGAAGATTTTGCTCGCGCATTCTTCTCCGGTAAGATTTTCCGCAACATTTGGATTCACAAATCACCTCGTATGACAGGTTATTGAGTTCTGAGCTATATAATCATCGCGGCGAGCCGCCGCAGCCGGGTGGCCGGCCCCGTCCCCATGAGCCGCGGAGCGGCGTGGGGGTGCAAGGGGGCGATAGCCCCCGCTCTTTTGCTTTTGCGTCTCCTGTGCTATGTAGACGCTTTCAATTGCCGGACGAAATGGGATGAATACCGATGCTGAGTGGATTTGACATGGTAATAGCCGGGCTGGCCTCGGTGGCCGGGGGGGCTGTTAATGCGCTTGCCGGCGGGGGAACGCTCATTACCTTCCCGACCCTCACCGCCCTGGGCATTCCCGCGGTCGCAGCCAATGTGACCAACACGGTCGCCCTGTGTCCGGGATATCTCGGGGGCACTTTTGCACAGATAAAAGATTTGCAGGGGCAAAGGCGGAGGCTTTGGTTCTTTCTGCCGGCAGGGATTGTCGGAGGGATCATTGGAGGACTTCTGCTGCTGAACACGGGCGAGCACATGTTCCGGAAAATGGTGCCCTATCTCATTTTGCTCGCTGCCGCCCTGCTTGCTGCCCAGGAACCTGTGCGCGGCTTTCTTTCCCGCCGGGCCGCAACAAAAGGCGAGCGGCAGGGGAGAGCCGACGCTGATCCGGCGCCCGGAAAACCTCTTGCGGAAAGGCTCTCCCACGGCGAAATGCAAGCACTCATCCCGGTGGCTCTTGCCGCCGTCTACGGAGGCTATTTCGGGGCGGGTCTCAGCGTGATCGTGCTGGCCGTCCTCGGCCTCGTGCTCGATGATTCTCTCACAAGGCTCAATGCCCTCAAACAATTCCTCGCTTTTGTCATAAATGTCGCCGCGGCGGTGTTTTTTCTTTTCTCCAAAGAAGTAGTCTGGACGGTTGCCCTTGTGATGGCGATCGGGTCGATTGTGGGTGGGGTGATCGGAGGGCGGCTGGCGAGCGCTGTTTCACCGGTCGTGCTGCGCCGCATCGTCGTCACGATCGGCGTTGGGATAAGCATCATTTATTTTGTGCGTTGAGAATCCTCTCCGGTTTGTCATTTCACGCGTACCGTCGAGAAGTGTCAAACCGAGAAAAAGAGATGGCATTACGGATACTTTCGGTTTATGGTATTCACATGGCCCAAAAAATTCTTGAGGGGAAAGGGGCTGGTGATGCAATCGCTGGATGACATGGTCAGGAGATTACCGCCCGAGCGCCGCACGGAGGTCAGGGACTTTGTCGAATTTTTACTGACAAAGGTCGGGGACAAGCCTCGCCCAAAGATGTCTTGCGACTGGGCAGGCGAACTGGAGGACATGCGCAAGGATTATTCCTCCGTGGATCTCCAGAATCAGGCGAACCGGTGGCGGGCTGAGGATGAGATGTCTCGTTGACACGAATATCTTTCTTGAGGTCCTGCTGAATCAGCAAAATGCCTCGCAGGCCAAGGCACTTCTTCAGAAGTCGGATATCTACGAACTATTCATGTCCGATTTTTCATTACACTCCATCCTTCTAATCCTTTCTCGCCGCAAGGCATTCGAACCGGCTATGCGTTTTCTGGCCGACATCCAGTCCGGCAGTGTTGCTATTCTTAGGGTAACACCAGGTGATTTGATCCAAGTCGTTGCTGCAACCCGGCAATACGCGCTCGACTTCGACGATGCCTATCAATATGTCCTGGCTGTCGAGCACGACTTGACGATTGTCAGTTTCGACTCCGATTTCGACAAGACCCCACGTGGCCGCCGATTGCCCTGATTAAACGAGGTACTGCCTCGCCAGTTTTTTGAGTGCCACCATGTCTTCATAGGTGAAATCGGGGCGGCGGCAGGCAAAAAAGGTATTGTTGTGATAGAGCGGTTCGGCTGCGAGGTCGAAGGAGGAGACCGCGGCGGCATGATCCCATACGGGAGTTCCGGGAATGGGGGAAAACTCGGCGATGTGCGGCTGCACCCCGCTTTGCCGCACGACCCGGATGGATTCGGCGACCTCTTCGGGGGTCTGGCCGGGCAGGCCGCTCAGCAGGTAGGCCCCGAGCTCTTCCTGTGAAAAACCGGCGTCAAAGAGCCTTTCCACCGCCTCCAGGTACATGCGGGTATCGACCTTGCCGCCCCATTTCCGGCTTTGGCCGTCGCGGGTGGTCTCGAGCCCCAGCCGAACGGTTTTGAACCCGGAAGCGTAGAGCAACTCGCACCAGTCCCTGGAAAGAGCCCGTACGTGGAGAGCGTTCGGAGCGTGGAAGCGGACCTTGGGGCCCCTTACGGCTACTCTTTCGAGCACGGGCCGCAGAGTGCTTTCGGCGTCGAGCAGCAGCGCATCGTCATAGAAGGCGAAATCGCGTATCCCCAGGTCGTCGTGCATCCAGGCAAATTGGTCGAATATGCGGCGGGAATCGAGTCTTTCGCGCCGTGGCTGAAGCCTTGCGGAAGCACAATAGGGGCACTTGTAGGGGCATCCGATACCGGTGAGAAGGGGCGCGTAGTCGGGCGCAGGCCCCAACAGATCCATGGCCGGAAGAGGCCAGGAAGCAAAATCTCCCCACGCGGCCTCGTTTGTAAGGGAAAATCCGCTCAGATCATAAATCATTTGCGGAATGCGGGACGGCGCCTCGGTTACGACCCGGTCGGCACCGGTCGCGCGCGCCGCGTGATCCGGGCAAAGCCTCGCATAGATGCCGCCAAGCCACACGGGGACCGAAGGAAAAATTTCGCGCACCATCCGCACGGCTTCCGAAACCCCCGGGTACCAGTAGGTCATGATCGAGGTGACCCAGACGATGTCCGGTTTTTCAATGGAAAGAAGCTTTCGCCGGAAGCTTTCGGGGTGAATCCCGTGTCGATGGAAATAGCGCGGAAAACCGGCGAAAGGTGCAGGGGTCGGGAGGCGCATCCTCGGATATTTGCCCGTCCCGAACTTTTTGTCCTTTCCGGAAATGACCCCGGGGTGGGAGTTGGTGAAAGGGTCCCGCCTGTCGAGACAGTCGATCAAGGCCGCGCCGCATCCCCCCTCTCTTAGAAGCGAGGCGAGATGGAGCAGTCCCATTGGTTTGGCCCACAGGTCGAAAGCCGCAAAATCGGTGATCCAGGGGTTTATCAACAAAACGAACGGAGGGCGGTGCGTCATGCCGGTTTTCCAGACTGGTTAAGGGTAACGGGAAAGTGAGCTTCCACCTATTTTTTTCTATCCGTTGAAAATTGTAAAGAGCCGATCGAAACAGTTCCGCATTCCCCGGGTGGACATTCCGCGACCGAGTTGCGCTCCATCCTCGGGTTTTGTGTTGGGGTTGGCGGGGCTCACCCCAACCTACGATCTTTTCCGCTTCTTTTCGCAACAGGCGGCCTTGGCCGGCGTGCTATAATAGCAGAAGCGGGGAGCGGGAAGCGGGAAGCAAGAAGAAAAACGAGAAGCGGTAGCGGGGAACATCATGGCAGAGAATGAAACGGAAAACCCGGGCGCGGTAGGAGGCGTCGATTCGGGAAGTGCGCCGGCGTGCGGCCCGGCGGCGGTTGCCGGCCGGGTTGCGGCGTTTCCCCACCTGCCCGGCATATACATTTTCCGGGACCCGGACGGGGCCGTTCTCTACGTCGGAAAGGCGAGGGACTTACGCAAACGCATCTCCAATTACTTCCGAGGCGGCGACGCCGTGGATGTCAAGACCCGGATCATGCTCTCCAGGGCCGCCGACGTCGAATATGCCGTGACCTCCTCCGAAAAGGAAGCGCTGCTGCTCGAAGCGAGCCTCATAAAAAAATACAGGCCGCGCTACAACGTCGTGCTCCGGGACGACAAAAACTATCTATCCATCCGGATCGATCCCCGCGATCCCTACCCCAGGCTGGACATCGTCCGGCGGTTCCACAAAGACGGTGCGCTCTACTTTGGCCCCTACACCTCGGCACGGGCCGCCCGCGATACGCTCAAATATCTCCACCAGCTTTTTCCTCTGCGGCTTTGCAAGGGCAGAAAACTCCTGCCCCGCGAGCGGCCCTGCCTCAATTTTTCGATGAACCAATGCCTTGGGGCGTGCGCAGGCAAGGTTTCGCGCGAAGACTACATGAAGATGGTCGAGGAGGTGACGCTCTTTTTGGAGGGAAAGACCGACGTTCTCCAAAGACAGCTCAAACAAAGAATGCAGGACGCCTCCGAGGCGCTCAATTTCGAACTCGCCGCCTTCTACCGCGACCGGCTGAGAAATGTCACGGCCACGATCGAAAAGCAGCACGTCGTCTCCGACCGTTTCGTGGACCGGGACGTGTTGGGCATATACCAGGAGGAGGAGCGAACCGAGCTCGTCGTTCTTTTCGTGCGGCAGGGCGTTCATTCGGGCCAGAGGGCCTTCGATTTGAAAGAGGCGAAGGGCGACTCCGCCGAGCTGATCTCGGCCTTCATCCAGCAGTACTATTACCAGGGCGGGTTCATTCCCGATGAGGTGGTCGTCCCTGTAGAGCTCGATTCGGAGACGGTGCTCTCCGAATGGCTCTCGGAGATGAAAGGCAGGCGCGTGCGGGTGTGGGCGGCCAAAAGAGGCGACAGGAAGCACCTGCTCGACATGGCCGAGGCGAACGCGCGCGAGGTGCTTTCGAGCCGCAGGCGTTCGGCTGTGCGCGATACGGCGCTCCTTGAGTCCCTGCAGCGGCTTCTGCGGCTCCCGCGAACCCCGGAGCGCATCGCCTGCGTCGATATCTCCAACCTCCAGGGGCAGCACGCCGTAGGGTCCCTTGTCGTTTTCGACCAGGGGCGCCCGGATAAAAATTCCTACAGGCGCTACAGGATACGACTCAAGAGCCAGCCCGACGACCCGGCGATGATGTCCGAAGTGATCACCCGTCTGGTCGAAAACGATACCGAACTTTACACGAGCCTCGACCTGCTTCTCCTGGACGGGGGCAAGGGGCAGTTGAATACTATTACCCACCTTTTCGAACAGCTTGCGCCCCCACAGCCGATTCCGCTCGCCTCCATCGCCAAAGAACGCGAGGCGGACATAGGAGACAAAGGGAAGGGGCTCTACGAAAAAATCTATCTGCCCGGACGCAAAAACCCGCTCTTTCTGCACCGCTATCCGGACATCCTGCACCTGCTCCAGCGCATACGAGACGAGGCGCACCGGTTCGCCATCACGCACTACCAGAGCGTGCACCGGGCCGCACTTCTCACCTCGGCCCTCGACTCCATTCCCGGAATAGGCCCGGGCAGAAGGCAGATGCTTCTCCAGCACTTCGGCTCGATCGACGCCATCCAGGAAGCAACGCCCCACGAACTCGAAAGTGCAGGCCTGCCCCCCTCGGTCGCCCGGAGCGTCTTGGGCGTTCTCTGCCAAACTGAAAGCCGTGCGGCTTTGCAGGAAGAAGAAAACGAGCCGCAGGAAAGTCGCAACGAAGCATACACAAACCCCAAGCCATGAAGTTTCGCCGGGAATAGCGACCGGCAGCGCCCACACAGGCCAGGCCATCCGGCGGAGAAGGTTTTCCATGTTGTCGGCGAGATGGTCCTGGCGACTCCAATTTCCATTGTGTAATTTCACCGCCGCATCTGTTCCTGAAATTGCCTTCCCTGGCCGTTTTTCAGGATTGCATAGTATTTGCATCCTCATTTTCCTTATTTTGCAGGGGGTCTCAATTCTCAAACGACGAACGACGTTAACGGAGCGTGCCGCTTGAAGGGAGGCGCGCCCCGGTCCATCTGAAAACAGGGATGTTGCGGCATGGTTGCTGAAAAAGGCGCGCCATGAGCCGGTGGGACCCTCTAGATTGCCTGGACCGCTAATTTCATAAATTGGAAAGACCGGACTAATGATCTTCCGGGAGTCTCGAAAAAGGGATCGCGCCTTCCGGCGCAGGGGTATCCAAGAAGAAAAGCGGGGCCACACCCGGTAGGGCGGCGATCGTCACCCCGGCCGAAATAAGGGCGTTGACGCGCCTTAT
Organism: Syntrophobacteraceae bacterium; assembly: GCA_049964955.1. GTDB lineage: Bacteria > Desulfobacterota > Syntrophobacteria > Syntrophobacterales > Syntrophobacteraceae > SbD1. The sequence goes on from JBMFWU010000014.1 coordinate 20,096, forward strand.
CGACCGGAGGTGGTCGGTAGAAGAAGGTTGTCTCAGCGAGCGCGACGGCACGGAATTTTACAACAGGGCCGGTTTGAGTTATCCATCTTCGGACTCGCCCATCACAGTAGTCTGTGAAACCGCCTCGCATACGTACTTTTTCCATAACGGAATGTTCTACCGCACGGGCAGACTTGAATTCCACAAGCGCGCCATCGGGGTTGAACCGATTGGCGGCGACTACGCGCTTTCAAGGTATAGCAAATGGCGATTAAAGCCGATTGAAGTCGAGTTTGTCCTGGGCATTCTTTCCGCAATCGAGCCTTCTTCGAGTTGGACGATAATCGGCATGGACCTGCTGGAGTTCGTCATTAAATCGAGAAAAAAAAATTGACAACTGGTGCGTTGAGGTCGCCTCCCTTCTGCTTACACAACAGATGCTAAAGAAGTATGCCGGGCGGCTTTATCTGAAGATTTTTCAAGTCCTTGCCGACGGCGCATGGTCCGGGCTGCCTGACTCCGTCTCTACCGACGATGCGCTCATAGCCCGTTTTGCCGGCTACCTGTTTGGCTATTACCACTCTGAAGAACTAATGGATAAAATGATCCAGGCCCACCGTTCCATCTCATTCCAGATCCTGAAAAGATTTTCCGCATCACTTCGGCTCCCGGCTCTTTGAGGCGGTTGGCTTAAGTCAGGCCCCGAATGAACGGCAATGCTCTTAAATGCCCGCATACCATTCGTAGCCCTGATCCTCCCAATAGCCGCCCTTTCCCCCGGCTATCCCGGAAAGATCATCGACAACCTCGATGCGCATCACATATTTTGCCATTTTATAGCCCAACTGCCGTTCCACCCGCAGGCGAAGAGGCGCACCGTTTTTGATTGGCAGCGGTTGGTCATCGAGTTCGTACGCGAGGATCGTCTGCGGGTGAAAAGCATCTTCCAGGTCGATGCTCTCATAGTAACGTGACCCGGGGGCATCACCCTCCATTGCGTCTGCACAGAAAAAAACGACATAACGGGCATCGGGTTTGATATGCACCTGTTCGAGCAGCGCGCCGAGGCGAGCGCCCTTCCACTTTCCGATTGCGCTCCACCCCTCGACGCAATCATGGCGCGTTATCTGGGTGCGACTGGGAAGCTGCCTGATCTGGGCAAGAGAAAGGCGAACGGGCTGCTCGACCAGACCGCCCACTTCGAGGCGATAATCCGCAAATCCTTTGGATGCCAACTCCAGGTATGCCGGAGTGTTTGGCGATATCGTCCCGTTGCCGCGAAACTCGGGCGACAGGTCGCGAGGGGGAAACTCCTGGGCCATTGCCTTTCGAGCCACTATCAGCCGCTGAACCCGGTAGGTGGCCTTTGTGCCAAGCCCCAGCACTCTGGGGAACCAACTGGATTCCGAAAGTTTTTCACAGCCGCCGAGCGCCAATGCGCTCGCTCCGGCAATGAGACGACCCAGAAGATCTCGCCGGGAGAACCCTTTGTCGCTACTCATGACGCTTATCCAATCTGACCCGGTAGTATCCCGTAATCATGGAACGAAGATTGTTCCACAAACCGCTGACGATCACCTCGAAGACATGCACGATCACAAACAGCACCAGGGTCCAGGCGACAATGAAATGGATCGTCCTCATGGACTGGCGCCCGAAAAAGAGATCGACCCAACCGGGATGGACGGCGTCAAGCGCCGGCGACATCCCCAGTCCCATCAGAATCATCAGGGGAAGAAGGAAAAAAATTACTGAAAGATAGGCCAATTTCTGCAATATGTTGTAGTGCTTGGCCTCTTCGCCGGTCGGATGGCGAAACAGTATGTGATCTATAATGGAGCGTCCTGTCGAACGCCAATCCTGCCTCGTGGGAACAAGATCGCGGCGCAGATGTCCACTGGCGAGGGAGTAGGTCACAAAGGCAAAGCCGTTTATTACCAGCACCCACGCGAAAAAGAAGTGCCAGCGCCTGGCCATGGCAAGCCACTGCAGATCCGGTATGGTCAGCCAGGAGGGAAACGCGCGCATGGCCAATTGCCCCGTGGGCTCTCTTGAGACCCCCAGGAATCCGGTCGTATTGAAATCGTGTCCTAAAATGCGGGTTGTGCCGTAGACTTTCCCATTATTGCCCTGCCGACCCCATATCTCCAGCACAGGCGGAACTCCGCGGTAAGACGACTTGCCCCAGTTGAGCGCGGGATGGGCATTGAAAATATTGAGGCCGCTCATGAGAAGTATGATAAGAGCAACGGCGTTGGTCCAGTGCATGATGCGTATCGGCAGTGAGTGCCTGTAATAAGGACTCCCGAGGGAAGCGGTGCGCCTGTATCTTTTCAAAATACTCGCCAACCCGCCTGAAATCACGTTGCTTACAGATTTCGACATCGCTCAGTCGCCTTATACCTGGAAAGACTCAACATAACCGATGATTTCAGGGACTGTCAAAATATTATTAATTTTCGTAGAGGTTCTCCCGCGGACGCCAAGAAAGTGGTGAAACGGTTGTCAAGGAGGTGCGGTCTGTTTACATTGCCCACTCATGGCGGGTATATTGCCGGCAAGGCCTAAGCAGGTAAGAAGAAGCGTAATAGAGGTTGGGTCCGAAGGGTTGGCATTTTCAAATGAATTGAGGTGTTTCCTTGAAGAAAGCAGTCGGTGCATATTTTATTGGTGCGCGCGGATCGATCGCCACAACGGTTGCGTCCGGGGTGTTTGCGCTTGGCAGAGGACTTACCGCTCCGACGGGAATGATCACGTCGACCCCGGTTTTCGACGGGGTAGAACTGGCGGACACGGCGGACCTTGTGCTCGGGGGCTGTGACATACGCCGGCGCCGCGCTTCGGGCGGGCGGTCTTCGGAAATGGATGAGAACCCCGGAATAAGCTCCGAGATCCTGGGAAAAATAAGGCGGGAGTTGCAACAGTACGCAAAAGGAATAGATCCGGGAATTGCCTGCAACTGCGGGGAGGCGGTGGAGGCGCTTTGCGATTGCGGCCCGAAGCGCGGGAAAAGCACACTCAGGAGCGAAATCGCGGCCATCCGCAACCGCATCGGCAAATTCATGGAATCCCGCGGCCTGGGTTCGGTTGTGGTAGTGAACCTGGCCTCCACCGAGCCGCCGCTGGAGCTGGATGATTGTCATCGCAGCCTCGGCGCCTTCGAAGAGGCGCTCGACCAAAACCGGCGGGAAAAGGTGCGGGCGAGCACGCTGTATGCCTATGCGGCCATACAGGAAGGCTGCCCCTACATAAACTTTACGCCCTCGAACGCTGCGCTTTTTCCCGCCATGGTGGAACTGGCCGAGAGCAGGCAGACGCCTGTAATGGGAGATGACGGCAAGACGGGGGAAACTTTGGTAAAGAGCGCCCTTGCGCCCCTGTTCGCTTTCAGGAACCTGGAGGTAATGAGCTGGACGGGCTTTAATATCCTGGGCAACATGGACGGGCGGGTGCTGGACAATCCCGGGAACAGGGAATCCAAAATCAGGACCAAGGACCAGGCGCTCGCAAAAATTCTCGGCTACTCTCCGGATTCGAAGGTGAAAATCGATTACGTACCCTCGCTTGGGGACCAGAAGACTGCATGGGACTTCATCCATTTCCGGGGTTTTCTGGGCGCGAAAATGTCGTTGCAATTCGTCTGGCAGGGGTTTGATTCCCTCCTGGCAGCCCCCCTGGTCCTGGATATGATCCGGTTGGCCGATCTGGCGAAAAGGCGCGGGGAGGCCGGACTCATGCCCCAGCTTGCCTCTTTTTTCAAGGCGCCGGCGGGGGTTGAGACCCACAGCCTTCCGGAACAATTCCGCATGCTCCTCGACTATGCTCAAATCGCGAGAGCGCCCGGCAGAAGTGCATCGAGGCTTTCTTAAATCTTCACCTCAATTCGCACCGGAGTATTGAAAAGATGAAACTTGCCTTCAGTTCCAACGCCTTCCGACGACACACCTTGGTGGATACGATCCGCATACTGGCCGAAACCGGCTATACCGGGATCGAAATAATGGCGGACGTGCCTCATGCCTATCCTCCCGATATGGGCCAACGCGAGGTGAAGGAGGTTGTGCAGGCACTGGAACGCCACCGGATGGAGATTTCGAGCATAAACGCCTTCGAGCTTTGGGCCATAGGCGATATGTATCATCCTTCCTGGATAGAACCCGACCCGCTGGTTCGGAGCAAACGGGTTGAGCACACCATAAACTGCATTGATCTTGCAGCCAGGCTCGGCGCCCGATCGATTTCCACAGAACCCGGCGGTCCTCTGGACGGAATGGCGCCCGAACAGGCAATCGGACTGTTTCGAGACGGGCTGCGGAGGATCGAAGAAATCGCCAGAAAGAAGAAAGTGAAGGTGCTTATCGAGCCGGAGCCGGGCCTTATGATCGAGACAAGCGCTCAATTCGTGGAGTTTTTCAAAGGCCTTGACCCGCAGGTCTTCGGATTGAACTTCGATATCGGTCATTTCTTTTGCGTTGGTGAAGACTCCGCCGCGCTGATAGTGGAGCTGAAAGATTACATCGGCCATTTTCACATCGAGGACATAGCCGAGACCAGGGAGCATCGTCATCTGCTGCCGGGTCTCGGGGCGCTTGATTTTGCAGCGGTCTTCAGCGCACTGGGCAGGATCGGCTACCAAGATTTCGTGACCGTGGAGCTATATCCCTACGAAGACCGCCCCGTGGAAGCCGCCAGGGAGGCGATGCAATTTTTTAAAAGCGCTCGATTTGGAGAGAGCAAACCTCTCAGATGAACGAGGATAGATACGCGATGGCTTTTGCCGCCGCCTCGCCGGGGTTTTCCGGGTACGTATAAAGCTCGACGGTTGCAAAGCCTTCGTAGCCGATGGAGTCGAGCGCCCGGAAAATTCCCGCAAATTCCATGTGTCCCTCTCCGGGGATGAGGTGATAGTGCTTGGCGTTGCTTATATCCTCGATATGGATATGAAAGATCCTGCGTCCAAGCGTTCGGGCAACGCGCTCCGGGCTTTCCCCCGCTATGTGACTGTGGCCGAAGTCGAGGTTTGCCCCGAAATTATGGGCGCCGATATCCTCGATCAGTGCGGCAAGCTCTTCGGCCCGCTCCACGAGAAGTCCCGGTTCGTATTCCATGCCTACACGGATGTCTCTTGCGGACGCATATTCCAATATCTCGAAAAGCGAGCGCTTCAATAGCTCGAGGGATTTTCCGGGTGTAATGCCGGGGACCATCCGCCCGGAGGTGATGCTTACGTTGGGACACGACAGGAATCGGCCCATATCGATGCACTGCTTGGTAAAGTCGATCCGCCATTTCCGGGCGGTATCGTCAGGATTTGCAAGCGAGGGTTCGAACAAAGGCTCCCAAAACTTCGCGCCATAATAACCTGTGGCGGTATTGGCGTTGATATTGACCGGAACGATCCGGTTTTTCTCAAGTGAAGATGCCACCTTTTCCAGGTCCTCCGGGGAGGTCGAGAATGGGTAAAGATGCGGGACATCGGCCAGGATTTCCACGCCTGAATAACCGGCTTTGGCGATGACCTCGATCGCCTCGGGGACCGAAAATCTCACGAAGGCGTTTGTGCTGAAGGAAAGTTTCATATGAAACTCCGCAGGGGGATGGGGCTGTTTGATGGATGAAAGCCGGTCATCTCAATTTTATCGCTGTTGTCGTGCCCCGATTTGGACATTTCCGCGGCGTCCGAAGCGGCCAAACCCCGAAACAGTAAACCGGCAATCTCGATCTCTATCGCCAACCGCACTGAGGAATCTCCTTTCGAAGCCTCTCAATTATCGGTACTTAACACGTCGTCATGGGATTACATGAAAGCCGGCGAATTCAAAATGTCTGTCAAAAGTGAAAACGCTGGTAATCTTCTCTCGTTCCATCAGAGCAAACGATGTGCAATCGGTGAAGCTGACACGCTGATCGGCATATTTGACAAAAAAACGTAGGGCATCGATCTCGTCTTTTTTCTCAGGTCTACATATAGTGAGCACCCGCGAGGCATAGATGCTCCTGGCCCTTTCAACGGCAAATCCGTACCCCGCGCGTCGTCCCAGAAGCGTGAATGTCTCATTGAGGACGAAATTGCTGGTCACGCATTTTTCACCGTCGGCAGCCAGTTTATCCCAGATGACAACGGAGCTTTGATGATATTGATCATTTCCCAGGTAGCGCGCCAGAAATGCGCCCGTGTCGATAAAGATCACGACTCCGCCCCATACAGGTATTCGTCATGATTGGAAGCCAAATCTTTGGGAACTCGACCGGTGAAAACTGTTCTATCCAAAAAGAGCGAATCGTCGAATGCCTCACCGTTGCTATCCGTTCTCAGCGAATTTTCCAGGGCTTCCCGGATGAACTGGCCCAGGGAAATCCCCATGTTCCTTGCCTGATTGGTCGCCCTCGTCTTGAGGTCATGCGGCAGCATGATTGTCGTACGGTCCATGGCCTTTTTCCTTTGTAATGACATATGCATAATAATGCAGCCATATGATCCTTGTCAAGAATCGCTGGTGGAGCCGAGATTGCGCTTGAAATGCTCGCACATGCCCCGTCGAGCCGGTTTCATCCCTCAAGTGTCCATTCCATATTTTGCCAGTTTATAGCGCAGGGTGCCTCTTGGAACGCCCAGGAGTTTGGCGGCCTGTGAAATATTTCCGTCCGCCATGGCCATTATCCGCTCAATCAACTGGAGCGTAAAGCGATCGACGATTTCATCGAGGTTGAGACCCTCCTCAGGGATGGGAAGATGGAAGGGGAAGCAGGTGGCTGCCGCCTCGGAGGAGTCCTGCAGTTCCTTGGGCAGATGCTCCGGGATAAGCATTTCGGCGTCGTGCATGATACAGATTCTTTCGATCATGTGGCGCATCTCCCGTACATTTCCCGGCCATCGGTACGCGAGCAGCAGATCCATGGCCTCTTTGCTCAAGGCTTTGAAGTTGCGGAAAAATTTCTTGGAGTACTCGGCCAGGAAATATTTCGAAAGGGCGAGGACATCTTCGGGCCTTTCGCGTAAGGGGAGCAGGTGGATGGGCACGATGTGGAGCCTGTAGAAAAGATCTTCTCGAAAGCGTTTGGTCTTTACGGCCTCCCGGAGGTCCTGGTTGGTGGCGGCGATAATGCGTACATCGATTGCGCGCAGTTGGGCGCCTCCGAGTCTTCGGATTTTTTTGTCCTCGAGGACCCGGAGCAGTTTTGCCTGTAATTCGGGCTTGAGCTCACCCATTTCATCGAGGAACAGGGTCCCTCCGTCAGCGGCTTCGAACAGACCGATTTTTCTGCCTTTGGCTCCGGTGAAGGCGCCGAATTCGTGACCGAAGAGTTCGTTTTCCAACAGATTTTCGGGTAGCGTTGCGCAGTTGACCTCGATAAGAGGCCGCTCGGCCCTGGGGCTGAGGCTGTGTATGGTGCGGGCTATGAGGTCTTTTCCGGTCCCCGTCTCCCCGGTGATCAAAACGGTTGTATCGGAGTGCCTGGCCACCTCGCGGACCTGCTCCAGGAGGTTTTTCATCGCCGGGTTTTGCACGATAAAGGGCTTGCTGCTGAATATGCCTTCGTTTTGCTTTTTCAGGCGCTCGACCTCGCGCTTGAGGCTTTGGGTTTCGAGCGCGAGTTTAACGATGAGTTTTATCGCGTCGGCCTTGAACGGCTTTTTGATATAGTCGTAGGCACCCATCTTCAAGGCTTCCACGGCCGATTCCACCGAGGCATACCCGGTCATTATGATGACCAGCAGATCGGGGGCGGATTCCTTTATTTTTTTGAGTACCTCCAGGCCCGACAGACCGGGCAGCCTCAGATCGAGGAACACCAGGTCGAAGGAACTTTCCTGCAGGAGCGCGAGCGCTTCTGTTCCATTGCCCGCGCAAGTGGCGCCGTATTGATCTTCCCTGAGGATACGCTCCAGATTTTCGCGAATGAACGCTTCGTCGTCTACGATAAGAATTCGTTCCATGCTTCAAACCAATTCGGGAATTGTGAGGGCCGAGGGAATTGGAATCTCGGGATTTTTCAAGTCTTTACGGGTAGATCCATCCAAAAAATCGTTCCCTTGCCAAGCTCGCTGGAAAGCGAGATCTTTCCGCCGTGCTCCTGGACGATCCCGTGGACTATGGCCAGGCCCAGGCCGCATCCCGACGGGTTTCTGGAGAAGAAAGGATCGAACACATAGGGAATATCCTCCGGGGAAATACCCTTTCCGCTATCTTGCACAAGGATGCGCACTGCGGGTTGAGAGAGCAGCGATTCCTCCGCGGCTACCTCTGTGACCTCGATTTTCAGCTCTCCCCCTTCGGGCATAGCCTGGACACCATTCATCAGAAGATTCAACAGCGCCTGCTGGAGCTTTTCCCGATCCAGACGCAAAAGAGGCAGCGCCTCGTCGGATTGTAGCGAAAGGCTGACATTATTGTTTTTGCAAAGCTTCCTTACAAGGAAAAAGGTATTGTGCACCACCTCGCCGACGGGGCGCAGTTCGAGATTGATCTGCCTGGAGGGGACGGCGAACTCGAGAAGGCCGTTGGTCAGGTTTTCGAGCCTGTCTATTTCCTGAAGCGACCTGCGGATCAATTCCCGTTCCTTGGGAAGGTCCTCCAGATGATCGTGCAGGTCGTCCATGAGAAGAGATATCCCGGTGAGGGGGTTTCGGATTTCGTGAGCGATTCCGGCGGCGAGCACTCCGAGGCTCACCAGTCGGTCGGACCGGCGAATGTGTTCCTCCATGAGTTTGCGCTGGGTAACATCACGGACGATGATGAGGAACACGTTTTCCATGCGTCTTTCATGATACATGGTGGAGAGATGGACTTCGAGGACCTTTTCCCGCGCGTTTGGAAACGGGCAGCGATATTCTACCGGGCCTTGCTTTCCCGTCGACGATGCCAGATACCGGTCGATCACCTCCACCCAGGACGGCAGTTCCGCGAAAACGTCCCGGTAGTTTCTCCCCGGGGCGCTTTGCCTGTCGATGCCGAAAACCTTTTCGCTGTACGGATTGAACCAGGTAATCGCCCCTGTTTCGTCCAGCGTGATTATGCCGTTGGTGATGTGGGTGATAATGGACTCGACGAAGTTTCGCTGCTCGAGCAGGCTGCTGTAGAGATCGGAGCGCTCGATTGCGCGGGCGGCATCGTTTGCCAGGATCTGGAGGGATTCGACGTCGATATCTCCGATCTCGCGCCGGCAGATTTTGGTGTCGGCGCCCAGTACCCCGATAACGCGGTCCCGGGTGATGACGGGCGTGAAGATAAAGGAATCGGTTTTTCCGACTTCCGAGATCCTGAGGTCCAGGGGAGTCGCCGTTTCCTCCGAACGGATGTCCCTGACGAAGATGGTCTTGCCTTCCCGAAATACCCTGGTGGGGATGCACGCGTGCCTGTCGAGGCTGTAGGATACCGCCGCGGCCCGTTTTTCATCGTCGGGAGAAAATCCGAAGGTCTTGTTGCAGACCAGCCGGCGGGTCTGATCGTCGAACAGATAGAGTATGGCCCGATCGAACCCCAATCCTTCCACGCAGGTCTTGAGCACGGTCCCGAGCACCTGATCGCGGTCGTAGACGGTGCTGAGATACTGGCTGAGATAGTGTATGTTGTTCAGCACCCGCAGTTGCTTTTCCAGTTGTTCCATGTGCCCTTCGACGGCCAATTTGGACCGCGCCAGTTCGGAGAGCGACTCTTCGAGATTTTTGCGGTGCTCCAGGACTTGCCTGGTCATATAGGCGAAATTGTCCGCAAGCACCTCCAGTTCGTCCCCTGTTCGAACGGCTGCCTCATCGACTATGCGTCCGGCGGCAATTTCCCTCGCCTTCGCGGCAAGGGAGAGGATCGGTCTGGTCAAAGTCCTGGAAAGCATGAGAGCAAGACCAATCGCAAGAAGCGCCGAGCAGGCGAGGATGAGGAGGCTGTTCCGCTTGGTCCTTTCGACCATTTCATCTATTTTGAAGCTTGCCAGGAGCGCCGGTTGCTTGAATTTTTCCGTTTCGAGCCCGACGGTGATTCCTCCGAATATGCCGTATCGATTGTAGGGAGGCCTGTTGTACAGTATCGGCGCATAGGCCATTATCCGCGGAGTTCCCGCCACGTTGAACGTGCTCGTAACACCCGAGCGCAAGGCCCGCACCTCACGGCCTATCAACTGATAGTTCGGGTTTATGAAACTCACGTGGTCGAGATTGAACGGGACCCGTCCCGCAAGAAGCCGGTTTCGCGTGTAAGACTTCGGATCGGTGCTGAAACTGCTTCCATCCGGAAGAACGCCCCGAATATCGGAAGGCTTGGGATGGGAAATGATCCAGCCTTGATCGTCAAACATGAAGGCGTAATTGCCGCTCGAATAGGTAGGGAATCCCGACTGCTTCCCGGAGGGCAAAACATGAGAGACGAGTTCCATGAGTTGTCTGGAGTCCAGCGAAAGCACCAGCACTCCTTCCAGCCGACCCCGGTCGTCCCGGCACGGGGTTGCAAAACGGATGACCCCTTTGTAGCGCCTGCCGCGCAGGGACTCGGCACGGCTTACATACCATCCGCTCAGGTGAGAGACCCATATTTGACCCGACTTGAGCTTCGATGCCTCTTCGAAATACCTCTCGGTCCTGTACGTGGTATTTTCCGGTTTGCCGACATCACGCAGGCGCGATTGCCCCTGGATGCGGTCTTCCACGATTCGAATCCGTTCGACTCCGTCCGCGCCGATAAAGGCGATTCCCTCATAAAGAGGTATCTCCTTATGAACTGCCCGAGTGGTCCCGTTATCGAGTTCCCGCGTCCAAATCGATCCTCGGTGGTCAATGGAAAATTGGCGATAGATTTCCGGATCCCTTGGCAGCATCTTTAGTGTCAGAAGGTCGGATTCGCAGGAACGCAAGGTCTGGGTGACGCGTGAAGCCAGTTCGATGGCGCGCAGTTCCAGCGCCACCCTGGCCTCTCTTTCCAACTGGGCGGCGGAACTCCTGACCGCCGTTCGGCCGATGGAGCGCATACTGCGCAGCGACCAGTACCCCATGACGCAGAGCGGAAGTATGGATACCAGAAGGAATGCAAATATAAATTTTTTTGCTATTGAAAGCCGCAGAAGCATAAAAAATCGTTCTCATATCCCCAATGTATGGCGCCAGAGCACAATAACCCCAAAAAGGTGTAAAGTCACCCGTTGTGGCGTCGGGGTGAACCCCGCGAACCCCAACATTTTTCCATCAATCACGGAGTCAAGGCAACCCGGTATCATGTGGCGAATTTTCGCCATGCTCCGGCAAAATTCGGCCAATTCCTGGAAACCGGCCTTCCTGGCCGGGCCGGCGGAGCTTGCCGGCGAAGACCTCTCACAGGCCGGCTGCAAGGTGGCCGATTTCCGCCATCCCGTACGATTGAAAAATCGATTCCCGCGGCTGGCGGCTGGGCGGGCTGCAACCGCTATTTTCCGTATATTCGGTGCCTTATAAATCAGCCCACCTCCTTTTCCGCTGTTTTTCCGTATTCGGCATCGTTCTTGCCAATGGGAAGTCTCATTCGCAGTGCTGTGGAGGCAAGTAATCGGGATATCGAGATAATTTTCGGCTCTCTCATCTTTTTCGGATGGGAGGCAAGGGGCTGGTTCGCTCCAAACCATAGACTCGAAAGGAGAGGTTGTCCTCATGTCGGCGAATGGGAAAGCTACGCTAAGCAAGGGTGCAAGGATGGCGATGATATCGCAGTTCCTGGGATTCGGGCTCGACGCCTACGATATGGCGCTGGTGATCTGCATGGCCCCGATCCTCGTAAAACTGTTCACCTCCGGGGGGTCCCAAGCCTGGAGGTACATCGCTGTCATCTTCACCTATTCGATAACCATGGCGGCAAGGCCGGTCGGTTCGGCAATTTTCGGCCGCTATGCGGATAAACTCGGCCGCAGACAGCTGCTGGTGTTCACCATCGGCGGGGTGGGCTTCATGTCGCTTCTCACCGCCCTGCTTCCCACGGAGGCGACTTGGGGGGTATGGGCGTATGTGATGTTTTGTGTCCTGAGGTTTTTCATGGGATGTTTTTTCGGCGGGGAATACGCGGTGGGGCACACCTTTGCCATCGAACATTCTCCCTCCGGCAAACGCGGTCTTGTCGGCGGCTTTATCCAATCCGGGTTTCCGATGGGCTATGTCATCGCTTCTTTGATGTTTGCCCTTTTCTCGCATATCCTGGGCGCTGACGCCATGCTCCGGTACGGCTGGCGCATAGTGTTTCTGACCGGCCTATTGCCTGTGTTTGTAGCCCTCTACATCCGGAAGGCCCTGCCCGAGACCCCTGAATTCGAAAAGCTCAAAAAGAAAGGCAAACTTGCCAGGGCGCCCTTTCTCAGCCTGTTCAAGCCCCCCGCTCTCTGGGGCTTCCTGCAGGTCTTCACCTTCATGACCGGACTTTTTCTTACTGATTACTCAGTCTACGGATTTCTGCCGGACATTCTTACCCTGCACGGTCGTGGATTCGATACCACCACCTACTCTCTCATTTACGGCTTTGCCCTGTTCCTGGCATTTCTCGGCTACATTTTTTACGGCTGGATTTCGGACTTCCTCGGTCGGAAGAAACTGACCATGTACTATTGTGTCTTCGTAGTCGTCTTCGGCTTTCCCTCCTTTTACGTGCTCTACCATGCGGCCCTGGCCCACAACATAATGATGGCTCTGGTGGGAGCGACGATGGCCTGCATGCTCAAACTCGCCTGGGGCATCGTGCCGGCCTACCTTGCCGAACGGTTCCCGACCGAACGCCGCGCCGTGGGCGTTGGATTCGGGTATTCTTCCGGGGCGTTTCTGGGCGCCTGGTTCAGCGTTTATGTCTGGTGGGTGCACCGCATACCGGCGATACAGGCCATTGAAAAGGGAGACCTGTGGATTTCCGCGCTGGTGATTCTGACGATCGGGGCGGTACTGACTTTCGTGAGCATGCTTTTCAGCCCGGAGACCAGCTCCATTTCTCTTGCCTCTGTGGACGCCGAAAATGCCGCCGGCGATGATCTCTCCCCGGGGAGTTCGACGACCGCTGTAGAGGCCTAACCTCATGCCGTAAGCGATGGGTCCTGAGAAACGAGCTCTCCGGCTCGTGGCTCGGGACCTACCGGTCCCCCCGTGACACATCACCAAGGAATCAGGACCTATGTACCGTATACTGTTCGAGGATGACGACACCGTCATCCGGTTCAAATCGAAAATGATAGAAGAGGGCACGCTTTCCAGGCTGCTCGACCACGTCAATCTCGAAACTCTTCTGAGCCGCTGCAGCCTGCGAACGGGGGGGCAGAACATAGGGATGCGCCCCTGGTTTCCCACCGGGCTTTCGCTCATCAAGGACCCGGTTTTGAACAAGGGGACCGCCTTTAGCGAAGAGGAGCGAAAGGCGCTGGGCCTGCAGGGGCTTCTGCCCCCGCGCATTCACACGCAGAGCGAACAGGTGGAGCGCGTTCTGGAAAACCTGCGCAGAAAAAACTCGGACATCGAAAAGTATATCTTCCTTACAAGCCTTCAGGACCGGAATAAGACGCTTTTCTACCGGGTGCTGATCGATAACATCGAAGAACTGATGCCCCTCATCTACACCCCGACCGTGGGGCAGGCGTGCCTGGAGTACGGCCATATCTTTCGGGCGCCGAGGGGCATCTTCATATCCGTCCGCGACAAGGGCCACGTTGCCGATCTGTTGAGAAACTGGCCGTTCAAGGACATCCGCATCATCGTGGTAACCGACGGGGAGCGCATTCTCGGACTCGGGGACCTGGGCGCAAACGGCATGGGAATTCCCGTCGGCAAGCTCGCCCTCTACACGGCATGCGCGGGCATTCACCCCTCGCTTTCCCTGCCGGTGACAATCGATGTGGGCACGGAAAACGAGCGGTTCCTGGATGATCCGCTCTATATCGGTCTGCAGCAAAAAAGGACCCGGGGCAAAGATTACGACGAACTGATCGAGGAATTCATGGTGGCGGTGCAGGAAGTCTTTCCGCGCTGTCTGGTCCAGTTCGAAGACTTCGCAAATGCAAATGCTTTCCGTCTGCTCAACGAGTATCGCGATGTCGTATGCGCGTTTAACGACGACATCCAGGGCACGGCGTCCGTAACCCTTGCGGGTCTACTCTCGGCGCTTCGCATAAAGGGCGGAAAACTCGGCGACCAGAGAGTGCTTTTCCTCGGAGCGGGCGAAGCGGGGATAGGAGCGGGTAATCTGGCTGTATCGGCGATGACGGCCGAAGGGCTCTCGGTCGAAGAGGCCCGCCGCCGGTGCTGGTTTTTCGATTCAAAAGGGTTGGTAGTGAAAAGTCGCACGGATCTCGGCGGCGATAAGCTCCATTTCGCCCACGAGTTCGAGTTCGTGAAAGACTTTCTTGCAGCAGTCCGCGCCCTCAGGCCTTCAGCCATCATCGGAGTGTGCGGAAAGCCGGGGCTTTTCGACCGAAGAATCCTGGAAGCCATGGCGGAGATCAATGAAAGGCCGATCGTCTTTGCCCTTTCCAATCCGACCTGCATGGCCGAGTGTACCGCCGAAGAGGCTTACACCTCGACCCGGGGGCGAGCGATTTTCGCCGGAGGAAGCCCGTTCGCTCCGGTTTCCGTCAACGGAAAAACGTTTCATCCCGCACAGGGCAATAACGTCTATATCTTTCCGGGCGTGGGGATGGGCGCCATAGCCTGCGGCGCCCGCCACATAACCGACGAGATGTTTCATGCAGCCGCCAAAACGCTCGCCCGGCAGGTTTCGCAGGCCGATCTGGACCAGGGCCGCGTGTATCCTCCGCTCACCAGGATACGCGAGGTCTCCCTGGCAATAGCCGTCGCCACGGCCGAAGTCGCCTACGCTCGTGGGCTGGCCACCAAAGAAAGACCGGCGGACCTGACCCGACATATCAAATCCATGATGTACGAGGCGGAATACGAACATTACGTGTGAAGCAAGGGAAGGCTTCCGGGCACAGCGTTTGCCTAATGCCAATCGCCGTGACCGGAAGTCCGCGCCTCGATAATGGGCCGATTATTGGACCTGCGCCGAAGCGAAGCGACTTCACCGACCGTGGAGGGCGGCCGGACGACCTGAAGTTTCCGGAAATGTCGATCGGAAACTGCCCGGAGCAGCTCTTTTGGCATCAAACACATGCGTTTGAGGATGTAAAACGGCCTCTTTCGTTACGCAACTCCGCGTCAAGTGGCTCTCTAACTTGGCCCGACCCAGTTCGCAAATTACCTATGCCCCGGAGTTTCTCCTCCACTTTACCACACAATTTGAATCGCTCTGAACGAGAGGGTTCGTATGTAAATTTCACACAGTGCGAGAAGACCTTAAAGGCCAGCCATCTTTGATGCCGTTTTTGTTTTACCGGGCACCCTGAAACTGATAAAAATCAGTGGAAAATTTCATTACTGTGCCGTGAAGACATTTTGAGGGCAAAATATGGAGAAATTCCTGAAAGATAAACTCCTTGGGGGAGCGTTTCCAGAAGTTGAACCTTTGCATACCCGGATTATGAAAGCTGTTCGAGGGAAAGGCAACCGAACGACGGAACAGATTTTTGAAAAAGCCCTTGTCACGTCGGGAATCCAAAATTGGGAAATGCATACCCGGTCCATCCGTGGGTGCCCTGATTTTTTCTTCCCGAATGAGCGTATTGCTGTTTTCCTAGATGGTTGCTTTTGGCACGGGTGCAACCGTTGTGGGCACATTCCGAAAAAGAATAATGCATTTTGGGCTGCGAAAATTTCCCGGAACAAGGAAAGAGACGCTAAAACAAATGCTACGAATCGCAGGCATGGTATCTCTGTGTTGCGATTTTGGGAGCACCGAATCCGGGATGACCTGGAGGGCTGCGTCTCGCTTCTTCAGAAAAGGATTCAAGAACGCCGTCAAAAAGTCATCGCCACTGGCGGGGGCCGCTCATGACACACATGAAACCCAAATATAAAGTTGTTTCCCTCTTTTCGGGCGCGATGGGACTGGATTTAGGTTTGAGGAAGACCGATCGCTTTGAGATAATCGCTTCGGTGGAGAAAGAAAGAATCTACTGCGACACTGTCAGGGCGAACATTAAATTGGGAAATCTTTCGGAGAAACCCCGTATTTACGAAACCGACATTAAAGACCTGGATACAAGAAGCCTTTTGAAAGATCTCGGGATAAAATCAGGTGATATTGACTTATTGGTGGGCGGGCCTCCTTGTCAGTCATTTAGCACTGCTGGACGGAGGGCCACCGTTCAAGACCCCCGAGGAACACTGTTGTGGGATTTTCTCCGATTTGTAGAGATCTTGCAACCCAAGGTCTTTTTAATGGAGAACGTCCGGGGCCTTCTATCGGCAGCAGTAAACCATAGGCCAATCGCTGAAAGACCCAACAAGGGTGGACGTCCGCTAGATCCAGAAGAGGAGCCTGGTTCAGTATTACATCTGTTCGCACATGAGCTTCAGAGGCTCGGGAAGACGCCTTACCGAATGGACTGTTTCGAGGTGAATGCCGTAAACTATGGTGCTCCCCAACTCAGAGAGAGGGCTATCTTCATCGGGAACCGATTTAATGAAGTTATTGACTTCCCTACACCTACCCATGGTCCAGGTACCCGAAACGTGGGGCAATTACTGCTCTTCGGTGACACCGAAGATAAGCTAATCCCATGGAGGACTTTGGGAGATGTCATAAGAGGCTTTGTGGACGATGATCCAATTATAATGGATTTCAGCCCCAGGAAGAAAAAATATTTATCCCTTGTCCCTCCAGGCGGCAACTGGCGACATCTGCCTGAGAACTTGCAAAAAGAGTCCATGGGGAGGGCGTTCTTTGCAAAAGGCGGCCGCTCGGGGTGGTGGCGGCGGCTGAGTTTTGACCTTCCATGCCCCACCCTCGTTACCATGCCAAACCACGCGAGCACTGCTTTGTGTCACCCTGAGGAGGTAAGGGCGCTCACCGTGCGTGAATATTGCAGGGTCCAGGAATTTCCCGACAAATGGGTAGTTTGTGGCACGCCAAGCCAGCAATATGCTCAAATTGGCAATGCTGTTCCGGTAAGGCTCGGGCAGATTGCCGGTGAAGTTCTCGCACTCGCACTGGACCGAATGGCGTTGTCGGAATGGAAACCCTCAGGTGATGTATCACGACCTTATAGAAAGGTATATCTCCAGTCGCATGTTAGGACCCGGCAATGGTTTAAGAATGGAATGGCCGTCCAGTGGAACGATGGCGAAGAGAATGATGAAGCTTGCTATGCACCGCCAAAAACGAAATATGCATGGAGCTGGATAGGAGGAGGCAAATAGAGATGGCTCGGAATCCCGGCTTGCCTCGGCCTGAACCGAGAATAATGACGAAAAACTTGCTGCTGGAACAGCTGGCCCTTATAGAACCGGGACCAGGAGTCTCGACAAAGGGTCTTAAGGATAGAGAACAGATTTCGGGAGCGCATCACAAGTCATATCGCTGCGTTGCCAATGGAAACGGCAGAGTTTTCCAAATTCAATACCAGCCCATTTGTCCTCATGGTTTATTGCCACCAGCAGAAGTACAAATTTGTAGACCAAATCGAAAAAGATATCTTGCCTGCCAAGCTGTTCTCATCGATGGAAACTTCAGCCGGAAGAATGATTCAGGAGGTTGTCTTACCTGTCTACGGATGGGAAGATGTCCCAAGTTCAATGCATTCTGCGGGGTCGGTAATCGACGGAAAGAAGCAAGAAGCGCATTTGCTTAAGCTGGCAACAATCAAAAGCGGTCCTCGGTGCCTAAATGATGAGATGAGCAAGGATATTGCTGACGACATTGTTGCACATGCCGAGCAATGGGCCGAAAAGGCCGGAGTTGACCACATAGACTTCACGTATGCAGTCCTTTACGGGACCCCGAAACAATCAAATAAAAAGGACTGGCATGTCCTCCGCAACATTGTCGAGATAAAAGGCCCGAAATTCATCATAGAGCCCCCGACACGGAAATGGAACTGCTCATTTCGCCACCGCGGGGTAAGAATTGATGTGAATGTCCGGATTGGGACCGATTGGTGGACATTTCTTGGAGGGAAACTGGCGCTTTCAGAACTACTTGCCGCACTCATCAGGGCATGCGTCATTCCGGCGGGTGTTCGGGAAGACGCGCCCTGCTATGTCATTCAAGACCTCGGCTCAATTGTCTCGACCACCTGTGTGCCTGCTGAATTCAATGTCAGTATCCTTCAACGTAGCCAACTGGAATGGTTGTTCTTCCTGGCACGTCACTTTTGTGACCAACTTTCGGATGAAAAAACATAATTCATCGAAAATATGCCTTCTCAGTATATCCGGGGTCAGGCCACGCAAGATTAGGTCAGCAATGCCGGTTTGACTGTAAAAGGAGGTCGGGCCAAGCTAAGGTGGCGATAGGCGCTGATTTGCGTCAAAGAAAAGGCCTCTTTTCGTCCTTAAACTGGTGTTTTTGGTGCCATGCGGGTAACCTGGCTGTTTCGGCGATGAAGGCCGAAGGTCTCACGGTGGAAGAGGCCCGCCGCCGGTGCTGGTTTTTCGATTCAAAGGGGTTGGTAGTGAAAAGCCGTACCGATCTTGGCGGCGGGAAACTCCATTTTGCCCACGACTTCGAGTTCGTGAAAGACTTTCTTGCAGCCGTCCGGGCACTCAAGCCTTCGGCCATTATCGGAGTTTGCGGAAAGCCGGGGCTTTTCGACCGGAGAGTTCTGGAAGCGATGGCGGAGATCAATGAAAGGCCGATCGTCTTTGCCCTTTCCAATCCGACCTGCATGGCCGAGTGTACCGCCGAAGAGGCTTACACCTCGACCCGGGGGCGAGCGATTTTCGCCGGAGGAAGCCCGTTCGCTCCGGTTTCCGTCAACGGAAAAACGTTTCATCCCGCACAGGGCAATAACGTCTATATCTTTCCGGGCGTGGGGATGGGCGCCATAGCCTGCGGCGCCCGCCACATAACCGACGAGATGTTTCATGCAGCCGCCAAAACGCTCGCCCGGCAGGTTTCGCAGGCCGATCTGGACCAGGGCCGCGTGTATCCTCCGCTCACCAGGATACGCGAGGTCTCCCTGGCAATAGCCGTCGCCACGGCCGAAGTCGCCTACGCTCGTGGGCTGGCCACCAAAGAAAGACCGGCGGACCTGACCCGACATATCAAATCCATGATGTACGAGGCGGAATACGAACATTACGTGTGAAGCAGTGACGCAAACGCGGACTTGAAAAGCAGGAAAAAGATTACGCAGCAAGGGAAGGCTTTCCGGGCGCAGCGCCTGCCTAATGCCAATCGCCGTGCCCGGAAAGCCGCGCCTCGATAATTTGCCAATTACTCGACGTGGCTAAGCGACTTCATCGCCCCTGGGAGTGGCCGGACGTCCTGAAGTTGCCGGAAATGCCGTTTGGAAACTGCCCTGAGAAGCTCTTTTGGCAAAAACATCTGTTTAAGGCCCACAATAGGCCGATCAGAGCCACTAATCCCTTGTCCTGTAACGATTTTGTGTGGCCCGACCCCGAACGGCGACCCCGAACGGCGACCCCGAACGGACCCGAACGGTGGCAGCTCCTGCAGCAGCCCTGCCCGGCCCGTCCTTCGGAGGCCTAGCAAAACCGGACAATTCACGTGCTATAAATGCGGACATTTTATTTGCTCGCTACATAACCCTCGCGAAAAATTCGACTCGATGGTATCATGTTAATGTGAAACCATTCTTGGCAGTCGAATCACCCACGAACGCAAGGCCACGATGACGTGGCACGACCACAGGCACCTCATCGGGACTCGTTTTCAGGTAGCTATGCTCTAAGCCATCAATATTTGGCGCAAAGAGCAGGACGATCTACCAACGATGCCAGAAGCTTTGAGACGACTGGTCGAATTGAAATGACACATGGTACGTCCCACTCCACAAGGTGTCGGGACGGCGCGCCAAGCAGAACTCGGACGAGAAGAAATGAAAAAGCAGAAAGAATCGGTGCTCGTCAAATCCGAGGACGAAATCGCGCAAGCAGAAGCCCAAATCGTCGAGCTTTCCAAGAGGATCGAGTTCTATCTGACGGAGTATTCCGTCGAACTCTTGGCCAACAAGATGAGCAAGGGCGAGTTCGTCGTTCCTCCGTATCAACGCCAATATACGTGGGAGCACGATCGCAAATCTCGCTTCATCGAGTCACTGATGTTGGGTCTTCCAATTCCATTCCTTTTCTTCTGGGAAATGCGGGATGGGAAATTGGAAATCGTGGATGGTTCGCAGCGGCTGCGGTCGATTCAGGAGTTTGTACATGGCGACCTCCAGCTCAGTGAGCTACAAAGCCTGACGGCATTGTCTGGCTTCAAGTTTTCCGACCTCCCCGAATCCCGTCAGCGGAAGATCAACAATCGTTCGATACGTGGCATCGTGCTGAACGAACATGCCGATGAGCAGGCTCGCTTCGACATGTTCGAGCGGATCAACACTGGCAGCAAGATCGCCAATATGGCCGAAGTCCGCCGTGGGGCTCTTGCTGGCCCGTTCATGGATCTCATCATCGAACTCTCGGCGCTTCCGAAGTTCGTCGATCTCGCCCCTGTGTCCAAGAAAGACTTGGACGAACGCGAGCATGAAGAACTCGTGGCCCGCTTCTTCGCCTACAGCGATGGATTGGAGGAGTACAAGGATCGTCCGTCCGAATTCATCTTCAACTACGTGAAGAAGATGAACGTTGAAGCAGCCAATGATCCAGCATTGGCCGATCGTTATCGTGCGCGGTTCCAGGAGGCTATGGACTTCATCGAACGGGTCTTCCCGTATGGATTCCGCAGGAGTCCAAAAGGAAAGGCCACTCCCAGGGCCAGGTTTGAAGCCATTGCCGTGGGATCGCTCCTCGCACTCAACGAGCGTCCCGGCCTTGCCAATGACAACATCGCGGACGTAACGCCGTGGCTGACCAGCGATGACTTCAGGAAAGTCACTGGTTCGGATGGTGCCAATGCCATCGCGCGCCTGCGGGAACGTACGGGATTCGTGCGAGCTCGACTGCTGGGTGAGTGAATGAGCAGCAACCTAGCCATCGGATTCCAAGAGCGACTGGCGGAAGTCGAGGCGTATCTGGAGTTCCTCTCGACCATGGAAAGCCAGGCCCGACAAGGACCGCCGCGTATCGTAGGCGCAGAACATCCCATTACCACGCAACAACAGCGAATCCTTTATTCGAGCGTTTATTTGCAGTTGTACAACCTTGTCGAAGCAACGATGTCCCGCTGCATCGAAGCAGTTTCGGAAGCCGCGAGAGAGAATGCTCAATGGAAACCATGCGACCTGAGCGACTCAATGAGGCGCGAGTGGGTGCGCGTAACCGCTCGCACACATGTCGAATTGACACCGGAGAACCGGCTGGAGAGCGCGTTGCGCCTTTGCGAGCACTTGGTGGCTTCATTGCCGATCAGCGCCTTCGACATTGAGAAGGGGGGCGGTGGTAATTGGGACGACTTCGAGATTGAGGCGTTCAGTAGGCGACTGGGCTTCCGATTGGTCGTGAGTCAGCCCGTCTACAGCGCCATCAAACAACCCTTCCGGGACGATCTGGGGCCCCTCGCCTTGGTGAAGCAACTGAGGAATCGTCTCGCGCACGGGTCCATCTCGTTCGCGCAATGCGCTGAAGATGTCACTGTCGGACGGCTCGTCGAATTAAAGGATAGAACCGCTAATTACCTGAGTGAAGTCGTGGATTGCTTTACCAGATACATCAATACTTTTGAATATCTACTTCCAGAGAGGCGGCCTGCATGAGTCGCAATCCAAAGAACATGCCTCTAATCGTGGGGATCGATCTTTTCTGCGGTGTGGGCGGCCTCACGCATGGCCTCATTCGCGGCGGCATTCAGGTGGTCGCAGGAATCGATATCGATTCGAGCTGCAAGTTCCCCTTCGAGGCGAACAATTCTGCCTCGTTCCTTGAGTGCGATGTCGGGAAGCTGAAAGCCGAGGACATCGTACCTTTTTATGAGGGTGCTGACTTCACATTGCTTGCGGGTTGCGCTCCATGCCAACCGTTCTCTACCTACAGCCGCAGCGGACGGAATAGCGAGTATGAGTCGCAGTGGCCGTTGGTGTCCTCCTTCGGCCGCTTGGTCAAGAAGATCAAACCCGACCTCGTGACCATGGAGAATGTCCCACAACTAGTGGACCATCCGGTCTTCCAACAGTTTCTCAAGAGCCTTTCCGGCTACAAAAAGTGGTGGCAAGTCGTGGAATGCTCGTCGATCGGTATTCCGCAGACCCGGAAGCGTTTGGTGCTGCTTGCATCGAGGCTTGGCGATGCTGGCTTGGAACTTTCGCAGGAGCAAGTTCGGAAGGTGACTGTGCGCGAGACTATCGGTTCGCTTCCTCCGATCAAGGCTGGTGAGCGTCATCCCCAAGATGAATTGCACACCGCTTGCTCCTTGAGTCCCTTGAACCTGTCGAGGATTCGTGTGTCCCGCCCTGGGGGGACGTGGCGAGATTGGCCCGAAGAGTTGCAGGCATCGTGCCACCGCAAAGAAACCGGCGTTACCTATCCAAGCGTCTACGGGCGAATGGAATGGGATCAGCCCGCCCCAACTATAACCACGCAATGTTTTGGGTACGGCAACGGAAGGTTCGGGCATCCCGAGCAAGATCGGGCCATTTCCCTCCGGGAGGCAGCAATGCTTCAAACGTTCCCGGAGTCCTACGCATTCGCTGCGCCTGGCGCTCCCATCAAGTTCAGCAAGATGGGGCGTTTGATCGGAAATGCAGTGCCCGTTCGCCTTGGTGAGGTCATCGCTCGTTCCCTTGTTGGGCATGTGCAGGCACACTTGTACTGATCTGTTGCAATTGGGAGTGGATCAACGAGACCGCATCGTCCACGGATACATGCTCCCAAATACGAAGAACCGACATCTGTCGCTCGTCAATCTTGAGTCGGTGTGGAGGTCACAAGCTTTATTGGTGGCAATCTTATCCTTCCACCATTCTTGATTGGTCTAGGGTGTTAAGGCGTGGATGGGACTTCAGTGCCAAAAGCATTCGTCGCAGGACACCGCCAAGCGCCACTTGGTGAATGCGATGTTGATGCTTCTCCTGGTGCCAGGAGCGAATGTTATCGACATCGATTTCCGGTAGGGGGGAATTACTTTATGTGCGGTGACAACGATCTACGCCCGTAGATTTTTCAAGCAGATAGAGGGGGATATCGAGTGTACCTTCGCGACGCGCCGGCCGGTCGCGCACAGGCATCGCCCGAAAGAGTTGGTGCGAATCCGCACTCGCGCAGGACCTCTTCCAGGACGCCGCGTTCAAGACACGACTCCAAAAAGACTAGCAGCGCCTCTTCCAAATGGGCCTTGGGCGTTTCCGGCGAGTCGCCATGGCTTACTACGTCCAGCGCCCGGCAGGAAGCCACATACCACTCCCTTTTCTTTGCCACCTGAAAAGGCAGCGACAGCGTAATCTTGATCTTCATCCGGGATACTCCTCGATCAGACGGCCATGTCTTCATGGGTCCTGACGAGCGGAACATTGCCGCCTTCCACCTCCTTCAGGATATCCCTGAGATTTTGCTGGAGTTCCTCGAGACTGGTGCCCTGTGTCATGAGGTCCGGGTAGATATCCAGGTAGCCCAGCCAGATCCCGTCCTCTTCCTGCCAGCGGACGATCCTTACGGTGCGCATTGTAAGCCTCCAAGCCCCTGTCTCTTGCCGCGAATTCGCCACAAGACAATAAAACGGCATCATGCTCATAACACCGCCTTCGGAGAATTTCCATCGTGCCGATCGAAACACAGTGAGGGAACTCGCACCAGGAACTACATTCAAACCCGTTCGGGAACTTCCCGAAATCGAGATCTTTCACCGAAGGAAATTTTGCGTCAATCGTGCGGCAGGCCGCGCGTTTAGGCGGCCTCTTTGGCGGAAACGACCAGGCGCATGCCGAGGGCTGCCAGGGCTGTTTCGAGTTGGTCCATGCGGGAGCGGTGGTCGAGGTCGAGGAGCCGGCGCATCTGGCGCGGATCGACGCCAAGCTTTTCGGCCAGGGCAGTTTGCGTGACCGCTTGACGCCGCATTGCCGAGTAAAGCGCAAGCTTTGCGGAAATGATGGCGGGAAGATCTATGGCGGGTTCCTCCGCGGCTTTGGTGGAGGCTTCCGGGATGGGCCTTCCGGAAGCGATATAGCCCGCAAGGGCGCAGAGCAGTGCGTCGAGTCCATGCCGGAGCGCATCGGTCACGTCAGCGCCAACGGTAATAGCCTCCGGAATATCGGGAAACCGGGCCATGACCTGGCCGGTTTCGGGGTCGGTGGCGAGGATTAAGGGATAGGTCATTTTCGGGCTCCGGCGCAAGGGAGTTTTCGGATGAGTTCGCGTCCCTTCATGGGGTTGATTGTAGGACAAATGTGTCCTTTTCTCAAGAGTGGCCCGGACGAGATGAAAGGAAAGATAATGAGACGCTTATGCGGAGCTGCGAGTTTTGATCGTCAGGTGGGGAATGGCCGACGCCGGGTTCAGCATTGTTGATCTGCTGCCGAACCCGGCCGAGGTGTCCAAGGACGCCGTTTATCGCCGGTTTTACGACTGTCGGGCGAGTTGGACCTCCTGCTTTTCCGTGGCTATGAAGGTGTTTCCATCGCCGGAGAGAAAATCGGCATAGGAGAGGTCGAGGCCGAGGGACTTTGCGAGACTACGGGCATCACTCGATATCTTCGGCTGGGTGATGAGAACGACCAGATCGAACTCTTTGGTCTGCCCCTCCCCGAAAGTCACCTTGACGGGCGAGCCGCCGTTCGGGGTAACGGACTGGACGGGTTCGCCTATGAGTTGCGCCCCGGGCGCATCGAGTGCGGTTTTTGCCTCGGGAAAATCCTCAAGGGATGCAAAGAAGGCGATTTCGGCCCTGGCCATTTTTTGCCGGAGTAAAGAGACCTCGTTTACCGCGAGGGTCATGGCCGAGCGGTTCATGGCGGAGGCGGCGCTGTCATAGGCCTGGACGAAGGCGAGGCTCGAAGGGATCTGCCCGTCGAACGGCCGGATCACCAGGCCTGCGCTCGGCCCCGATTCGCTCAGCATACGCTCGAGCTGGAGGTCGGTTACGACGTTTACATCTTTTGCCAGGCCAAAACGGCGGTCGATGCGGTCGAGCGCGCGTTCGACCCCCGGAGAAATAATGACCGAGTCGGCTTCGAGCTCCAGCAATTCATCCTGCAGGTCGAACTGAATGGCTTCCGGTTTGCACTCGGCCCAGCACAGGGCACACCCCAGGCAGCGACGGCAGCTGAGGCACCTTTTGGCTTCCTTTTCGGCCCTTTCCTGATCGAATCCCAGTTCCACCTCGTCGTAGTTGTTCCTGCGCGCGTCCACCTCGATTTCAAAGTGGTGTTTTCGCAGGGTAGGAATATCGGTGAATTTGACTATGAAACGGCCTTTGTTTTCGTATTGCATAGGGTCCCTCGTAAAATTTTTTCCACGCGAAGCCGCGAAGACGCGAAAAGGAAACGATAGTTATCCGGCGGTCCTGCCGCCTAGCGTGCGCGTTTTTTCTCCACCAGATAGCTCACGATGCCGTCGGCGGCTTTGCGGCCGCCCGCACAGGCGCGGATGGCGATGTCGGGGCCGGTTTCGACGTCTCCGGCCGAGAAGATGCCTGCGACGTTGGTCATGTAATTGCTCTTATCGACCCCGAAGGTATTCCACCGGGTGATGTTGAGGCCGCTGCCGTCCGGGACGAAAGTGAGATCGGGGGTCTGTCCGATTGCGGGAATGAGGGTCTCGGCCTCCACGATGAATTCGGAGCCCTCGATAGGAACGGGCCTTCGCCTGCCGCTGGCATCGGGTTCGCCGAGCTGCATCCGCAGACATTTGAGGCCGGTCATCTTGCCGTCTTTTCCGACGACTTCCAGCGGCGCGACCAGGTATTGGAACTTAACCCCTTCCTGTTCGGCCGCTTCGATTTCCCAAGGGCTTGCGGGCATTTCCTTTTTGGTCCTGCGGTAGAGAACGTGGACTTCCTCAAATCCTTCGCGCCAGCTGACCCGGGCCGCGTCCATGGCGACGTTTCCGCCCCCGACAACGATTACCTTGCCCTTGGCGGGCCATTTCCTGCCGCCGTTTACCTCGCGCAGGAAATCGACGCCGTCGACAACGCCTTCCAGATCTTCGCCCTGGATGCGGAGCTTCATTCCCTTGTGCGCACCCACGCCGATAAAGACGGCATCAAACTGGGAGACGATCTCTTCGAAGGAAATGTCTTTTCCGATCCTCGTGTTGCAGCGCAGTTCGGCCCCGTGGGAAAGTATCCAGTTTATCTCGTGCATGAGGGTCGGGGTCGGGAGCCTGTATTCGGGAATCCCGTAGCGGAACATTCCGCCCGGCTCGGGCAGGGCTTCGAAAACTACGGAATGGTAGCCGGCTTTTCCGAGAAAATAGGCGCAGGAAAGCCCGGCGGGTCCGGCACCGATAATGGCCACCTTTTCCGGGTGGAACTCATCGGGGACTTCGACCGGAGCGCTCACGCCGTTTTTCATCTCGTAGTCGGCTACGAAGCGTTTCAGGGTGCAGATGGAAATCGGTTCGTCCATGTAGCCGCGGTTGCACGCGGTCTCGCAGGGGTGCGGACAGACGCGGCCGATCGCCATCGGAAAAGGCAGCCTTTCCCGTATTATGGCGAGAGACTTGGCGTATTCGCCGTCGGCAATGTTTCCGACGTAGGAGCGGATGTCGAGATTGGCAGGGCATGTCGCCTGACAAACGGGCATATCCTCTCTGAAAATATTGAAATCGCCGGCGCCGGGGTTGAAGAAATCTATCGCCGTTCGAAAGCCGATGCCTTCGTTGAAGTCATCGTACATATTGATCGGGCACACGCGGATGCATTCGCGGCAGCCGTCGCATTTCTCCGGGTCCACCCGGGTGGCCTTTCGCCGAATGCGGAAAGTGTAGGACCCGTCCTTGGCGGAAGCTTTTTCCACGACCGCGTTGGTGATGATGCGAATGTTCGGATGCTTTTTGGCGGCCTCATAGTTTGGGTCGGCCGCGACCGATCCGCCGTTTAGAAGATGGGTCTGCGGGATGCGCCCGGGGCCAAGAGCCGGTGCGGTTTCCACCAGCACCACGCGCCGGCCCGCTTCCGCCTGTTCGATAGCAGCCGCGACCCCCGCCGGGTCGCCTCCGAAAATGATTACCTGTTTTTCCGACACTTGCGTCCAGCTCCTCGATTCGTCTTTCGAAAAGTTTTGTCGGGCCGCGCTTCGCTTAGCCCCATTCTTCTCTCGGAAAGTTTTGTTGGGCTGCGCTTCGCTTAGCCCAACCTACATTTTCGTTAGGCTTCCTGTTAATTGCCGCTTCCGGAGATCCTGTAGCTTGGCGTTTCGCCCTCTATGCCGGCCAGTCCCACAAGCCCGCGCCTCTGCAGGGCCAGAACGTACTTCAAAGCGTCGGGCGGGGCGATTTGCAGCCTTTGGGCAAGCTCCACGACCGAAGCGGCGCCTTTTCGCATTTCTTTTATAAGCCCATGGGTTGCGATTTCGTCGATTACGATCGTATCGAGGGTCCGCCACATTTCGTGTTCGGTAAATTTTTCGCCGTATTTGTTGCCGCTGTTTTCGAATTCGGTGAATTTACCCACCACCCAGCGCAATTTTTCCCCGGCAAGGGCGGCGCGGGCCGTATCGACCCGGTCTTTCAATGCTTCGAGCGGCAACCCTTCGGCCGAACCGAGGGGTCCGATTCCACAGATGGTTTCGTGGAATTCGGTAACCTGGCTCACAAACCGGTCGCCCTCCGCCGACGAGCACTGGTTGAAGGCAACCCGGTCGGTGCTCAGGCCGACATAGCCCAGGGCTCTGGCCGCAAGCCCGATTTTTACCCTGGCCTGGTAGTTGCCGGAAATGTAATGACAGTCTCCGAAGTGGCAGCCGACCACCATGAGTCCGTCGGCTCCTTCGAGAAAAGCGTTGGCCACCATGGTCGGATCCACCCGGCCCGTACACATGAGACGGATGATGCGCACATCCGTCGTATATTGCATCCTGGAAACTCCAGCGAAGTCAGCCGCAGCGTAGCCTCACCAGGTGCAGCACATCACCAGAATTTTAGGGGTAAAATCAGCCATTGGTTCCTCCCGGATAATTTTTTCGGCAGACTCCGTTTCGCCCACCCATCTTTGTCTTTTCAATTCGCAATTCGTAATTCCTAATTCCTAATTCTCCAAAAAGGCCCGTATCTGCTCGCCTATCTGCGAATCCGAGTAGGAATTGACGCTCAGGGCGTGGTGATAACAGGTGGCGGCGCAGACCCCGCATCCCTTGCACGCTACCGGAATCACCCGGACCTTCCGTCCCTTTTCTCCGCGCACGATTTCCAGCGCCCCGTAAGGGCAAAGTGCTACGCACAGCCCGCAGCCCCGGCATGCGTCCTCATCGACGAGCGTGGATACGATCGGCTCGACCGACATGACCCCTTTGGAAAGCGGTATGGAAGCGCGCGAGGCAGCGCCCAGCGCCTGCGAAACCGCTTCGCGGACGGTCGCCGGATAGTGGGCATTTCCGCACAGGTAGATGCCGTCGGTTGCAAAGTCGAGCGGCTTTAGCTTCACGTGTCCTTCGAGGAAGAACTTGTTCGCATCGAGCGACACCCGCAGGAGTTTGGATATGGCCTCGTTGTCCTCCCCGGCGATAAGCGGTGTGGAAAGAACGACCAGGTCCTGCGGCAGGTCTATTTCGCGTCCGAGCAGTTCGTGATAGACGACCACCTTGCCCTCTTCGACCCTCGGCGGGCGGGCCGGGTCGTATTTTATGAAGATCACGCCCAGCTCTTTTGCGTGCTGAAAAAGGGCCTCGTTTTCCGTCCCGTATGCCTGGATATCGCGGTAGAGCACCCGCACGCCCGTCTCCGGGCTCTTTTCCTTTATTTCTATGGCGTTTTTGATCGCCACCATGCAGCAGATGCGCGAGCAGTACTTGCGCTCGTCGTTTCGAGCGCCCACGCATTGAATCATGACGACGTTTTTCGCAGCGAACGTTCCGGACTTGAAAAGCTCTTCGAGTTCGAGCTGGGTGATCACTTTCTGGCCGTCATAAGCGTAGAGCCCTGCGGGCCGGAAGACGCGCGCACCGGTGGCCACCACGATAACGCCGGTTCCAAAGCGGGTCTTGGACCCGTTTGTGGAAGCCAGGACATCAAAATGGCCGATGTACCCGTTTACCTCCTCCAGATGCGTGGAGGTGAGCAGGTGTATGTTGGGGTGGTTGCGGACAAGGTCCGCCTGCTTTTGCGCCACTTCGGCCGCATCGGCCCCGGAGGGCGCAAGTCGATCGAGTTGTAGCAGAAGGCCGCCGAGTTCGCTCGATTTTTCGATCAGGGTTGTCTCATAGCCGCGGTTTGCCAGGGCCAGGGCTGCCGTCATGCCGGCGATGCCGCCTCCGATCACGAGGGCCCTCGGGTCCATTTCGGACTCGATAGGCTGCTGGGGCAAAAGCAGAGCGGCCTTGGCAACACCCATCCGAATGAGGTCCTTTGCCTTGTCCGTGCCCTTTTCCTTCTCCAGCATATGCACCCACGAACACTGGTCGCGGATGTTAACCATCTCGAACAGGTAGGGATTGAGGCCGGCTTCGGCGCAGGTACCCCGGAACAGGGGTTCGTGGGTGCGAGGTGTACACGAAGCCACCACCACACGGTTCAACCCCTCCTCTTTTATCGCGGCCTTGATTTCATTTATGCCGTTTTCCGAGCAGGTGTAGAGGTTTTCGCGCACGAATACGACATTGGGCAGCGTCTTGGCATACTCGGCCAGTTCCTTTACATCCAGGTAGCCGGCAATGTTACTGCCGCAGTTGCAAACAAAAACTCCTATTCGGATTTCTTCTGCCAACTGAGTTTTCATTCTTAATTCCTAATTCCTAATTCTTAATTGCATTCGTTACGGCCTCTGCGGCGCAAGCCGCCGCGCTGCTCGCCTGGGCGACCGATTCCGGGATATCCATGGGCCCCTGCGCGCAGCCGCAGACGAAAATGCCCGGTTTTGTGGTCGCAAGCGGTACGAGGGGGTCGGTTTTAACGAACCCGTTCGCATCGAGCTCGACGCCTGCGAGTTCGGCGAGCTTGGCCGTCCCGGCGCTCGGAACACATGCGGCGGCAAGTACCACCATGTCGAAGACCTCGCTTTTTACCTGCCGGCTGGTAGTCGATTCGAACCAGACCACGGGGTTTTTGGCATCGTCTTCGGTGATCTCGGCCACGCGGCCGCGCACGTAATCGATATTGGCCTGCTTTCCGCCCCGCAGCTTGTATTCCTCAAAGCCCCGGCCGACCGCGCGAAGGTCCATGCAGAAAACGGAGGAGTGGACGTCCCGGTCGTGTTCGTTTGCGATCATCGCCTCCTTTACCGAATGCATGCAGCAAAAGGAGGAGCAAAAACGGTTGAATCGGAAATCGCGCGACCCCACACACTGGATGAAGGCAAGTTTTTTGGCGGTCGTGGCCGCGGCTTTTTTCCGGTTCATGGCTTCGAGAGCGGCTTCCATCTTCGCCAGAGTCTCGGCCTGCGCGACCACTTCGGGCGCGGTTTCGCCCTGTTTTTCCCGGAGCTGCTTTACACGTGCGGAAAGCTTTCGCACCTCTTTTGCGCTCTCTTCAATCTCTTTTTCCAAGGCAAGCTCGGAGGGGCGGTCGAGATGTCCGGCAGTCGGCCCCGAAGCGCTCAGGAGCCGCTCGAACTCGATGGCGGTAACCACGTTTTTGATTCGTCCGTAGCCATACTCGGGAATGACAGAAGGATCGAAAACATCATAGCCGGTGGCCATAACGATCGCGCCGGCCTTGAGCTCGACTATCCTGTCCTTTTGCTCGAAATCGATCGCATCGGCCTGGCAGGTCTTGGCGCACACGCCGCATTTCTTTCCCTGACCGAGCTGGCGGCAGCTTGGGGCATCGATCGTAAACACCGACGGGATGCCCTGGGCGAAATACTTGTAGACGGCCTTGCGCTGACCGATTCCGGCGTTGAAAAGATCCATCGCCGAGGTGGGGCACTTCTCGGCGCACGACCCGCAGCCGGTGCAGCGGTCTTCGTTGACGTAGCGCGCTTTTTTGCGCACGGTGATGGTAAAGTTTCCCGCCTCACCGGCGATCTCTTCGATTTCGCTGTAAGCCAGAAGATTTATTTTGGGATGCCGACCGACATCCAGCAGCTTGGGCGAAAGAATTCAGATGGCGCAGTCGTTGGTGGGGAACGTCTTGTCCAGCTGGGCCATCTTGCCGCCAATGCTCGGGAGCCTTTCCACCATGTGCACCTGGATGCCCATTTCGGCAAGGTCCAGGGCCGACTGAATTCCGGCGATCCCTCCGCCGATGACCAGTACGTCTTTATTCACTTTTCACCTCATGTTTTCACAAATCAGGGTGGTCAGGTCCTTGATCTCAAGGTCCATATCTTCCATGCTCGTAAGCGCGCAGCTCAGGTGGATCCGGCACTTGGGGCAGGAGGTGATCAGGGTGTTTGCCCCGGCGGCCTTCGCTTCCCGTATGCGTTCGGCCTGGATCTGCTTGGAGCAGCTAGAACAATTGGCCCATCCGGTCGTGCCGCAGCACACCGAATTTTCCCGGTTTCGCTCCATCTCCCGGAAGCGGTCGCCGGCAAGATTGCCCAGAATCGCGCGGGGGCTGTCAAAAATCTTGGCCATACGACCAAGACGGCACGGGTCGTGGTAGGTATACGACCTGGCCCCGTCGGAAAGATGGAGTGCGCCGTCTGCGATCATCTGCTCGACGAAATCGTAGAAATGGACCACTTCGAAGCCGAGGTCCCCGAAATATTGCGGATAGTGGTGTTTGAAGGTGTAGTAGCCTTCCGGACAGCTGAAAACGACTCGTTTCGCGCCGCTTCGCCGGATGAGCTCGAGGTTTTTTGCCGCGAGCTTTTTGAAGGTTTCCGGGTTGCCGTTCCAGAGCATATCGTGTCCGCAGCAGGCTTCCTCGTCGCTCACGACCGGAGTCACGCCCGCAGCGTTTAGAATCTTTATCACGCTCCTGCCGATCGTCAGGCTGTCGACTCCGATGTCGCGGAAGATCACGCTGAAATAGGGCATGCAGCCAACGAAGTAAAAGACCTCTCCGGTATCTGCGATTTTTCCCGCCTCCCGCGCCCACTCCGTTTTTTTCTGGCTCACTCCCCTCGCCTGGAATTCCATGACCGACTGGAGCATGCCATGATGGGCGAGTGCCGGGGCAAGACCGCGTGCGGCAGCTTCTTCCCGAAGATTTCTCATGAATTCGGGGAAATCGATTTTGGTCGGGCACCGCTCGAAGCACCGGCCGCAGGTAAGGCAGGACCACAGGTCGGGGTCGCGCAGCAACTCGTCTCCCAGTCCCAGAAGTGCCTTTTCCACAAACAGGCGCGGAGAAAAGCCGGGCAGCACCCGCGCAACCGGACAGCTCCCGGTGCAGACGCCGCAGTCCAGGCAGTAATACGTCCTGTAGAAATTAATGGATTCGCCTATGTTCATGCAGCCACTCCAAGAGACGACTTCCCCAGTTCCTTTACGCGGTGGGTAAATGAAGTCACAATTTCGGCAAAACGGGCGCCCTCCGCCGAGGAGACCCACTGCAGATCGAGCCGCCTGCGGTCGATGCCGAGAAGATCCATCAGCTCCCATACCATGTCGATCACCCGCGAAGCCTTTACGTTACCTTCCAGGTAACGGCAGTCGCCGATGTGTCAGCCGCTCACCAGAACGCCGTCGGCCCCCTTTTGAAAGGCCTGCAGGATGAAATCGGGAGAAACGCGCCCCGAACACATCACCCGGATGATGCGGATGTTTGACGGATACTGGATGCGGCTAACCCCGGCAAGATCGGCGCCGGCGTAGGCACACCAGTTGCAACAAAAAGCGATTATCTTCGGCTTGAACTCAGCACTCATTTGGGTCCTCGTTGTGTTTTGCGTGGCCAAGGGACAAAAGAGCGGGGGAGTGTCTCCCCCGCGCCCCCCGGGGAATCGGCCTTCACGCGCAGGCGCGTGAAGGCCGATCGCTCGG
>JBMFWU010000015.1:0-47234 GCA_049964955.1 Syntrophobacteraceae bacterium
GAGATCATCGCAGACCTTTTCCTGGTGTACAAGGTGGGGTTCACCGACCGCTTACACAGCAGCGCAAGCGATGTTGTACGCGCCGCCTTGCGGTTGCTGGAGGAACAGGAAGCGAAGCTCTCCGCGTTGCGGATCGCGCTCGATGAAGGTGAGCAGAGCGGGCCGTCAACTCTTTTTGATTTTGAAAGCTTCATCGCGCAAAAGCGCAGATCACATTCGGCGACATGACGCCGCGTTACACTCTTTCTCCACGTGCGGAAATGTAGCCGCCGATTGTCCAGACCCCACGAGGATACCTGCTCACATTGAACTCACGGATTCAGGGTAATGTTTGTGAACGACCTCGTATCGCTCAGGATCTTTTATGAACTCAGCAACGGCTTTTTTGACAACATCGTTAATCGTTGTACCGTTTAAAGCCGCATGCCGTGCTACCTTTTGGTGCAATTCAGGTCCTATCCTTACATTAAAGGTGCCACTCAACGGTTTGTTTGGCTTACGACCCAATCGCTGGCACGTGATTAGATAATCATCAACAGCGGACTCGAATTCTGTCTTAAGCTGGGGAATAGTATCGGCTTCGTAGGTAACCAAATCCTCAATAAATAAAATTCTTCCGTGAAGACAGCTATCTTCAATGCTGGCCCTTACAGATCCGGAAAAACCCTTGTAGTGTAGAGTGTTATCTTTCACGGCTGAATCCCTCTTGCTTTCAGACTTTCGATTACATCATCTATTGCATAACTTTTAACTATGTTGCCGGGATGTGGTTTGTGCAAGTTGATCAAGCTTCCCGATTCGGTGTGAGAAAATTTGTATCTGGAGCCTTCTCCGCTGATTGTCACGTAGTCAAGCCCATTGAGGAGGGTCTCCATTTCGTCCCACGTAAAATCCTTAGGCCTTGAGAACAAACGTTTTAGCAGTTTCTTCTTCGTTGACATAATCTAATTTCGCAAAGTTCGATAAGCAACCACATTCCAGTTGCAAATTAAGGTTGCCCTCTTTATATCGTCATTTTGGGAAAAATAAAGAAAAAAATCCTTTCTCGGCTAAATACGCCCCCCCTCGAAAGGGTAAAAATTACCTTTCCTTCATTTTGAGGCAAAGGGGGAGTTGCCCCCTGCAGCGGTGGCCAAAAATCAGCACGATGGCAAGCTTTTAAAGGATCGGCTTCCCGGATTATCAAGACGTTAACAGGGTGCCTAAATCGCCTGAAACGGGCCGAGACCGCCCGAAACCGGGACCGGGCCGAACTCTTGGGGTCCGGGGGCTCACATCATTTTTTTCCGTTTGCATGAGGGCGCTGTCGATGTTGTCCGTATCCTTCACGGGCGGATGGATCTTGAACAACATCTTTGATGGGGTCCAAGTCGCCAACGGCCACTGTCGAGATGCAGTGCAAATTCGTTCCGTGCGCTCTGCAGGAAAGCCGGGGCAGCAAGACCGAGGCGGCAAAGCTCTTCGGAATCAAGCGGCCGACTCTCCATCATCTCCCAGGGCCTTTAGTTTCAAATCAGATGAGTGTATATGAGGTGGTGTTTGGGTGATTGCCGAACGCGAGACCTGGACAAAAAACCGAAACGGTGATTCAAATGGCAAAAAACCTGTCTGTCGTGCTTTACATTGTAGCGTTGATACTCGTTGTCGTTAGTGTGGATGTACTGTTCTTCAAGAATCGATTCTGGGAACGGCTGATGGTCAACATCGGAATCGTCCTGGTGTTTACAGCCTTCTATTTGAGATTCCTGAAGCACCCGTAAACCACGCGCTGCGGCCCGGCGCAAAGGAGCGAATCATGTCGCAAGGAGTTTGCCCGGTATTGCTTGGACATTTTCTTGCCAGCCCGGTGAGGAAACTCATCCAGGACCCCGATAAGATCCTGACACCGTTTGTTCGCAATAAAATGACAGCGCTCGATGTCGGCTGCGGAATGGGTTTTTTTAGCATTCCGCTTGCCCGTCTGGTCGGAACGGAAGGCAGAGTCATCTGTGTGGATATGCAGCAGGGAATGCTCGACGGCGTCATAATGCGTGCGAAGAAGGCCGGCGTTTCTGTTGAAACGCGCCTCTGTTCCCAGCACAGCCTGGGACTCGAAGATGGCGCCGGAACCATCGATTTCGCGATCGCTTTCGCTCTGGCCCATGAAGTGCCCGATCGCAGCAGGTTCTTCACTGAACTTGCGGCTTCGCTGGCCCCTTCAGGCAGGTTGCTTCTTGCCGAACCCAGCGGGCACGTTTCGGAAAAGAACTTTGCAGAGACTGTTGAAATTGCTGAAAAAAATGGGCTTGCAGCGGTCGAGGCCGTCCAGGTACCGCGCAGCCGGGCGGTATTGATGGGGAAGGCTTCCTGACCGGGCCGAGAAGCTTTTTTTTTTGCAACTCGTCTGATTGGCTTCTTTCCCCCGTAATAAGAGGCGGCCGACCCCGAAGAAACCCTCCGGGGCCGGTTGTTTGCCGCTATTTCGGCGGGTGATACCCTTTTCGAATTGTGGACGAAAAGCAGCTATTTTCCCATCCATTCGAGCGCGCGTTTAACACCTGCCACCGCATCGGTCACCCAGGCGTCGGCGCCCACATGCCGGCAGGCGTGGTCGTCCATCTGGCCCCCGCCGATGATGACTTTTACGTTATCCCGCATCCCGGCCTCCCGCAGGGCCTCGACCACCTGACGCATCGAGTCGAAGGAAAGGGTCAAGAGGCCGCTGAGGCCGATAATGTGTGGCTGAAAGCTTTTGGCTTCCTCAATGAAAGTTTTGGCGGGCACGTCCACTCCGAGGTCTTTTACCTCGAACCCGTTGATATCCATGAGCATGCCCACCATGCCCTTGCCGATATCGTGAATGTCGCCTTCAACGGTCCCCAGCAGAAACCGACCGACCTTCTCGCCCCCATGTCCCTCTTCGGTGGTAATGTAGGGCTTGATGAGGCTCGAGGCCGCATTCATCATCTCCCCTGCCAGGATCAGTTCGGGTACGAAATAGGTCCCTTTTTCGAAACGCTCGCCGATTATTTTCAACGCCTCCTTGTAGACGTCGACAATCTGCAGCGGGGGTGTTCCCGCGGCGAGATATTTCTTTGTGAGCGCCAGGGCGTCATCTTCCATCATTTCCACTATCGCGTTCAGAAGATCTTGCATGGGTTTTCCCTCCCTAATATTTGCCGTATTTTTTGCCCGCCTCGACAAAGGCTTTGAGCGTGTCCGGCCTGGCTTCGTCCATGGCGCACCCGATGCTCAGGATGTAGCCGCCGTCCCCCGCGGCCTGGTCCAGAAGCCTTTTGGTCTCCTCTTCCACCTGTTTGGGAGTACCGGTCATGATAAGTGAGACCGGAAACCCGCCTCCGATACACGATTTTCCCCCCAGCACCTTCCTGGCCGTCGCCATATCGGTCCTGTCGAAGATAAAGATGCATCTGCCTTCGGGCAGGTCGGCCAGAAATTCCAGCCGCTGGTTGTAGCCTCCTTCGACGAAACAAAAGGGAACGCAGCCCCTTTCGGCCAACCCGACAATCACCTTTCTCAGGCTCGGCCAGTAGAATTTTTCGAACTGCTGGTTGGACATGAATCCATCGGCGCCCTTGTGGAGCGGGATGAAGACCATGGGGTTTCCGTTGGCCAACGCCATGCTCGAACCCAGATCGATCATGAGCGGCACGATCCGGTCGACGGCCTCCAGTACTTTTTGCGGCCTGCGGTAGAGGTCCATCATCAGTTCGGTGGTCCCCCGGAAGGAATCGCCCAAAACATCGAAAGGGGCCTTGGAAAAGCCGCCCGCATACATCGGGTAACCCGAGCTCAAAATCTTTCCCATATAGGGCAGGAGCTTTCCGATCCACTCGAAGGATTGCCTGCCCGCCTCCATGAGGGCCTTCAAGGCCTCCTGCACGGGAGGGGCGCCGAGAGTGGCAAGCCAGGGTCCGGCGGCCGGCAGTTCCATTGTGCCATAGAGCGGGGGCAAATTCGCCAGTCCCTTGAGCGCGCTGTGGGTCCGCGGAAACCATACGCGGAACCAGTAGTCGGTCGGATCGGCGATGAAGTGGTCGTAATCTTCGGCCTTCATGTAGGGTTTTTCCAGGAACTGGTAGCCCTGCTCTTCTTTGAGGCCGTGTCCCGGCCACTTGTACAGATCGTAGCCCAGGGTTTCGAGCGGCGGGCCGTACATGACAAGAGCGGGATTTCCCGAAGCGTCGGCATCGTAGTCTTTGGCAAAATCGACCCAAACCTTGCCCAGGGCCTCCGGGTCGTACATCGCTTTTTTTGCCGAACATCCGTAGAGCATGGTGGGGGCGAAAGTGCCCAGGATGACGATCGGGGCCCTCTCCGGGGTTTTCTTGAGCGTAACCGCGTCCCTCATGAGCCCGGCCCGGTACTGGTACGCGATCCTGGCTTCATCCCCTGCGAACTCGACTTTCTCCCCCGAAACCCATTTTGCCAGAAACGCTTCCTGCCTTTGCTCCGGGGTCATGTTCTCAAAACCTTCCATCATGGCTCTTTCTCCTTGTCAAGAGGTCTTCGCCGGTCCGATTTTTCCGGCCCGAAACGCCCGATTGAAGTTCATACAGTGACGATCCTTCCCCAGGAGGGTCTCCGTTGCCATCATCATCTCCCGCATCTCCCGGCTTTCCGGATCGAGAATCGCGCTGTCCATGCCCGCCTGCAGGGCAAGGACCAGGAAGGCCTGGTTCAGCAGGGGCCGAAGCGGCATTCCAAAGGAAATATTGGATAGTCCGCATGTGAGGTGGACCTTTGGGAACTCTTCCCTGATCCTGCGGCAGGTCTCGAGAGTGATGTTTCCATTCTCGATGCCGGTCGAAATCGCCATGACGAGAGGATCCACGAAGAGTTTTTCATCCGGGATGCCTCCTTTGCGCGTCATTTCCACAAGACGCCTCACAACGGCAAGCCGGGCTTCGGCAGTAGAAGGAATCCCGTTGTCGTCAAGGGGAAGGAGTATCAGTTCGGTTCCAAACTCGCAGGCGAGGGGCAACACGCCGTCGATGCGAAACTGCTCCGCGCTGAGGGAGTTTAGCATCGGGGTCCTGGCGGCCTTTTCGATCCCGGCCCGCAAGGCCTTGTGATTGGGACTGTCGAGACAAAGCGTCGCATCCGGGACAGCCTGCTGCACGGTTTGCACCAGCCAGGCCATGTCTTTGGGCTCCTGCTGCGGCAAGCCGCCCGCATTGATATCCAGGTAGGAAGCGGAGTTTTGAAACTGCCGCAAGGCAAGATCTCGAATAAAATCTCCATCGCGGT
Organism: Syntrophobacteraceae bacterium; assembly: GCA_049964955.1. Classification (GTDB taxonomy): domain Bacteria; phylum Desulfobacterota; class Syntrophobacteria; order Syntrophobacterales; family Syntrophobacteraceae; genus SbD1. Next base: position 5,251 of record JBMFWU010000015.1, read on the forward strand.
TCATGACCGCCTCGCCGACCCGTTTCCTCGTGCCGTTTATCTTCTCACCGATAATGATCATATAGTGCCTCTCGATTTGGAGTTTGCCTATTTCTCTTCATGATATTCATCATCGGCATTGACCGCCCACAGGTTGTCCTTGGTCAATACGTTGTTTTTGATATTCTCCACCGCAGCAATAGCCGTGAGCATGGAGTGATCCTGATTATTATACCGGTGCATGCCGTTTCTGCCGACAAGAAAAAGGTTCGAGAACCGATCGGTAAATTCCCTGACCACATCGAATCGATCATAAGCGCCAAAGTAGGCGGGATATGTCTTGGGCATCCGGATAACCACACCGTCGAGCACGTCGGTTGGAAGGGCGATGCCGATCTGCTCGGCCTCCCGGACGGCGAAGTTCAAAAACTCCTCATCGGATTTCTCCCACAGATCGTCCCCCTCGTTACAGAAGTATTCGAGGCCTATCCAGATCGAACCGGGGTCTTTCACCATGTAGGGACTCCAGTTGTTAAATATCTGCAGTCGGCCGACCTTCACGTCGGGTTCCTGGATGTAGATCCAGTTATCCCGGACAAGCCCATCCATTTCATGGGCCGTATCGTTATCCCGCAGCCGAAAGCGATTGAGCAGGAGTCCGACGGTGATGAAGTCGCGGTAGGGCAACTCGGAGGCCACCCGCCGCACCTCTTCCGGGACGTCCTTGTCCCAGGCCCCGATGAGGTCCTTTACGGCCATGGTCGAAACGATGTAGTCGCCCGTCATGAACCGGGGCTCGCCCCCGCCCTGCCCGCACACTTCGACTCCGACAACACGTTCGCCCTCGGATTTTATGCCTACTGCCTCATGGTGCAGCAGGATTTCCCCGCCCAACTCCCGCACGCGCTCGGCCACCTTTTCCCATAATTGTCCGGGACCGTGGGCGGGATACATGAATCGCTCAATCAGGCTCGTTTCCACTCCCGCCTGGTCTACCGAGGAGTCCTTTTTCCCCGCCAGGTTTTTCATGGCGTGCACCAGCGCCCGGGTGATCGAGAGGCCCTTAACGCGCTGCGCCCCCCACTCCGGTCGTATCCGGTCGCAAGGGACCCCCCACACTTTTTCCGTGTAGTCCCGGAAGAAGGTTGCGTAAAGCTCTTTTCCGAATCTATTGGTAAAAAAATCGGCAAGAGACTTCTCCTGCCTGATGGGCCAAAGGCGGGCCTTTGCGTAGCTTGCGGCGATTTTTACCACCCGCGCAAACCCCAGATTCGTCAACGTGCGGAAATTAAGAGCGATCGGATAGCCGAAAAGCTTTCGCAGATACAGTATCCGGGATAGACGTTCTCTTACGAGCATGACCTGCAGCTCTTTTACAGGGTCGCAGTCCCGCGCGGGGAGCGGCGCCCCTTCCGGCAGCAGAGGTAAAATATTCAGCCACCAGTCGAGCACACGACCCGACTTCGAAAAAAATCTGTGCCCCCCGATGTCTATTCTATTACCCTTGTAATTAACTGTTTTGGAAATACCGCCGATATCCCCGCTTGCTTCGATAACTACGGGTTTGATATTTGTTTGGGTAAGAAGCTCGTAGGCCGCTGTAAGGCCGGCGGGACCCGCACCGATGATTATTGCACGCTTGTCAGCCATTCTTTTTTTTTCTATGAAAAGAGTGTACTTTTTCTTACAACAAAATTGTACGTATATACGAAAAATGTGGAAAGCAACTTTGCTATCAGGTAGTTGATCAATAGAATTCCAGCAAAATACCAGATAAATACTTCATTAAGCAAAAGACCTCCCACACCTATAATAAAAAAAATGACAAACTCCCACTGCCGGCTTTGGACTTTACGCTTGTCAAACACCCAATGGATACTAAGTAAATAGTTCAGCACCATACCTATGGCAAATCCTAAAGCTGCCGAATACAGGTAGTAGATATGAAAATATCTCGTTAGAATATAAAGGCATAAAAAATCAATGACAAATGCGCAGCCACCAACCGTTGTATAGCGCATAAACTGGACAACCGTATTATTTGTTTTTCCGCGGAAAAGAAGCATTAGTTTTTGGTAGGTCGAATGTGCTTTTGTATATAGCGCAGAATTCCGACCGGGATATGCGTTGCTCACCGAATCTCCCATACATTGGATCCAAAAGGTTTTTTTTAGGCACATAAGGAGCAGGATCGCCTGTCACAGGCATCCATGCCAAAACTAACATAGTCCAGGGTTCTATGCAATCTAATCAGCTGAGCAGGTGTTCGTTGCCTATGCAAACGCGTTTGAGGCCGGCCGATTTTGCGGCCTCAAGGCAGGCGCGGGCCTGGGCGGCGGAGGTGGTGCGCGACCCATTCATCAGAAATTGCGGGGCGAACGCGAGGAGCGCGTAGGGTATATCGGGATTGATCCGGGCGATGAACGAAGCGAGGCCGTAGATTTCGTCTTCGTCTATGAAGTCGGGGATGAGAGGGGTGCTTGCCACAAGGGCGGGCGGAGTCAAACGATCCGAAGACCATTGGGCGGCCCTGGCGAAGTTTTCCAGTATTTTTGCATTGTCGCACCCGCAAAGAGCGCGGTGAATGGAGGGACTCCAGGCTTTGAGATCCATTTTCACGCACCCTCCCGATTTCACGGCGAGCCGGACCATTGCGCGCAGCCCCGAAGGGTGCACGGCGCCGTTGGTTTCCCAGCAGATGCGAAGTATCCTGCCCGGGTGTTTCTTTCTCACCGCATGGCTGAGCCTAATGGCGTAAGGCAGCTGCGGCCCGGGATCTCCGCCGAAAAAGGATATGCAGCTCGTGCGCTCGTCGACTTCGGCCTCGAGGGTTCGCCTATCGGTCCACTTGGGCGCGAGGTGGGACTTTTTGAAAGACCAGTTCTGGCAAAAGAGACAATCAAAGTTGCAGGCGTCCAGAGAGACGGCCAGGTTATAGAACCCCACTTCGGGGCCGCAGTCGTAGGCGAAGCGGGGGTAGCCCTCCCCTGTGCCGCCGGCACAGACCCAGTCGGCAACGCAGTTCGTGGGAAGAGGGTCGCGGTAGAAGGAAACGAGCGCGCGCGACTTGCCGTCGGTCCGCATGCTCGATTCGCACCCGCGCCTCACACCGCAGTAGCCTTTCTGGCAGCTGCCCGGCCTGCAGCGATGGAAACAGAGCTTGCATTCGATCCCCTCCGGGTTGGCGGCAGGCCGTGTCGGAAGACCGAACATCTCCCGTGCCTTGACATGGACCCGATCGATCTGCGCCCGGCTTTCCTCGGGACGATTTTTCACACAGGAGGGACAAATTCCAACGCAGCGGGCGATCTCGCCAAGACGCTCCCCGCACAGAAGGCATTTCCCCTCTTTTGCATCCGATAGGGATGTTCCATTTATGAACATGGGTGGATTTTCCGTGTCAACAGATGCGGGGAAGCTGCTCGCCGCGCAGCATATCCACTATGCGGCAGCCCCCGATTCTGGTTTGCAGTAAGACTCTTCCGGGATCGTCGGAGACGACTTTCCCCAGTATGCAGGAAGATTTTCCAAGCGGATGGGACTTCATGGCCGAGAGCACGGCATCGGCGCCACCGGCCGGGACGATCGCAAGGACCTTCCCTTCGTTGGCCACGTAGAGCGGGTCGAGCCCCAGCACCTCGCAGGCGCCGGCTACGTCCCCGCGGATCGGGAGCGCCTCTTCAAAGAGGCGTATCCCCACTGCGGACTGCTCGGCGATCTCGTTCAGAGTTGTCGCCACGCCGCCCCGCGTCGGGTCGCGCAACACGTGAATTCCGGGAAAGGCTGCGAGCATACGTTCGATGAGACCGTTTAGAGCGGCCGAGTCGCTGCGGATTTCATTTTCAAACTCGAGCCCCTCGCGTTTGCACAACACCGCCATGCCGTGGTCGCCAATCGTGCCGTTTATGAGCACGAGGTCGCCCGGCCGGGCATTACAGCCGGAGAGGTCGATTCCCGCGGGCACCAGGCCGATCCCGGCAGTGTTTATAAAGAGCTTGTCGGCCTTGGCCCTGGGCACCACCTTGGTATCGCCCGCAATCACCTGCACGCCGGCCTCCGAGGCGGCCCCGGCCATCGAAGCTACAACCCGTTTCAGAGCGTCCAGCTCGAGGCCTTCTTCGAGGATGAATCCCGCGGTGAGGTAGAGCGGCTTTGCGCCCCGCATCGCCAGGTCGTTCACGGTGCCGTGCACCGCAAGGCTGCCGATGTCTCCCCCCGGGAAAAACAGGGGATCGATCACGTAGGAATCGGTGGTCATGGCCAGGCGTCCGCCCGGGATTTCAAAAACCGCGGAGTCGTTTCTTTCCAGAAGCAGCGGATTGTTAAAGGCGCTGAGAAACAGATCGTCGATGAGTTCGTGCATCGCGCGCCCGCCGCTGCCCTGATCGAGCTGAACAAGTCCCTGGTCCATTCCGTTGACCTCCATTTTCCCCTCGCTTCTACAGTCGCTCATTCTCAGCGCTCTCTGCGGCTCTGCGGTGGATTTTGATATCGGTAGTAGGCGCCGCAGGTCCCTTCGGAGGAGACCATGCACGGGCCTTTTGGCGTCTGGGGCGAACAGACTGTGCGGAAAAGGCCGCATTCGGACGGACGCATGATTCCGCGAAGCACTTCCCCGCACTTGCAGCCCGGGTGTTCCCGCACCTGTATCTCGGGCAGGGCAAACCGCTCGGAGGCGTCGAATTTTTTCCAGCCCTGCCGAAATCCGAGGCCGCTTTTCGCAATGACTCCCATGCCTCGCCAGGTGGAATCCACGGGTTCGAAAATCCCCTCTATGAGCTTTTGGGCGGCGACATTTCCTTCCCATGTGACGGCCCGCCGATACTGGTTTTCGACTTCTGCCCGTCCGCCCTGCGCCTGGTCGATGAGAAGACTTACGCCCTGCAGGATATCCAGGGGTTCAAAGCCGGTCACGACGCAGGGAACCCGGTACTTTTGCACCACCTCCCGGTAGGCGTTTGCCCCGATGACCGTGCTCACGTGGCCGGGACAGATGAAGCCGTCCAGATTGACTTCACGGGCCTCGAGAAGCGCCCTCATGGCCGGGGGCAAAAGCTTGTGGGCCGAAAAGACCGAAAAGTTCCCCACACCCAGTCGACTTGCCTGCAGAACGGCCGCGGCAATGGTCGGCGCCGTGGTCTCGAACCCGATCCCGATGAAGATAACCTCCCGGTCGGGATTGGCACGAGCGATTTCCAGAGCGTCCAGGGTCGAGTAGACGATCCGCACATCCGCCCCCCTGCTCCTCTCGATATTCAGCGAGGAGGACGAACCCGGCACCCTCGCGAGATCGCCGAAGGTGGTAATGATAACCCCGGGTCTTCCCGAAAGCCATATCGCTCTATCGATATCTTCATTTGCCGTAACGCACACGGGGCAGCCCGGCCCGCTTATCAGCCGGATTTCGGGGGGCAGAAGCTCCTTTAGGCCGGAGCGGAAGATGGCAACCGTATGGGTGCCGCAGATCTCCATCAGGCGGATCTCTTTTTTGGAAAAGTCTTTGCGGCGCAGCCTTTCGAGCAGCTCCTTCGCCAATTGCGGATCTCTGTACTCGTCGAGGTATTTCACGACTCCTCCTTTGCGCCTTTTGCGCGCTCCGCTAACATTCGGCCGCCTATCCACGCCTGGCCAAGAGATATGGACGCATCGTTTGGCGGGACTTCTTCGTGGGCAAAAACCTCGAAGCCCGTCGACAGAAGCTCCGCTTCGAGCCGCTCGGAAAGGCAACAGTTCTGGAAGACCCCGCCGCCAAGGGCCACGCGGTGGATACCCGTTTTTCGGGAAGCAGCGCGCGCGGCCTGCGCAAGAAGATGCGCAACGCCTTTATGGAAGCGTGCGGAGATCCTTCCCGCCGGGACGTTTCGCCTCACATCCTCCACCAGGGCCTCGACTATCGGAAACTGGTCGATCAGAATGAAGCCATCGCTTGAGGAGTCGATTTTTCCCTCATAGCGTCCGTCATCGGGCTCCATAGCCTGTTCGAACTCGATTGCCGCCTGTCCTTCGTAGCTTGCGTAGAGGCAGACCCCGGCAAGAGCGGAAGCCGCATCGAAGAGCCTTCCGCACGAGGAGGTAAGAGGAGAGTTGAGCCCACGGGAAATCATCTGCAACACGATGCCCGCATCTGCCGCCGGCCAGGCGGCCAAAAAGTCTCCGTATCGGCTCCGGACATTTTCCGGGTCAAGGCTCCACAGATAGCCAAGGGCCATGCGCCACGGCTCCCGTATCGCTTTCGCCCCACCGGGCAGGGGAACCGTTTTAAAGGACCCGAGCCTTTCAAAGCCGGTCTCTCCTACTCGAAGGATTTCCCCGCCCCAGATCGTCCCGTCGGGGCCATACCCGGTCCCGTCCATGGCCAGGCCGAGTACCGGCCCCTCTATCCCGCGCTCCGCCATGACCGCGGCGATGTGGGCGTGATGGTGCTGGACGGCCGCGACGGGGAGCTCCCGCTGCTCGCGTGCCCACCGGGTGCTCAAATAATCGGGGTGCATATCGTGGACGACCAACTCGGGCCGTACTTCAAAGATCCGTTCGAAATGGCGGATCGAATGTTCGAAGGAGCGCAGGGTTTCGATATTTTCAAGGTCCCCGGTGTGCTGGCTCACAAAAGCGCTCTCGCCGCGCGTGAGGCAAACCGTATTCTTCAGTTCGGCACCGACGCCCAGGGCCGGAGGAGACGAATCGCGGAGATAAACCGGAAGCGGTGCATACCCGCGTGCCCGTCGGACAAAACGGGGGCGGTCTCCCCGGACCAAGGCCACCGAATCGTCGCAGCGAATATGGATCGCGCGGTCGTGGAAGAGAAAATAGTCGGCGATTTCGCCAAGTTTTAGCCTTGCTTCCTCGTTTTCCAGCGCGATCGGCTCATCGCTTCGGTTTCCGCTTGTCATTACGAGCGCGCGGCAGGCAGTGTCGGAAAAGAGGAGGAAATGAAGCGGGGTGTAGGGCAAAAAAGCGCCAAGGCGTCTGTTTTTCGGGGCGACGCTTCGGGCGATCGGAAACTCCGCGGGTTCCGAACGTTTCCACAGCAAGACGATGGGCCTTGCCGGGCTTTTAAGCAACTCCTCCTCCGTGCCGCTCACCTGGCAATGGCGCTCGATCTCTTCGAGATCGCGAAACATCACGGCGAAGGGCTTTTCTTCGCGGATTTTGCGGCCCCGCAACCGCTTTACGGCCTCTTCGTCGCTGGCCTTGACCGCCAGATGGAAACCGCCAAGCCCCTTTAGCGCCACTATGGCGCCCGCATCGAGGAATTCAACCGCCTTGCGCACTGCCTCATCACGGGAGACGATCACCTTCCCACGGCAATCTTCGAGCCACACCTGCGGGCCGCAATCCGCACAGGCGTCGGGTTGGGCATGAAAACGCCGGTCGAGCGGGTTTTCATACTCGCTCCGGCACTGCGGGCACATGGTAAACTGCGCCATCGTGGTCTTATCCCGGTCGTAGGGAATGTCCTTTATGATCGTGTAGCGGGGACCGCAGTTGGTGCAGTTGATGAAGGGGTAGCGAAACCTGCGATCGGCGGGGTCGAAGAGTTCGCGCAGGCAGTCGGAGCAGGTGCACACATCCGGAGAAATCAGTGTGGAGCGCGACGCGACCTCTTTGCTTTCGCGTATCGTGAACCCTTCGAACCGCAGGTAGGAAAGGTCGCTGGTTTCGATGCTTACGATCCTGGCCAGGGGCGGGTGCTCCCGTGAAATCGAGTCGATAAAGGTCTCGACCGATCCCGAGGGACCGGCCACCTCGATTTCCACCCCGTCCGACTGGTTGCGGACCCAGCCGTTTACACCACATCTTCCGGCCAACTGGTAGATAAACGGTCGAAAGCCGACGCCCTGCACGATCCCCCGGACTTTTACCAGAACACGGCGAACCGAATCCTGGTCTGAGGCGCACTGCTGTTCGAATCGTGATATTTCGACCGTGGATTTCACCTTCAGTGCTTGTCCGAGTGGTGGGAGGAAGCGGCGCGGCTACGGTGTTCGCTCACCTTCTCTTCGAGCCAGGAGAGCCAGGGTCCAAAGCCTTCCCCGGTCCTGCACGAAATTTCGAAGACTTTGCCCGCCGGATTGAGATGTTTGGCTGTTTGTCGAATTTTAGCCACGTCGCAGTCGGTATAGGGCAGAAGGTCGATCTTGTTGACCAGCAGCACCGAGCAAATCTGAAACATGAGCGGGTATTTGACCGGTTTGTCATCGCCTTCGGCAACGCTCAGGATCGTGACTTTTTCATGCTCTCCCAGGTTGAACTCGGCGGGGCAGACGAGGTTTCCGACGTTTTCGATTATGAGCAGGTCGACTCCGGTGAGATCTATAGCGCTAAGCGCGATCTGGATCATGTTGCCGTCCAGGTGGCAGCCGCCATCGGTATTGATCTGCACGGCCTGCACGCCTTTTTTTTGTATCCGCTCGGCATCGCAGGACGACTGGAGGTCGCCTTCGATCACCGCGATGCCCAGCCGTCCGGCCAGAGCGTCGATGGTTTTCTCCAACAGCGAGGTCTTGCCCGCCCCTGGCGAACTCATTAGGTTTATCACAAAAATTCCAGCCTCATCGAATCGCCTCCGGTTTTCAGAGGCAAGCCGCTCATTGGCCTGAAGAATGTTACGCACGACGGGCACCGCTATCTCAGCCATCCTCTTCTCCCGTTTCCCCCTCTATGCTCATCACGTAAAGCTCCCTGCCGCTGAGCATTTCCAGAACAGGTTCACCGCACCTCGGGCATTCGAACACCCGGTCCTTCACTTCAAAGGAAACATCGCACCTGTCGCATCGAGCCGTAACCGCAACCGACTCGATCTCAATCGCCGCCCCTGAGGCGACGGTATCGCTGCTCACCAGGTCGAAGCAAAACGTGAGCGACTCGGGAACCACGGCCGCAAGCTCCCCGATCCGGAGCCGGACCTTGTTTACGCGGCCCAGCCTGTTCCTGGTCGCCTCCTCTACGACGATATCGAGAAGGCTCTGGGCAATGGAGAGTTCGTGCACGAGACTTTCCCCCGGTTGGCGGCAGGATTTTCGGATCGCACAATGCGTTACACATCCGGCAATGAATTCACGTGGCGATCTAACATATTGGGGGGCAATAGTGAATAGCGAATAGCGGTGAATCCCTACCCTTGTCCACCGCGCTGCAACTCCTCGCGGATCACCCGGCGAATCGTGGACTCGAGAACCCCCTCCTGTGTCTCTACATATTGGCGCAACGCCGCGTTTATCATCGTTTGATAATTACCGCCCCCGGCTGCCTCCACTTTATTCCTGAACCACTCAAGAATTTCGGAGTCTATTCTAATGGTGATCTTGCTCTTGCCCGGTTGTGAGGCAGTAATCGCACCGCGTCTGCCCTTGCTGAAATCATAATGCTGTTTCATCTCGTACTCATTTTCTTTCATATTCGGCTCTTTCGAATTTGTTCGCCTTCCGTGCTGAAATGAGTCTTATCTTCCCGAGGCGAGTGGTATAAACAACAACCAAAAAGCGGCCAAGACAGTCCATTCCAATTGTAATGCTGCGCTCTTCGCCGTCTACGTCCTGCTCTTCGATGGTGATGGCCATGGGATCCTCGAAAATGGTCGTCGCATCGGCAAAACTCACCCCGTGGCTTCGCCTGTTTATTCTCGCCTTGTTCGGATCCCATTCATAATCTCCGTTCATATCGCAATCCCAGTTTGCGACTCTATTGTATGTACAAATGATGGACAAATCAAGGATGGCTTTTCCTCTCTATCCGGATATCGATCTGCTGGGGGCGGCGCTCGTCATGCGCAATCCCCAGATACAAAAAACCCTACCGGGAATCTACAGCGTCCACCCGATTTGCTTTCCTTTGCAGCAGCCTTATTATACGCGGCAGACTCAAGCTGAGAGGAGGAGTTCATGACCGTCGAGCAGAAGCGCCACCTGTTTAAACTCCACCAGAGGGCCGCACAGCACGCAAAAGAGTATAAAAGACTATTGCAGGACCGAAGCACACACTCGAAGGCATTGAGGCATCTTTGGAAAGCTGAGCGGCTCTATTCGCATGTTCGATATCTCATCACGACCTGGACCACCGTAACGGCATAAGCCCGGTCGGGCATCGTCTGTAGCCCCCCGCGCACCGCGGGGGGCGATCCCCATAGAAGCCAGTATTGTTCGCAGGAGATTAAAAGAGCGGGGGCTGTCGCCCCCTTGGTGGCGCCAGGAATCGCAAATGGCCGTTCCTACCGGCCTGGCGACCCGGCGGCGGCGCTGGCCGCCCGCTCAGGAGGGGATATTTTTGAACCAGCCGGTTTTCTTATCGACCTGGACCTTTTCCACCGGAACGCCGCTATTGTTGGTAATAACGGCCTCGAAAAGATTTCCCTTGTCGGATATGGCGCCAAGCTTCAACCCGGCGACCTCACGCGAGGCGATATAGTTTTGAAGCAGAAGCTTCGCCTGGTCTTCGGTAAGAGGCTTCCCGGCGTTTAGCCTGACTGCGGGCCCCATACCGCGGCACATGCCTCGGCCCATACCCTGCCCCATCCCTGCGCCCATGCCCTGCCCCATCCTGCCGTAGCCCCCGCCCATCATCCGGTTCGGACAATACCAACCCGGGCCGGGCGGCCCCGCCTGCTGCTGCGCATACAGAAGCTGTGGGGCAAAGACCGACATGACAAATAACATCGATAGAATCGAAAGCGTCTTTTTCATGGTTTCCTCCACTGGAAAGAATTGTTGTCATTTCGCCTTTTCGACCACTCCAATCGGGCGATGCGGCAAGGTAAAGGCAAAGCACGTGCCAAAGAGTCGCCACGACAAGAATAGTCATGAATTTCCGGTGGTTGCCAATTTTGCGATCTCCTGCGCTACCAGAGTTGTCTCCTCCGGGATGGGTACCGATTATCCAACCGGCCCCTCACCCTGGATATTTTTTATCCGGTTTGAGGGCGTAAAAAGAGATGACATCCTGTATAATCGACACGGACAGAGGCTGTCCGCCTATGGCCCGCTTTTTGCGATCGCCCGTACTGGAACCAATACATCACAGGAGAGGCTTCGGACATGGTCGACGATCCGCATTTGAGTCCGGCAAGGCTCGCATGGTTTTCCCCGTGGATGCTGATCGGTTCGGTGTGTCTTTTTGCGGGCATACTCTTTTTCCTGGCGGTAAAGAATGTAAACCGCGAAAGGGAATTCACGAAGCGTGCGCTTCTTTCCCAGGCCGAAGTGCTGATGCGTTCGGTCGAAGCCGGGGCCAGAACGGGCATGGGGATGGGCTGGAGGCGCAGGCAGTACCAGACGCTCCTGGAGGAGACGGCGCATCAGTCGGGTGTGCTTTTCCTGGCCCTTGTGACCCCGCAGGGCAGGATTGTCGCCCACAGCAACCCGGAAGAAATCGGGAAAACCATTGGTTTGTCACTTCCTGAAGCGGGAGGGAGGAGCTACGGTTTTTTGGGCCAAAAGCAGCGCAGGTTCGAAGTGATGCGTACCTTTCGGCCCTGGCATGGGCGCGGGAGGAACGGGTGTGCCAATGAGGGGTGCGAGTTGGGACCTCCCGGGGTTCAAAAAAAGCTGTTTCTGGTGGTGGGTCTGGACCCTGCCCCGTTTGAAGCCGCCAGCCGCCAGGACGTGCGTCAGACCATAATACTTTTCGGGACCATGCTCCTGGTGGGGGCGGCGGGATTCCTCTCGCTTTTCTGGGCGCATAATTTCCGGCAGGCGCGCGCGCGCCTCCAGGGGATGCGCGCCTTCACCGCGACGGTTCTCAACCAGATGCCGGTCGGCATGCTGATGACCGATCTGGAGGGGCGCATCGAGCGGAGCAACGAGGCGGCCAGAAGGGTCCTGCACCGGCAAAACGGCGCCGAGGGATTGCACATCGGAGATTTTCCGGGCTTCGTTTCCGTTATCGGGCGCCTGCGGGAAGAAGAAACCGTTGTCGAGCAAGAGATCGCGTGCAGGCTGAGCGATTCGACCTCGATTCCGCTTCTGGTCAACGCCGCCCTTATCCGGGACAGCAGCGGCCATCCCGGAGGGTACGTTTTTCTCTTTTCGGACATGTCCTCCATCAGGCGGTTGGAGGATCAATTAAGGAGGAGCGAACGGCTTGCCGGTCTGGGGAGACTCGCCGCAGGAGTGGCCCATGAAATCAGAAACCCTCTGAGTTCGATCAAGGGGTTTGCGACAATTCTGGCTGGGCGGGCAAGAGGAGATCCTCGGAGCCGCGAGATAGCCGACACGATGGTCCAGGAAGTCGAGCGGCTGAACAGGGCCGTAACCGAACTGCTCAATTTCGCAAGGCCCGCGGATCTCGATCGCCACGTGATTTCCTGCAAAGCTCTCTTCGCGGATTCGCTGCGGCTCATCGAACAGGATGCTCTCCACCAGCGAGTCAAGATCGAATGGGAGGTCGTCCCCGAAGATCTCGAGATGACGGGCGACCCGGACATTCTGGTACAGGTGCTTCTCAATCTATACCTCAACGGGATCCATGCGATGCAGGAAGGAGGGACTCTGAGAGTCCGGGCGCATCCGGATCCGGGAGGCGTCGTTATCGAGGTGGCCGATTCGGGGACGGGCATACCGGCCGAACACCTGCCTCACATTTTCGACCCCTACTTTACGACCAAACCTCGCGGGGTGGGCCTGGGCCTTGCCAATGTGTACAAGTTCGTTGGCGCTCACGGAGGAGAAATCGAGGTGCAAAGCAATTCCGGCAAAGGCTCGAAATTCGTGATGCGGTTTCCTTCCCGGCCGGACGAAGAGGCGCAAAACACACCCTCACTCCCGGAGGCGCACCCGAATGGCTAAATCCCCCAAAGCCGTGATTCTCATAGCCGATGACGACCGTTCGCATCGCCTGATGCTCACGACCATGATGCAGGAATGGGGCTTTGGCATACGGGAAGCCTCCGACGGGCGGGAAGCGCTCGAAATCGTCCGCACAAACCCCGTGGACCTGATCCTTATGGACATGCGCATGCCCAACATGGACGGGATCGAGGCGACCCGGGAAATCTCCTCCTATAATCCCTCCATCCCCATCGTGATCGTGACGGCTTTTTCTTCGATCCCCACGGCGGTGGAAGCCGTACGGTCGGGGGCGTTCGATTACGTAACAAAACCGATAGACTTCGAAGCCCTGCGGGTGGCGATGGATCGGGCTCTTGAGCATACGCGGCTTCGGGAGGAAAATGAAAGGCTGCGCGGCCAACTGGCTCGTCTCCAGGCGTCCGAACTCACGGGATCGAGCCCTCCAATGCAAAAGCTGCTGGAGATGATCGGACTTGTCGCCCCCACGGACACAACCGTTCTCATCACCGGGGAGAGCGGGACAGGCAAAGGGCTGGTCGCCCGCGCAATTCACGCCAACAGCGCAAGAAGGCAAAAGCCCCTGATCGAGGTAAACTGTGCGGCCATTCCCGGAACTCTTATCGAATCGGAGCTCTTCGGACACGAAAAGGGCGCCTTTACCGGTGCGGACAGGCAGCGAAAGGGACGTTTTTCCGCAGCCGAGGGCGGCACGATTTTTCTGGACGAAATCGGTGAACTGCCCCTTCCCATGCAGGCAAAGCTTCTCCACGTAATTCAAGAAGGGGTGATTCAAAGGGTGGGAAGCGATGTCACGGTCCCGGTGGATGTGCGCGTAATCGCTGCGACCAACCGCGACATCGAAAAATTGATTCAGGAGGGCTTGTTTCGCGAAGACCTATATTACCGGCTAAACGTCTTCGCCGTGGCGACGCCTCCGCTGCGCGAGAGAGTGGAAGACATCCCGGCGCTCGCCCAAGACTTTCTTACCCGCTTTTCCCGCAAAAACGGCAAAACGGTCAAAGGAATCTCTCCTCGCGCAATGGACCTTTTGCTGCGCTATGCCTGGCCTGGGAACGTCCGGGAACTGGAAAACGCGATGGAGCGGGCGGCGATATTGCTGCGGGGAGAGTATGCAACCCCTGCGGAACTGCCCCTTGTGCTGCAGGCCCTCGAGGAAAATAGAGACGCAGAGGTTCCCCGCTTCGAACCCGGGGACACCGCTTGCGGGGAGGCCGATCTTGCCTGCATCGAAAGGCAGGCGATCCTCGACCGGCTGAAGGAAACCGGAGGAAACAAAAGCGAAGCCGCCCGCCGGCTTGGCATCACGCGAAGGACCCTCAAGCTGAAGCTAAAAAAATACGGCGTCGCAACGGAAAACGATTGAGGTGGCCTGCACTATTGAGGTTTCACGCGAAGCCGCGAAGTCGCGAAGGGGATAATGCTTTCCTCTCCACCACGGGGACACTCAGCGAACTCAGCATACAGATGCTATACAATCTATACATCGCCCCTGATCGGCCTGGTGATAGGCATCCCACAAATCGAGAGCATTCTGAAGGTTCAACCACATCCGCGGGCTTGTGTTTGTAAATTTACCGAGCCGCAAAGCCATGTCGGCGCTTATGCCCCGTTTCCCGTTGACTATCTCGTTTATTTTCCTGCGATGGACCTTGAGTCTATCTGCCAGCATCTGCTGGGTTAGACCAAACTCAACCAGGATGTCTTCCCTGATAAATTCACCAGGATGTATCGGTCTGTTCCTGGGCAGCATTCTGAATCTCCTGTTATCGATGATAGTCCTCAAAAAGGACACCCTCGGCCTTATCTTCCGACCATTCTTCCATTCCTCCCAAATAGTACTGTAACGATGTAACATACCGCAATAAAGTTCCTCATCTCCCTCACAATCGCACCGACCGTCCTTCACCTCAATCCAGCTCTTCCTGTTTTGGCCATTCGGTGTTATATAAGAGATTTTGGTTAAATAGTGTCCATCCGGAAACCTTGGAACGCGTCGGGTAATTCGAGCCCAAGTCCCCCTTTGAAAAAGGGGGATTTAGGGGGATTTTGCTGATAATTCCATCGGATAGTCATGAAAATCCCCCCTGCCCCCCTTTTGAAAAGGGGGGAAACACTACGCAGTTCCTAACTGAGGTGGGGTTTTCCAGACGGAAACTAAATAACGGATTGACAACGATCAACCACTGAACGCCTTGAGAGAAAGACGCCGGAGACCTCGATGGATTATAAAGATACGCTCAACCTCCCTCAGACCGATTTTCCGATGAAGGCAAACCTTGCGGTTCGCGAACCCGAGCTTTTGAAAAAATGGGACGAGATGGGTCTCTACGGGCTGCTGCGCGAAAAGGCGAAGGGGCGCCCGCACTACATTCTCCACGACGGTCCGCCGTACGCCAACGGCCATATTCATCTGGGCACGGCACTCAACAAGATCCTCAAGGACATAATCATTAAGTCGCGCCAGATGAGCGGCATGGACGCCGCCTATGTTCCCGGCTGGGACTGCCACGGTCTTCCGATCGAACATCAGGTGGATAAGGAACTGGGAAAAAAGAAAGAGACGATGTCTCTTGCCCAAATCCGCGCGCTTTGCCGCCGCTACGCCGAGAAGTTCATCGATATCCAGCGCAGCGAATTCAGGCGGCTTGGGGTTATCGGAGAATGGGACAACCCCTATCTGACCATGGCCTATTATTACGAGGCGACAATTGCCCGCGAACTCGGCCGTTTTTTCGAAAACGGCAGCGTGATTCGCAGCAAAAAGCCGGTCTACTGGTGCACGAGTTGCCGCACGGCCCTTGCGGAGGCCGAAGTCGAATACGCAGACCACAAGTCCCCCTCCGTATACGTCAAGTTTCCCTTGACGGCCGAAGCTTCGGCCAGGTTCCCCGAACTTGCCGGAAAACAGGTCTACGTGCTGATCTGGACGACGACTCCCTGGACCCTTCCGGCCAATCTCGCCATCGCGCTGCACCCCGAGTTCACCTATGCAGCCGCCGAGGTGGAGGGCGAGGTGTGGATTCTGGCCGAAGGGCTGCTCGAAACTGTTATGGCAACCGCCGGCGCAAAAGACTATCGGGTGCTCCGCACTTTCAAAGCCGAGGAACTGGAGAAGCTGAAGGCGCGTCACCCGTTTATCGAGCGCGATTCGCTGCTGATTCTCGGAAGCCATGTGACTCTTGAGGCGGGCACCGGAGCGGTCCACACGGCCCCCGGCCACGGACGCGAAGACTACGAAGCGGGACTCGAATACGGTCTGGACATCTACTCTCCCGTGGATGACGGCGGGCGGTTTACGAAAGACGTGGAGTTTTTCGCCGGTCAGTTCGTCTTCGACTCCAACAAGGCCGTCATCGCCAAGCTCGAAGAGACTGAAAAGCTCCTGGCAAAGGCCGAAATCGCCCACAGCTATCCTCACTGCTGGCGGTGCAAAAACCCGGTCATCTTCCGCGCAACGCCCCAGTGGTTCATCTCCATGGAGAAAACAGGCCTTCGCGCAAAGGCGCTCGAATGGATAGACAGGGTGCAGTGGCTCCCCGGCTGGGGCCGGGAGCGCATCCACGGCATGGTGGCAAACAGGCCCGACTGGTGCATCTCGCGGCAGCGCTCCTGGGGGGTCCCGATCACCGTGTTCCGATGCTCCGAATGCGGCACCTACATAAACTCCCCGGAAGTGTTCGCTCACATCGTCGCGATGTTCGAAAAGGAGGGCGCCGACGCCTGGTTTACCCACCCGGTCGAGGACCTTCTGCCCGAGGGCCTTGCCTGTCCCGGATGCGGCGGCTCAAAAGTCGAAAAGGAGATGGACATTCTCGACGTCTGGTTCGATTCGGGGACATCCTTTGCCGCCGTCTTGGAAAAAAGGCCCCAATTGGGGCTTCCCGCCGATCTCTATCTGGAAGGAAGCGATCAGCACCGCGGCTGGTTTCATTCCTCGCTTCTGGCCGCCGTGGGGACCAGAGACAGGGCGCCCTACAAAACGGTTCTCACCCACGGGTTCGTAGTCGACGGCCAGGGCCGCAAGATGTCCAAATCGATTGGCAACGTGATCGCCCCCGAGGAAATCATCCGTCAGTACGGAGCGGAAATCCTGCGCCTGTGGGTATCGGCCGAAGACTACAGGGACGATATCCGCATCTCCCAGGACATCCTCAAAAGGCTGAGCGAAGCCTACAGAAGAATCCGCAATACCTGCAGGTTCCTGCTTGGAAATCTCTATGACTTCGACCCGGCGGCCCATGCGGTAAATCGCGAAGAGATGGAGGAACTGGACCGGTTTGCCCTGCACCAGCTCCAGGACCTGATCGAAAAGGTCCGCCAGGGATACGAGCGCTTCGAGTTCCACCGGGTCTATCACGCCCTGCACAACTACTGCGTCGTGGACTTGAGCTCCTTTTACCTGGACATCCTCAAAGACCGCCTCTACACCTCCGCAGCGGGAAGCACCGCCAGGAGATCGGCCCAGACCGTGATGCACACCATCCTGAACACCCTGGTGCGCCTCATGGCCCCCGTTCTCTCCTTTACCGCAGAGGAAATCTGGCTGCGAATGGATCAGAGCGGTGAGCCCTCGGTTCATTTGCAGACTTTCCCCGAGGTAGATCCCGGCCTTCGGGACACTGTGCTTGCGGCGCGGTGGGAAAAGATTCTCGCCCTGAGAAATGAGGTCCTACGCGTGCTGGAAACAGCTCGCCGGGACAAAACGATCGGCCACCCCCTGGATGCCCGCGTGCGCCTTGCGCTCCCCCCCGATTTCCAAAGCGAATTTGGAGGGTGCGAAGAGCTCTTTCGCTCCGTCTTTATCGTCTCGAAAGTCTCGATCGAGCCCGAATCCGCACTCGACGCCCCAACACGGGGAGTCGATCTGCCTGAGCTCAAACTCCAGGTCGAAACGGCTTCCGGCGAAAAATGCGAACGATGCTGGGTGAGATCCGACGCGGTCGGCCAATTTGCCGATCAGCCCACGATATGCGACCGGTGCCATTCGGTTGTGGGGTAGGGAGCGCAAAGACGAGCCGTAACGATCTCGATCAAAGTGTATCGTCTTGTGGGTCCGGTGCGTTTTGAAACGCTCTCAGCCGGTCCAGAGTACGCTTTAAGCTGACCGAGGCGTGTGCTGCCAGCCTGAAATTCCAGCTGGAGCTCACAAACCCCGCCAATGAACTGTTGTACAGAGGTCCCACCTTGCTGGTCGAGCCCGGTTGCGGAACAATGTCTTCGCGCAACCGGGTCTTCCTGCTTAATCGTGCGAGAGAAACCGGAAATTCCTTTGCGTATGGGATCGCGTCCGTATCTTGAGGTATCCGGTGCACGGGTATGGATAGAAATTGCGCAAGACCTGCTCGGTCGGCCATAATCCAGGATTCCACCTCCATAACCGCGACTCGAAGAAAGAATTTTGAATGTTTCTCTCCCTTGATCCAAGCTCGAACCAGCCCGGGCGGGCACTGATTTGGCGAATCCAGGTCTGTCAACATAAAGATGGGAAGCGCTTTGGCTGCCTGATTCAAACCGTTGGCGCTCTTCTCAAGGTAGCCTTTTCCTCTTAACCCGAGCACCTGACTTACCTCTATGCCACAGACATCGAGGATCCTTCGAGACACCGCTTCGCTGAGTTGATCTTCCACTGCCAGAATCGCCATTGCTTTTTTCATTCGAGGGAGCTCAGCCGTCCAGCTTCAAGTGGCCTTGTCCGGGGAAGGACAACCTCACCCACAGTAAATCCAGAGTCCAGAAGCGTTCTTACCTCTTCGATATCCGCTGCAATTTTCACTTCAGTCCCCTCTGCGGCAGGACTGAGCACGAGAACTTCGCGGCCGTCAATGCCGCTTTCGGTAAGGAGGGCATCACTGTGTGTGCTGACGATAACTTGTCGCCGGCGAGTTTTTTGAATGCTAGCGATGAACGGCGCCAATTGCGACACGATACCGGCATTGAGAGAAAGCTCCGGCTCCTCCAGCAGGAGCAGTGAGTCCCCTTCGAGAAGTGACCAGAGAAGACCGATTAGTCGAAGAGTCCCATCTGAGAATTGGTCCTCCCTCTGCAAACCGGCCTTTGGTCTCCAGTGAGAGTAAAGAGCTTGCAGGTGAGGTCGTCCAGTCACAGAATCGCGTTTGAATTCCAGTTGCTCAAGCTGAGGCACGGCAATCTTTAGCGCTTTCTCGACCGTTGATAACCGGGACTTTCGTGTTTTCTCGTTAGCCTTCGCGACCCGTTCGAGAAAGCCCTGACCGAATGGATCATCTTCAAGTATGCGCCCCTGTATGGAGTCGGCGAACCTCAAGAGCTGGGGAACGAGATGAAGATAGGTGACGCCTTGAAAGAAGCGGACAATATCGCGAAACTTTAGATTCGCGTTTATTTGCTCCAGAAAAGTTTGCGTTAGCCTGTCCCGATCTTGTTCATCTTCTTTTTCAGGCCTGTTAATGATCCGTTTCCCGTCGCGCCACACTCGTTCGTGGGTCAAGTAAGGTTGGCGGTATCCGCGAGGTTCCTGACGGAGTCCGAGGGCGTATCGCCATGTCTCTGGGCTGTCGGCCCCTTCGGCAAGCGTGACATCTATCGAGATATCGGGATCACGCCGAGCGGCCAAGCTCCGCATTTTGGGCACCCCTCCACGTTCCTTGACAGCCTTTTGCAGCCCCCCTCCCTCCGGTTTTGCAATGTCTCGAAGAAAGCGAAAAACATCCAAAAGATTCGATTTTCCAGAGGCATTCGGTCCTACAACGAATTGTCTCTCACGCAGGCTCACATCTATATGTTGGAAGTTGCGCCAGTTCTTCACAGCCAGGTGTTTGACAATCATTTGCATGACTCCGTAAGGAAGATTTGCAACCAAACAATTTCTTTTTGGCAGCGGGTACCCGCTCTTTCACAGGATATACAATTGAATGCCGGTAACGTCAATCATGATACCGCACAGAGCATTGCGTTCTCTTCCCACTTACGAACCGATAAAAAATCACAACGCTACGCAGACGGTAGCCGAACCATGCTTCCTTCCCGTCGATGCCGCCCCGCATACATCCTAGACCGGTAAAATTTTGAAGACGGCCCCGAGCGCCAAAGCCTTCTCCTGGCTTAGTTCTCCTATTTGCCCCCTTCTTTCGGCCATCGTCCGGAAGTGGGTAAAATCGGTGGGGAGGGTTTCGTTTTCCACCAGGAAAGCGATCTTTTGTATGATTCCACGGACTTGCTCCGGGCTTCGCACCCTTCCGCCCAACTCCGGAGTTCTCACGAAATACTCTATCTTCATTTTGCCTGTGGCGGCGTTGTATTCCAGGTCCTTCACGCGATGGAGCGTGAGGATGGCATAATCGCCCAGCGCCTGCCAGAAAACCTCGTCATAGCCCCTCCACGTCGGCAACTGGAAACGAAGTAGCGCCGGCATCTTGTTGCCGTCTATCATAATGGTCTTGTAGAGAAGGACCGGCAGACCTTTTAGCGCTTCTTCGCTTATGCTTTCGAACATCGCGAACAAAACGCGTCGTTGCATCTTTCGCAACCGCTTTTCGAACTGCTCCAATAGGCCGCCCTGGCCGGGGAGGGTGCTCACGTTCTCCAAAATTGTCTCGATCGACGTTTCCATGCCGTCCTCCTTTTGAAAACCGGTAAGTTTTTTAACTATAACATCTTCTGAAAAGAAGCGGGAAGCGAGGAGCGGGAAGCAGGAAGAAACGCGCGCGCCGCCAACCTTTATTGATTTGGGTATTCCGGGATAACATGAAAGACTGCGGTGGATTTTTTCGCCAAATCAATCGTGGCGCGGAGTGTCTTGAAACGGGCCAAAGGGAGGGGTATAATAGTTAACTAATGACACTATTAAAAAGGATAACCAATGTTCCACTCCTCGGAGGAATGTGCAAAGGTTTTACTGGAAACCGTGCCCGGGGTGATGCGTGCGATTCGAAACGAAATGCGGGCGCACCGGGAATCGGGCCTTACAGTGCCCCAGTTTCGGGTTTTGCTCTACCTTAGCCGCAACGACGGCGCCTCGCTTTCGGAAGTTGCCGTCCATCTGGGGCAGACGCTTGCGGCGACCTCCAAGATGATCGACGCTCTGGTTTCGCGGGCTCTGGTGAGCCGCGACCGGGATGCTTTGGACCGGCGCCGCGTGGTGCTGGCTGCGACCGAGCATGGTCGAGCTTCGACGCTTGCTGCGCGCAAGGCCGCGCAGCCACGGCTTGCCGAGCGACTCAGTCAGCTTTCGGCATACGATCTTTCGATGGTATCAGAGGCTTTGCGTGCGCTTGGGGAGCTCTTTTCAGCAGATCCCAAGCTCGAAGCCGGGAAGAAGGCGCGGTATGCAAATCCTGGAAACCGATAGTCTCTGCCGCCGTTTCGGCGAGCACACGGCAGTAGAGAGCGTGAGTCTTTCTCTTGAGGCCGGGGAGGCGTTCGGTCTTCTCGGACCGAACGGGGCGGGCAAAACGACGATGATAAAGATGCTGACCACACTTCTGCCGCCGACTTCGGGCAGCGCGCGGGTGGCGGGCTTCGATATCGTTCGCCGCGCCCGCGAGGTGCGCCGGGTAATCGGGTATGTGCCCCAACTGGTTTCCGCCGACGGGAGCCTCAGCGGATATGAAAACCTGCTCATTTTCGCCAAGCTCTATGACATTCCACGCTCGGAGCGACTGTTGCGCATCGGCGAAGCGCTTTCCTTCGTAGGCCTCTCCGATGCGGCGAGGAGGCTCGTGCGGGAATATTCCGGGGGAATGATCCGGCGCCTTGAGATAGCCCAGTCGGTTTTGCACCGGCCGCGGGTACTATTTTTGGACGAGCCGACCGTAGGGCTTGACCCGGTGGCGCGCAGGGCGGTGTGGGACCACATCGAGCGGCTGCGCGGGGACTACGGGACTACGATCTTTTTGACCACCCACCTCATGGAGGAAGCCGACAGCCTGTGCAGCAGGATAGCGATCATGCACCGCGGCCGGGTCGCAGCCATCGGGCGCCCCGATGAGTTGAAGGCTTCGATCGGGGGAAATGGAACGACCCTGGACGATGTATTTGTCCACTATGCGGGCGACAGGCTCGATGCGGGAGGGGGCTATCGTGAAACATCCAGGACAAGACGAACGGCGAGGCGGCTCGGCTAGCGGTTTTTCGCCATTCGTGACCGTACCGCTCCGAAGTGTTGCGGGTTTTGTAAAAACAACGTTTGTCATCGCCGAACTCGAGGTGCGAAAACTTCGCCACGACCCGACCGAGCTTCTCACGCGGGCCATACAGCCGGCGCTGTGGCTTCTGATTTTCGGCCAGGTTTTTACCAGGGTCCACGCCATCCCGACCGGGGGCATCCCCTACATCGACTTCATGGCTCCCGGGATACTGGCGCAGAGCGTTCTTTTCATCGCCATTTTCCACGGGATAGCGATCATCTGGGAGCGCGACCTGGGACTGGTCCACAAACTGCTGGCAAGCCCCACGCCGCGGTCGGCCCTGGTGCTTGGAAAGGGCATTTCCGCCGGCGCGCGCGCCCTGACGCAGGTGGTGATCGTCTACCTGCTCTCCCTGCTGCTCGGCGTGAAAATCAACTGGCACCCTGCGGCCCTGGCGGGTGTGCTGTGCGCAGCGGTCCTGGGCGCTGCATGCTTTGCCATGCTCTCGCTCATCATCGCCTGTATCGTCAAAACGCGCGAACGCTTCATGGGTATCGGCCAGGTGCTGACGATGCCGCTTTTTTTCGCAAGCAACGCCATTTACCCCATCTCGATCATGCCCGGCTGGCTCCAGGTGATCTCGAGGATCAATCCGCTCACCTACGAAGTCGACGCGCTGCGCGCCCTGATGCTCGCGGGCGAAACGAGCGTGTTCGGCGTAGGCACAGACCTTGGACTCATGACTCTTACGCTTGCTCTTCTGGTGATTGTAGCAGGGCGGATTTATCCGGGGATAGCAGTGTGAGTGAATTACAGTCTTTGAATGAGGTAGAGAAAAGCGGGGACGGGGATTTGGATCTTCAGCCTGTAGAATTGCCTCTTGATCTCCTTTTTCCACGCGGAATGGGCCGCATCGACCAGGGGGGAAAAATAGAGGGTCCCCTTGGGGCAGGGGCGGTCGAAATGCTTTCGGGCAAGCCCTAGAACCGATTCTATATGCCCTTCGGGAAGGTCGGGGCCGAAGACGAAGTTCGAAGTGATCTCGATTCGTTCATATCGTCTGTTGATAGCGACGATTTTTGCAAAGGCGGCCTCGACGGCTTCGGCCGTGATGGCTTTTTTTAAGCGGCGAAGCGTCTCCCCGTCCGCCGATTCGAGTCCCACGTTGATATAGGTCCGGAAGGGAAGGGCCTCTATCCGGTCGAATGTTTCAAAAGCGGCATTGAGGATCGAATCGACACTGCCGAAGAGGAAAAGACTCGGATGTTGGAGGTAGGACTCTTTGAGGCCTAAGGATTCGAAAGCGCGCCTTGCGGAAAACTCCAGGAGGCGGGGGTCCGAGTGCAGAGCATCGTGCTGGCCGAGAAAGAGGGAGTTGTAGTTGGGGGTGTCGCTTCCGAAAAAGTCTTTGAGTTCCCGGATCTGGTGTTCCACATTTTCCCGGGAGCGGTCCTTGAAAGCGAGGCGGGATTTGACTGTACAGAATCCACATTTGTAGAGACACCCGTCCGCGATCAGCAGCGGAATTACCTCGTAATCCACATGCCTCGTATCGGGAGGAAGCACCGTTACGCTGTCGCCGATGATTTCGGCAATCCTTCCCGCTTTCCGGGCGAGTGCGGCCGGGGAGTTCGATTGTACAAGAGCGATAAAGTTGGCGACGCTCGCCGGGAGAAAAGCTCTATCGAGTTGCGTCAGTTGTTCGTACAAGGGAGCATAGGCCTCGATCGCAGAGAGTACGGCCCTGTCCCGGAACGGGTCAAACGCGTTTATGCTGTTGCTGGGGTAGGAAAGACACGGGATGTAATACTCGCCAAAACAGTCATACGGACCGTCGTAGCCGCCGGCGGAGTAATATACCCAATCGCCGGAAAGTGTTCTTTTGAGCCATTCGGAAGGGCTCGGCCACTCCCCTCCCCTGCCTGTGATAAATTTCAACTCTCCGTTCAGATTGAACTGGAAGATATGTTCGGCAGTCTTTATCTCGGCAAAACGGCCGTATCGCAACGGGTAGCTGACTTTGGCGTAGGTCGTTGCGCCCTGCTTTCCGAGCGTAATCTGAAAATTTTCTATTTGAAACGTTTCCACAGGTCACAAGAGCCGGGTAATGAATTCAGGATGCACCGCAACAGGAAGCAGGCGTGTTTTTCATTATGAATCGACCGGGAGGAATTGTCCATAGATAAAAAGACTCTTATGCAAAAGGCTTGCCTTTCGAGCAAAAGTCGGGTAAGAAGCAAATTGGTTGCACAGTTCCTATCAGATCTAATCATGCCTCAAATTTCGTACAATATTGTTCCACGCGTTTTTCGAGACACTCTGCAAACCTGATGGAGCGTACCATGGATGGAGCAGGAAAGTCGCCACGCAAGATTTTTGCAGGCGGATCGCCTCTTTTTTCCTCCATACGCGGCAAGCTCTTCCTGCTCGTGCAGTCCGTGCTCATTCCGGTAATACTCATCCAGATCGGATATATATACCTAAGATTCAAAGGGCGGGTGGAAAGCGCCTCCCGGACCAACCTGCAGTTGTCTCGGACAGTGGCCGCAGATTTCGCCGAATTCATAAAAGACACCGTCAACCAGGAATTATCCCTGAGCGCAAGCTTCACCATGCCCACCCGCCCGTCGGCCGATGAGATGCTCCGACTGCTCGAATTGAACAGGAAGGAATCTCGCGCCATCAGTAGCTTTTCCTGGCTCGATCCCCACGGCCGTGTCATTGCCTCCAGTCTCAGTTCTTCGGTGGGAGAGGACCTGAGCGACCGAACGTATGTGCGCGCGCTGCTGTCCGGGAGGCAATGGGTGGTGAGCGATCTTATTCGCTCCCGGGCCACGGGAAAGCCGGTTTTCACCATAAGCCGCGCTTTCCGGACAAAGAGCGGAAATCTTCTCGGGATGGTGGTGGCAGCGGTTGAACCGGAAAAGCTGAAAGAGGAACTTTTTTTCAATCTTGTAGACGATGAGGCTATTACCGTCATCGACAGCCATGGCAATGCAGTCTGGCAGTATCCCGAGAACCGGGAAGGCCGGCAGAAACGGAACTTTCTAAAAGACGCTCCATCGGTCCGACTGGCGTTGGAGGGCAGGGAATTTACCCGCGTGTTCTCCTCCTTCGATACGAAGAAGAATCGGATCGTGTCGCTTAGCCCCATCGCCTCGATTGGCTGGGCTGCGCTGGCAGAAAGCCCGGAAGAGAAAGTGATGGCCCCGATCAGGGCTCAGCTTCTCCAGGAGATGGCGATATTTTTTCTCCTCATGCTCGGGGTTTTTTTCGGGGCCTTCGTCCTTTCGGAAGGGTTATCCGGCTCGATTCGAAGTCTTTTGGAACATGCTCTGGCCCTGGGCGGCGGGACTCTCAACGGTCCGATCGAAGAGCGCGGCCCCTACGAACTCAAGGGGCTTGCCTTCGCGTTTAATGTCATGGCGCAAAAGGTCCTCGCCCGCGAGGAGGCGCTAAAAGCCGAGCAGGAGCGGCTCATTTCGCTTTGCGAGGCCATCCCGGCATGTGTCTCTCTTCAGGCCCCCGACCGCTCGATAACCTATGCCAACCAAAGATTCCGGGAAACCTTCGGGGACCCCGAGGGAAAGTACTGCTACGAGTTGCTCGAAAACAGGAGTGAGGTGTGCGAAAACTGCGATCAGTTTCGCAGCGCCGATATTCAGGATCAGCACTGGGAATGGGTCGATTCGGCGGGAAGATACTACTCGGTCCACACACACCCTTTCACAGACGGCAATGGCGTTCCGCTGGTGCTAAAGCTTGCCCTGGATATTTCCGAGCGAAAACGCGCCTGGCAGGCTTTGGCCGAAACCGAGACGAGGCTTCGGGAACTGGCGGAGAATATCCGTGATGTTTTCTGGGTCAGCTCCCCCGAGAGACTGCTCTATGTGAGCCCTGCCTACGAGGAAATCTGGGGCAGGAGTCGTGAGAGCCTGTATGAAGATCCTGCCTCCTACATCGAATCCGTACACCCGCTGGACAGAGAGCGGGTCGTGAGTGCCTTTCCAAAGAGCCTGGAAGCAAGAGAACCTTCGAGCCTGGAGTTTAGAATCCTTCGCCCGGACGAAACGATGCGCTGGGTTCTCGTTCGCTCTTTTCCCGTTTTCGAACAGGGCAGGCTGGTACGCATGGTGGGGATCGCCGAAGACGTCACCGCCGGAAAAGAGGCCGAGGAATTTCTCCGCAGCGAAAGGGACCTTGCTTTCGGGCTGGGAGAGGCGCACAACCTGGCGGAAGGGATGAAACACCTGCTCACGGCATGCCTTGCTCTTAGCGGTGTGGACTCCGGTGCCGTCTATCTTTTCGAAAATGGCGAGCCAAAACTCTTGTGCCACAAGGGCCTTTCGGAGCAGTTTCTGGAAAGTGCGCCTCTCAAGGAGCAAGCCCGCTTTGCCGGAAAAACGCAAGGCAGTGGGGCCAAAACGTCGGACACGACGAGAATGGAGGCTCTTCTGGGCAGGCAGGGAATTGCGGCATGCTGGACCTCTCCCGTACGACACCAGGGCGAAGTCGTTTCGGTGCTCTACCTGGCCTCCCATATCAACCCGGAAATCCCTGAAAATAGCAGAATCGCCGTGGAGGTGCTTGCAACCCGAATCGAGGGGTTTATCTCCCGGGTGAAGCTGGTGGAAACGATCGAAGAGCACAGGAAGGAACTCCAGGAGTCCAACACAGCGCTCAAGGTCCTTCTGCGGCAAAGGGAGGAAGATCGAAAAGAGCTCCAGGAATCTTTTCTCCAAAACGTCGAGCATCTGATCGAGCCGTACATGGAAAAGCTTAAGAAAACCCACCTTGTCGATGAGCAAAAAGAGATCGTGGAGTTATTGGAATCCCATCTGCAAGAGATCACTTCGCCGTTTGCCCGCAAGATCTCCGAACCTCTTCTGGGCTTGACTCCCACCGAAATCCGGGTGGCCGATCTCATTCGGAAGGGCAAGGGGTCCAAAGAAATCGCAGAACTTCTGGGCATCTCCGAATATGCCGTGGTGTTTCACCGCCAGGGAATCCGCAGAAAGCTCGGACTGAGCGGCAAGAAGCTCAACCTGCAGGCGCACCTGGGAAGGCTTGGACAATTATAGTTTTTCCCTATCATTGCACTATGTATCTTTCATCTGGCACAAGACGGCCTTTCCGGTATAATTTTCTTCATTCCGACAGTAACGGAAGAGCTGGTCTTCAGACAGACCCGGCTTCAGCGTTGCAAGGGCACTACCGAGATACTCTAGAGAGAATAGATCCCGTCTTCATTTTTCCACATCGATTGCCGATCTCTCAGGAGTCTATAATGGCGAAAGGGGAAAAGGGCAAGAGCACTACCTCGGGCGATTCCCCCACCGGGTGTAACGGGTCCCGGAAGACAATCCGCGATACCGGCGACGCTATTCCAATCGTGGGCATCGGGGCTTGCGCCAGTGGGGTTTCTGCCTTCGAGGCGTTTTTTTCGGGAATGCGTCCCGAGACCGATCCTGGCATGGCCTTTGTGCTGGTGCAGCATCTATTGCCGGACCACAGCAATATTCTCACCGATCTCGTCAGGCGTCATACGCGCATGCAGGTCTTCGAGGTCGAAGACGGGATGGAGGTGCGCCCGAACTGCGCCTACATAATCCCGCCGGGACGGGAGATGGCCCTCTATAAGGGAAGGCTCCAGTTGGTGGAGCCCTCCGCACCGCGAGGGCAGCGCCATCCCATCGACTTTTTCTTCCGCTCCCTGGCCCAGGATCTGCGGGAGCGTGCGATCGGCATCGTGCTTTCGGGATCGGGCAACGACGGCGCTCTGGGGATTCAGGCCATCAAGAGCGAAGGGGGCATGGTGATGGTGCAGGACCCTGCTACGGCCGACTACGACGCCATGCCGCGGAGCGCCCTGGCAACCGGCATGGTGGACTACCTGCTCGCGCCTGCCCGGATGCCCGCCCGACTCCTTTCCTACGTGGAAGAAAATTTCAGCCGGAGTGCAATGCCCCCCTTGGTTTTGCCGGTAAAGGAGGAGCGCGCCCTGGACAAGATATTTGTCCTGGTGCGCGCCAAGACGGGGCATGACTTTTCGCAGTACAAACCGGAGGTCGTCCGGCAAAGCCTGGAACAGATTGTGGCGCTCCACCGCCTCGAAGACATGGAGGGCTACAGCGACTATCTGAAGCAAAACCCCTCGGAGATGGAGGCTCTGCTACACTACATGCTCATCGGCGCAACCGGTTTTTTTCGGGACCCGGAGGCCTTTAGGGCACTCCAAACCGAAGTCATCCCAAGGCTTTTCGCGGGGAAGCCGGCGGATAGCGTCATCCGGGTCTGGGCGCCGGGGTGCGCCACGGGAGAGGAAGCCTACTCGCTGGCCATTCTGCTGGCCGAACGGCAAGAGGCGCTGGGGCGAAGCTTCCGCCTCCAGATCCATGCAACCGATATCGACAGCCGTGCCCTTGCCACGGCCCGCGCGGGCATCTATCCCGCAGGCATTGCCTCCGATGTTTCGGCCAAACGGCTGGCCCGCTACTTTTCACCCGAGCCCGACGGGAGCGCCTTTCGCATCGACAGGAGCATACACGACCTGCTCGTCTTTTCCGAACACGACGTCCTCAAGGCCCCGCCACTTTCCGGGCTCGATCTGATATGCTGCCGCAACCTCCTGATGCACCTCAATGGCGAGATGCAAAAAAAGCTCCTCGTGCGTTTGCACTCGGCCCTCAATCCCGGAGGCTTTCTGTTTTTGGGCGCCTCGGAGATGGTTGAAGGTCCGCAGGGTCTGTTCGTCCCGCAGAACCCGAAATGCAGGATTTTCCAGCGCAGGCAGGACGTTGCCCCGATCCGCTCTGTCAAACCGGGTACCCCGGCGTCTTTATCCCCCTCACCCGTTGCGCCGCTCCAATCGGGGCGGGCTGCGACAGCCGCTGCGGGAAACATGTCCCTGCGACAGATGACCGAACAGACGCTTTTGCGGCTGTTGGCGCCCTCTGCGGTTTTGGTCAGAGAGAACGGCGATATTCTCTACATCCACGGTCGAACGGGCTTGTACCTGGAACCGGCGCCCGGGGAAGCGGGTGTGAGCAACATCCTGGAGATGGCCCGCGAAGGTTTGCATGAGGACCTCGCCAAAGCGTTGCAAGAAGCGGTCTCCGAAAACGAACTTGTTCGTGTATCGGATCTGCACGTCGAGATAAACGGAGAATTGCTCACGGCAAACCTGAGCGTTATTCCCCAGCAGGCCGATCCTGCCCTGAACGCGGAAACGCCTCTCTACCTGGTTGTATTCGAGCAGAGCGGAAAAATGAACAGGGAGGCCGACGCACAGGATTCTTTGGAGAGCCGCTCGAACTCTTCCCGAGCGGCCATCGACTCTCGCCTCGCAGCGATCGAGCACAAGATGCGGTTTCTGGAGCGCGAGGTTTGCCGCCTGGATGAAGACCAAAGATACACCGACCCGCGTGCTGTTTTGCTGCCCGCCGAGCCGGGAAATCTTGTCGAATGGCTGGGAACCACAGGAGAGATGGCCGTGCGCGGCAAGGCCGAAAAGCTGCGCATGCGGGAAAGGACCCATTACACGTAGCGCAAACGAACGGGAGCCAATGAGCAAAGCCAAAAATGTCCCGACATTCGAATCCCGGCTCGAGATGGCCGGAAAAAAGATTGTAACGTGCCAGGAGATGGAACGGGAACTATTATCTTCCGAAGCCAGCCGACAAATACTCCACGAACTGAGTGTGCACCAGATCGAACTGGAGATGCAAAACGAGGAGCTGCGCAATGCCCGGGAAGCCCTCGACATTTCCCGTGCCCGCTATTTCAATCTCTACGACCTGGCGCCGGTAGGCTACTGCACGCTCTCGCCCGGCGGGTCCATCCTCGAAGCCAACCTTACCGCCGCAACCATGCTGGGAAGGGAGCGAGGCGCCCTGGTCGAATCGCGCCTGTCCGAATTTGTGCACAGAGAAGATCAGGACATCTACCATCTCCACACAAAGCGGTTGTTCAGCAAGCAGGATCGACAGATCTGCGAGCTGAGGATGGTGAGAAAAAAAGGTGAGCCGTTTTGGGCACGCCTGGAATCGAGCGCCTGCAGTGCCGAGGGCGTTGGGACGGTCTGCCGCATGGCGATAAGCGATATTACCGAGACCAGGCGAGCCGAAGAGGAGGCGTGCGCCCAAAAAGAGATACTGGAAAAGATATTCGAAAGCGCTCCCTATGGGATGCTTGTCGTAGACGAAAAGATGCGCGTAAGGAGGATCAATCGTGCCTGCGCCGAATTTTGGGGCAAACCGAAAGAGGAGGTCACAGGGCTCCTTGCGGGAGAGGTTTTCGACTGCCGCTTTTCCCCTGACAAACTCGGCGGAAGGGGAAATGCGCAATGCGCCGGCTGCCCCGTGCAAAGCCGAGTGGAGCGGACTTTTCGAACAGGCGAAACCATCCGGGATGCCGAAGTGAAGATGACGATTCGAAAGGGATCGGAGGATGTTGCTATCGATTTTCTCCTCTCGACCACCCTTATACGGGATAAGGGATCCGACCTCGTGCTGCTGACCCTGGCGGATGTAACCGAACGTACTCGCGCCCAGAAAGCTCTGCGTGAGAGCGAGGAGCGGTTTCGCGATGTTGCGGAAAACATCCGCGAAGTATTCTGGGTAAGGGACCCGGACAGGCTTAGCTACGTGAGTCCGGCTTACGAGCAGATCTGGGGCAGGAGCAGCGACCCTTTGTACCGGGACACTTTCTCGCTTTTGGAATCGATCGCGCCCGCTCACAGGGAGCGAATACGGCAAGCCCTCGCGGCGGAAAAGAATGCGCAGAGCAGTCTGCGTGAGGAATTCAGCATCACCCGCCCGGACGGAACCACCAGGTGGATTCGGGCCCGCTCGTTTCCCGTATTCAATAAGGGCGAAATAGTCAGACGCGTGGGGATTGCCGAAGACATAACCGCGGAAAGGGAGACGGAGGAATTTCTACGTATCCAAAAAGATCTCGCCTTGGGGTTGGGGTCCTCCGGCAGCCTGGAGGAGGCCATGGAAAAGCTTTTGAATTCGTGCCTCGGGCTCAACGGCCTGGACTCGGGGGCCATACATGTCATGGAGGAAAAAACGAAAGCGCTCAGGCTCGTCTGTCACCGGGGGCTCTCGGACGCCTTCGTACGAAGCATTGCAGTCTTCGAGTCCGAGTCTCCCCAAATGCAATTTGTGTTGAGGGGAAAGTCGGGCTGCTGGCAAAGGCCCTTTGAGAAAATGATCATCGCCGATCTGCTGAACCGGGAGGGAATTTCGACTTTCTTAGTGATTCCGGTAAAGCACCACGAAGAGGTCATCGCCCTTCTCGGTCTTGGCTCTCACATCCAGCCCCTTATTCCCTGCAGCATCCGAGACGCCTTTGAGGTGGTTGCGACCGAAATTGCGCGCGTCATCTCCCGGATTCAGCTGGCCGATACTGTTAAATCCCAGAGCAGCCGCCTCCAGGAGACAAATGCGGCCCTCAAGGTGCTGCTAAAACAGAGGGAAAACGATCGAAGCGAACTCGAACAATCGCTTCTAAAAAACGTCAGGCACCTGATCCTGCCGTACATGGAGAAGCTGAAGAAAAGCCGCCTGGCAGACGAACAGAAAAACCTTCTCACAATTGTGGAATCTCAGCTGCTCGACATGACTTCGCCGTTTGTAAACAAAATCTCGGAACCTCTTCTCGGACTGACCCCCACGGAAATCCGCGTCGCAGACCTCATACGCCAGGGAAAAAGCTCCAAGGAAATTTCCGATCTTCTTGGTGTCTCCGAGTACGCCGTCGTGTTTCACCGCCAGGGGATCAGGAGAAAACTCCATCTGACCGGCAGAAAGCGCAACCTCCAGACCTACCTGTCCATGCTGGAGCAGCAACCGTAGATGCTTTTCGAGATGAATTTTTCCGATTCCCTTTCCCGGCCACTCACTTACTTGAAAACGGTTGACCACGACCCTAAATTAGCGAGCGGTCGCGTTTTGCTTTGATGTGCGCATGCCCTGCCAAATTGCCAAGGACTCTCCATGCACCGAGACTTCATTCGACGGAAAACGGATACTTCCAGCGCCTCCGTCGATCCCGAATTTCTCTTCCTGAGCGGTGGTCACAGGAAGGCACTGGAAGCGATCGCAACGGCTGTCGCAGATCCCGGGGGTTTTCTTGTCCTCACCGGGGAATCAGGCGTAGGAAAGACGGCGCTCGTAAGAGCATACGGCGAACACTTCGCCCCGCCGGAAATCATCGTCCTCTATTTGATGAACGTCGAAATCACATTTGAAAGACTCCTGGAGCAAATGATCTCACAACTCGGCATGTCTGCCGCGGCCTCCCCGGGGGAATCCCTGCCGGCCCGCCTCCAGGAGGAATACGAAAGAGGAAACAAAGTCATTCTGATAGTCGATGAGGCGCAGAATATGCCTGTGGAAACCCTTGATCTTCTCCGAATTTTCTGGGAGAAAGAGAGCTGCGGAGGCAAACTGCTGCAGGTAATTCTCGCGGGAGAGCCCGAATTCGAAAAAAGGCTACACCTGCCCGAGCTGAAAGAACTGGCCAAAATCGCATCCCTTCGAAGCTCCATTCCTCCGATGCGGTTTACCGAAAGCCTCGCCTATCTCGAACGCAGGCTTTCGAAGCCATCTTCGGGCAACGCACCCGTTTTTACCAAAACCGCTCTCAAGCGAATCGCCAAAGAAGCCGGGGGAATCCCCCGGGTGATCGATATCCTCTGTGACTACAGTCTGAGAAGTGCGTTGGAGTATCGTGAAAGCCGGGTGAGCGCCGAGAGCGTGAGAAGGGCGATCGCTCTTTTGCGAGGTCCGCAGGCCCGATATTTTCGCGGGTGGAAGGTTGCCGGCGCCTCGGGCCTGATTGGCTTATTAATCCTTTCGACTATGACGTATCG
This sequence comes from Syntrophobacteraceae bacterium, assembly GCA_049964955.1. Taxonomy (GTDB): domain Bacteria; phylum Desulfobacterota; class Syntrophobacteria; order Syntrophobacterales; family Syntrophobacteraceae; genus SbD1. Next base: position 38,016 of record JBMFWU010000015.1, read on the forward strand.
GGCCTGGGACCCCTGCCGGAAAATCCCCCTCACTCCACCGGGAAAAACCATTGCTCCCACCATAGAGACAAAGGCCCCTCCACAGGTCAAGCCCGCCCCGAAGGTCCCGAACTTTTCCGCAAACGAACTGATAGCACTGGCAAAGACTCACTTCGAAAAAGATTCGGTAAAGGCTCGTAGATTTCTGCATCAGGCAATAGAAGCGGAGCCTGAAAACTATGAAGGCTATTTTCAACTGGGACGCCTGTTGACCTTTGCCGGAGATTTCAGAAGAGCGATCCCGCAATTTCGAAAGGCGCTAAGATTAAACGATCGTCGGGCCGATATTCATTTCGATCTTGGCTATCTCTACCTGAGGTTGGGAGAATACGGCCGCGCCAGGGACTCGTACCAAAAATGCCTGGCCTGTTCGCCTCCTTACAAAGACGAGGTCCTTACCAATCTTGGAGTCGTCGAATTAAAGACCGGAAACAGGACAAAAGCCAGAAAGCTTTTCCTGGAAGCACTCCGGATAAACCCGGGCGACAAGCTGGCCTCCAAATATCTCCGATGGCTCAACGCGCAGACCCGGCAGGCAAAGAATTGAATAGAAGCAGGAAGCAGGGAGCGGGAAGCGGGAAGAAACTCGCACGCCGCCCCACTCACCGTTGCAGCCCGGGGGCATTATCCCGTGTTTCCAGGATCACTCTCAGGCAAGCGGCTACCGGGATTGCGACCAGGAACCCGAGCAGTCCGAAAAGGGTTCCTCCGGCCAGAGAAAGACGGCGCGTCCCAGTATGTAGGGCGCCACGAGGTTATCGACGCTGAGCCTCATTACCCCGTAGACGCCGATAGCCTCGATCATCGTGGAAAGGCCTCCGGAGAGGAAGCCGGCCAGGCTGGAAAGGAAAAAAGAGGTTACCGGCCCGACGAGGGGAATAAGCTCCAGAACCCCGGTCAAAAAGGAAAGTATACCCGGCGATAATCGGGGGCTTTGGACATGGCCGCAAGGCTTTTGATGCCGGGCTGGTTGAGGGTAATCCTGGCTTCACGCGCCCAGATATACCTGCCAAGCTCCTTGCAGCGCATGGTGAGCTCCCGGTCGACGCAGCAATGATAGTAGCAGGAGTTGAAGAATTCCCCGCCGAGAAGGGGAAGAAGACGTTTATCGGCAAGAAAGTGGGGGCGACCTTTTCGCCGTCCTGGAACCCGTCGTTTAACCCTACAAGGCCCCAAGAGTCGGGCAGTTTTCCCATCGCCTCCAGTCCGTTTTTCAGAAAATCGGGTTGCGGGATGCAATCGTCGGCGAGAAACATTACCGTGGGAGCACGGCTCCTGGCGACCAGTTTTTTCAGCATGCGCGAGACCCCGATCCTTGCCGTGTCGCATTCTTCGAGTATCTCATACTCGGAGGGGTCCACCCCCGCATTTTTCCCGATCGCTTCGACACATTCGCACAAGCCGCGCGGCCTCACCCACGGGATCGTGATGCTGGTCCTTACCGCCATGGTTCATCCTCGTGACACACCTGGAAGAGGTGATAATCATCGGGAGCCGAATAGTCATCTTGCAAGGATCGGGTATCACTGGCCGGTGGAACCGTTCGAACTGGGAGGGGCCTTTAGCTCCCGGTAGCAGGAAGTCAAGCCGGAAAGCCGCTTGACGGGTATGGCAAAATCGACGTTGGGCCTGCCGACAATTCCGGCCCTCTCTATGCCGATCACCTCGCCTTTGACGTTCACAACGGGGCCGCCGCTCGACCCATGCATTGCCCGGGCGTCATGGACGATGCACTTTCCAAGGCCGTGGATTTCCCCAATGGCCATGACTTTTCCCGTGCTTGTGACCCCGGCTACCCCAAGCGGGCTTCCCGCAACCATGAGAGGCTCCCCGGGCGCGGCAAGCGCGCCGGCCGGGACGAGGCAGGGCGCGGCCCCGTAGGGCATGTCCACAACGGCCTCGACAACGTCGTCGCCCTTGTCCTCGGCATCGATTGCTTCCACGGCAAACTGCCTGCCGTCGAAAATTTTCACCCGGGCCGCCGATGCTTTGCCGAGAACATGATAATTAGTGATCAGACGCCCACAGGATTTGAAAAAAAACCCACTCCCCTGCCCAACCTGTTTCCCCGTTTTATCGAATACATAGATAGTCACCACCGCACGGCGAACCTTTCCGACCACTTCGGGCGCCCAGACGCCGGCCAGGGCGGGAGCCCCCGAGAGCAACACAGCCAGAACGGAATAGATAAAGATTCTCTTCATACAGGAATTATCGTACCCGCGGGCGGTTGTCATAAACGGAATTCGAATTTTCCCGTTTTTCGGTGTATACTTTTTTGCCGCAGGAGCCGCGTAGCGGCGTGGGGGTGCAGGGGGCGACAGCCCCCGCGCTTTTCAGTTTTTTGGTTGGAGGAAAACGAAACGCCATGGCTGTTGGAACTGGCTGCCTCTATGAAAACCCGAAGCTCCGCGCTATGGGGGGCGGGCTTATCAGGCCGGGGGGCCTGGAACTCACGCAAAGAGCCCTCACCGCATCCGGCTTGCAACCGGGGGCAAGGCTGTTGGATATCGGGTGCGGAACGGGGGCGGCCCTGCGCTATCTCACCGAACGGGGGTTTCGAGCTGTCGGGATCGACCCGTCGCTGCCCCTTCTTGCCGAAGGGCGGGCGAAAAATCCCGGGCTGTCTCTGGCCGGCGCGGCGGGAACAATGCTTCCCTTCTGCGACGGTTGCCTGGACGCTGTTTTGGCCGAATGCAGCCTCTCGGTCATGGACGATGCGAAAAAGGCCCTCAAGGAGTGTTTCCGGGTACTCGACCGGGGTGGGATGCTGCTCGCACACGATGTCTATTTGCGCAATCCCTGCGGTGCCGACGGCCTGCGGGGACTTCCGGTAAAAAGCTGCCTGACCGGGGCGGTATCCAGGGAAGAGTGGCTCGAAAGATTTACGAGTTGCGGGTTCGAGGTTCTCTTGTGGGAAGACCGCTCCCGGGCGTTAAAGGAATTCGCGGCGCGACTCATTTTCGAACACGGCCCGCTGGAAACACTCTGGGGTTGCTCGGCGCCTTTTGACTCCGCGCTCTTTTCGGCAAAACCGGGCTACTTTCTGGCCATGGCAAGGAGTACACGATGACCGAAGAAATGATCCGCATGATTCAACTGGGGCAGCAGGGATTTCACTGCAGCCAGATCCTTCTCATCATGGGACTCGAAGCCCGGGGGCAGGAAAACCCGGACCTCGTTCGTTCGATGTCCGGCCTTGCGGGTGGGTTGGGATTTTCGGGCGAGGTTTGCGGCGCCCTTACCGGAGGCGCATGCCTTCTGGGGCTTCACGCCGGGAGAGGTAGCGCGGAGGAAGAAGAAGACGAACGGCTGAACCTCATGATCAGTGAGCTTGTCGAATGGTTTTCGGCCGAATACGGCAGCGCATACGGCGGAATTCGCTGCGAAAACATTTTGGAAGGCGACCCGGCAGCCCGCGCCACTCGCTGCCCGGGCATGGTTCTCGGGACGTATAACAAGGTCAGAGAGCTTCTTGTGGAACAGGGCTTCGATCTTTCCGGCGGCAGACCGTGAGCGGGGAAAAGGTCCTTTCGACCACGCAAAGCGTGTGCCCGCGGTGCCATCGAAAGCTCGAAGCGTTCCGGGTGCTGCACGGTGACGAAGTGGTCCTGCTCAAGGAGTGTCCGGACCACGGAATTTTCCGGACTCCTGTCTGGCGGGGCGCGCCCCTTTTCGACTTCTGGAGGCGGCCCAAGATCCCCGCCTATCCCAAATCCCCCTCTACCACGGTCGATCGCGGCTGCCCGTGGGATTGCGGCCTGTGCCCCGAACATCGGCAGCAGACATGCACCGCCCTCCTCGAAGTCACCGCGCGCTGCAACCTGCAGTGCGCCTTCTGCTTTGCCGACAGCGGCCCGGGCGGAAAAGACCCGGACAGGAATGCCATAGAGAGGTCCTACCGGAGCGTGCTCGAAGCCGGAGGACCGTACAATATTCAACTTTCGGGGGGAGAGCCCACCTTGCGGGACGACCTGCCGGAAATCATCTCCCTTGGCCGCTCGCTTGGCTTCGGCTTTATCCAGGTAAATACGAACGGTCTGCGTCTGGCCCAAGACGGAAACTACGCAAAAGAGCTCAAAAATGCGGGTGCTGCCTCCGTATTCCTTCAGTTCGACGGGATAGAGGACTCCACGCACATCGCCCTCCGGGGACGAGCGCTTTTTCGCGAAAAAGAACTCGCCGTCGAGCACTGCGCGAAACACGGGCTGGGGGTGGTCCTGGTCCCTACCCTCGTTCCGGGAATCAACATTCACGAGATCGGAGCGATACTCCGGTTCGCGGTTCAGCACATGCCCGCGATCCGGGGAGTGCATTTCCAGCCGGTAAGCTACTTCGGAAGACACCCCGGATCGAATTCGGCACCCCCGCACATCACCATACCCGAAGTCATACGGGAACTCGAAAGCCAGACCGACGGAAGACTCAAAGCGCAGCATTTCCAGCCGCCGGGATGCGAGAATGCGCTTTGCTCCTTTCACGGAAATTTCGTGCTCCTGCCCGGAGGAGACCTGAAGGCCTGGAGCAGCCACGATCCGGCGGGGTGTTGCTGCGGCCCTTCGTCCGCCGAGGCGGGAGCCGATAAGGCGCGCGTTTTTGTAAGCCGGTTCTGGGCGCACCCGGATGCGATAGAAAAAAAGGAAGACGGACCCTCTCTGGGCGGTTGGGACGACTTCCTGGATCGCGTTCGGACCCACTCGCTTTCCGTCTCCGGCATGGCTTTCCAGGACGGCTGGAACCTCGACCTGGAGCGTCTTAAGGATTGCTGCATCCACGTGGTGGCCCCGGATGGGAAGCTGATTCCTTTTTGCGCCTATAATCTGTTTTACCGAAAGTCGAAAGTGTAAAAGAAACAGGGAAAGAACCTATGAAAATCACCCCGCTCCAGGACTGGATCGGAGAAAAGATCGGATACCCGGAAGGCTCCCGGCCGCTCACCAGGCAGGCAATCGAAGACTGGCAGCTGGAGAGGTTGCTGGAAACCCTGCGGTACGCCGTGCAAAGAAGCGCGTTCTACGGGAAGCGCTTGAAGGGTTTCGAACAACTTTCGCGGATCGCGGACATTTCCGGGCTTCCTTTCACGACGGCGGAGGACATCCGGCAAAACCCTCTTTTGTTCCTTTGCGTTTCCCAGAACGAAATCAGCCGGGTGGTCACCCTGCCCACCTCCGGGACCACCGGGACGCCCAAACGCATCTACTTTACCCGGGAGGACCGGGAGCTGATAGTCGATTTTTTCTCCCGGGGCATGTCCACCTTTACAGGACCCGGAGACCGGGTGCTGATACTTCTTCCGGGTGAGCGTGAGGGAAGCGTGGGGGAACTGCTGGCCGAGGGACTCGAGCGCCTGCAGGCTGTCGGGATCCAGCACGGGCCGGGAAAAGACCCCGGGAGCACCCTTGAGCTCATAAAACGGGAGCGCATCGACGCGCTGGTGGGCGCCCCGGTGCAGGTGCTCTCTCTTGCCAGGCGATCGAGGGGAGAAAAATCCACCGTGCGCAAAGCGCTTCTCACCACCGATCATGTTCCCGAGGCGATCGTACAGGAACTCCAAAATCTGTGGGGGTGCGAGGTTTTCAACCACTATGGAATGACCGAAATGGGCTACGGGGGCGGGGTCGAATGCGAGGCTCATCTGGGGTACCATTTGCGCGAGGCCGACCTTTTTTTAGAAATCATCGATCCGGAAACGAGTGCGCCGGTGGCAGACGGAAACCCGGGAGAGATCGTTTTCACAACGCTTACCAGGCGCGGTATGCCGCTTATCCGCTACCGGACCGGGGACCTTGGCAGGTTTATTCCGGAAAAATGCCCGTGCGGGACCATACTCAAAAGCATGGAACAGGTGAAAGCAAGGCTTGAAGGGAGCGTCCGATTGGGCTCGGGGAAAACGCTCGGGATGGCCGAACTGGACGAACCGCTTTTCGGGCTTCCCACCCTTCTGGATTTCAGCGCCACCCTTACCAGTGAAACAGACAGAGACCGCCTTCATATCGAAATCCGGGCACTGGAAGGCCCGGGCGGACAACTGGGAAAAAGTGCGCAGCGCGCGGTCGAGGCCATTCCGGCAGTGGCCGCAGCAATCGGAGAGGCCGGCCTTCGCGTCTCGGTCGAGATTTTCCGGGATGGGCAAGGCGGGCCGATATACGCTGGAAAGAGAAGGATCTCGGACCTGCGAGTAACGGGTTAAGATGCGAAGAGAAAAAACGCCAAAGCGCAGAGGCTGTCGCCTGCATGAACGATTCACCTCAGAGTTGAAGCGGCGACGACACGTCGCGTCCCATAAAAATAGGTACAATTCGACCCTTTTCTTTTATCCGTGTCCATCCGTGTTCATCCGTGTCGAAGTGTTTTTAGAAAAGCGGGTGACACGGATGGACACAGATGAACACGGATGGAAGGCAATCGGGCGAGGGGCGTTTTCCAGGGCGCTCTCTGTCCGCTGAGGTCGAAGCCGTTCTTGATATCAAGAACAAAAATGCAAGCTATTAAGCTTTTAAGTTAGCGTTTTCGGGCTGTCATCCTCGGGTTAGCTCTGCACGCATAGAGAGGTGCTCCAAATGCAAGACGGGAAAATCGCCGCACTGGTTCTGGCCGCCGGGTATTCTTCGCGCATGGGGGAATTCAAGCCCCTGCTGCCGCTCGGACGGTCGACGGTCGTCGGGGAAGCCGTGGAGCGATTTCGCCGTGCGGGCATTGAAGACGTGAGGGTGATTCTCGGCCACAGGGCCGCGGAGATGGGGCCGGTTATCGACGCACTGGGGGCACGAAAAATAGTCAATGAAGCGTTCGCAAGAGGGATGTATTCCTCCATTTTGGTTGGAGTACGAAGCCTTGAGCCGGAAATAGAGGCCTTTTTCGTGCTTCCCGTAGACACCCCTCTCATAAAGCCGGCTACGATAGCCGCCCTGGCAGAGGCCTGGCGAAAGAGCCGAGCCGCGATCGTCTATCCCCGCTTCGAAAATCTTCGAGGCCATCCGCCGATCATTTCTCGAAAGCTTTGCACGCACCTGCCCGAGGAGTGCCCCGGGGGCCTTGCGGCCTTCCTTTCCAGGCATGAAGACCGGGCCTTGGACCTCGATGTGATCGACCAGTCGATTGTGACGAATTGCAACACGAGGCAGGATTATCTCCGGCTGAAGGCTTACGCATCGAGGGGGGAGGATATTCCCACCGAACGCGAGTGCCTGGAGATTTTACGAAACCGCAATGGGTCCGAGACCCTCGTCGCCCACTGCCGGCTGGTCGCCCGGGTAGCGAAAATGACGGCCGTTTCCCTACAACTGGCCGGTCTGGATCTGGATCTCAACCTGATACAAGCCGGGGGACTGCTTCACGACCTGGCCAAGGGGGAGCCGGACCACTCGGCCGCCGGGGCGCAGGTCCTGGAGAAGATGGGCTACAGCCGTGTTGCGCGCATAGTGGCCTCCCACACCGATATCGAGCCCGAAGACGGCACGCCCCCCGACGAGTCGGAGGTAGTGCACATTGCCGATAAATTCGTCAGGGGCAACATGCTGGTGAGCCTTGTGGAACGCTTTATCGGGCCGCTCCAAAAATTTTCGGGCAGGCCCGAGGTGCTCCAGGCCGTAGAAAAACGGCAACGGAATGCCAGGGCCATACAAAAGAAGCTGGAAAGCATTCTCGGAACACCCCTGGAAACTATCGTCCGAAAATACGGCAGGAGTATGCGGGCAGGATCTCCCGGAGGCAGAAACATCTATCTGGCAAGGCACGGGGCAATCGGAAACCCGGGAGACGTGAAACGCTATATCGGCCACACGGACCTGCCCCTCAGCGACGAAGGCCTGCGGCAGGCGGAGATGCTTGCGGAAAAACTTCGGAGCATCTCCTTTTCCGCCATTTTCTGCAGCGATCTGCGCAGGTCTATGGATACTGCAAAAATGGTCGCAAACCTTCAGGGGCTCGACATATCCGCCACCCCCGACTTCCGGGAAATCTGCCTGGGGCAATGGGAGGGGCTGGCCTTCGAGGCGGTTCGCCGCCAATTTCCCGCGCAGTACGAAGAGAGGGGGCGGGACATCGCGCACTTTCGGCCGCCCGGAGGAGAGAGCTTTCTGGACTGCGCCCGCAGGGCCATTCCCGCCTTCTACGAGGCGATTTACTCGACCCGCGGCGATATCCTGATAGTCGGCCACGCCGGGGTGAACCGCATTCTGCTCTGCCAGGTGCTGGGAAAACCCATGAGCGAACTCTTCGATATCGAGCAGGATTACTGCTGTATCAACCGGATCGGGTGCTCCGATTTTTCCTTCGAACTGCAGAGTTGTAACGAAAACATCTCCGGAATGTGCGAGGGACCGGCATGAGAAATATTTCCAACTCGCTCGCCTTCAGGCTTCTTTGCCTCCTGCTGCTCGTAAGCGCAATCGTATTCATTGCCCTTATGGCTTTCATCGTCCGGGCACAGAGACGGCAGGTGGGCATCGAAGCCATACGCACCAACAAACTGCTCCTGCGCTCGATGCGCCAGAGCATGCTGCGCAACCGCCAGCGGGAAGTTGCGCATACCATAGACGCTTTGGGCAGAGTTCCCGGAGTGTACGGAATAAGAATTTACGACAAAGACGGAAAGATCGTCTTCAGCGCCAAAACCGGGGAAATCGGCCAAAAAACCGATCTTACTGCCAAAGAGTGCATCGTGTGCCACAGCGGCGCAAAACCTCTGGTAAATGTGCCGGAAATCGAACGAACGCGCACCTTTGTTTCCAAAGACGGCTACCGTATCGTGAGCGCGTTCGAACCCATTCACAACGAAGCCGCCTGCTCTGCCCCGGGCTGCCACCCGCCCCCGTCCAAACAGAAGATATTGGGAATGCTCGACTCCCAGATCGATTTCGAGGGGCCGGAACAAAATATCTTCAGCAACCTCAACCTGTTGATCCTGTACTCCATAGGCGCCATTCTGCTGATCGAACTTTTCGCCGGACTTTTCATCATTCGAAACGTCAACATGCGCCTGGCAAAGCTTGCAGAAGGCCCCCGGGAGGTGAAGAAGGGCAATCTCGATTTCAGCATCACGGTGGATGGACACGATGAAATAGCCGACCTTGCCCACTCTTTCAACAGTATGGTGGAAAGCCTCAAACGAGCCGAGGCCGAAAACAGGGAACTCTCCCGCCGGGTGGTCCACGTCGCCAAAATGGCCTCCATGGGCAA
>JBMFWU010000015.1:47334-52591 GCA_049964955.1 Syntrophobacteraceae bacterium
TTCTTTACCACCAAAAAGGAAGGGCTCAGCGTGGGACTGGGACTTTCAGTCGTCTACGACATCGTGCTGAGACACCGCGGGCAGATCGAGGTCGAATCCGGGCCCGACCGGGGAGCTGTCTTCACCCTCACCTTCCCGCGAGAGATCCGACAGGATCAAAAGAATAGACAGGATGGACAGGATTAAAGCTCAAAGCAAAAGCAAAGACTTTTAGACAGGATTACAGGATTTACAGGATCAGGAGAGAATGGCTGAACAGGTATCGATGCTGATTGTCGACGATGAACTTTCGGTGCGGGAATCCCTCAAGCACTGGTTTTTGCAGGAGGGCTACCGGGTGCAGACCGCATCCGAAGCTTCGGAGGCTCTTGAGAGGATGCGCGATTCGAGCTTCGATATCGTGCTTCTGGATATCAAGATGCCGGGGATGGACGGCATCGAGTTGCAGCGGCGGCTAAAGGAGATAGACGGTCAGCTTGTCATCATCGTCATGACCGCCTATGCGTCGGTGGATACGGCCATTCAGGCGTTGAAACAGGGCGCCTACGATTACATAACCAAACCGGTCGATCCCGACGATCTGAGCCGCCTCATTCGCAACGCCGCCGTGCAGCGCCGGCTTGTGCGCGAAAATCTAACCCTCAAAGCAGAAATCCGCTCCCTCATTTCCGCCGACCAGATCGTGGGCGAAAGCCGCCTGATGCTCGAAATCCTGGAGACCATCCGAACGGTGGCCCGCACCGACGTTACCGTGATGATTCACGGGGCCTCCGGCACGGGCAAGGAACTCGTCGCCAGGGCAATTCACTTTAACAGCAAGCGCAAGTATTTCCCCCTGGTTACCCTCAATTGCGGTGCTCTTACCGATACGCTGGTCGAATCCGAGCTCTTCGGCCACGAACGGGGGGCCTTCACCGGGGCGCAGCACAGGAGGAAAGGCAAACTCGAACTCGCCCACAAGGGGGCAATTTTCTTTGATGAAATCGGCAATATCGGCCCCAAGACCCAGATGGATCTTTTGCGGGTGATCGAAACCAAGCGTTTCACCCGGCTTGGGGGCAATGAGACCGTCGAAGCCGATTTCCGCATCATCTCCGCCACCAACAAGAACCTCGAAGACGCGGTAAAGGAGGGGAGTTTCCGGGAAGACCTCTACTACCGGCTGAATGTTTTCAACATCCAGTTGCCATCCTTAAAGGAACGGGCCTCGGATATCCCGCTGCTCGTAAACCATTTCGTGCGCAAGTTCGCTACGGCCATGAACAAGCCCTTCACAGGCGTGGAGCCCCGGACAATGGAGCTTTTAAAACAACAGGCCTGGCCGGGGAACGTGCGCGAGCTCCAAAACGCCGTAGAAAGAGCCGTCGTTGTGGGAAAGCCTCCGCTCATCACCACGGCGGACCTTGCGAGCCTGGTCGCGCCCAACGCCGCTTCCAGGGGCGACGAGGTGCTTCCCCTGGCCGAAATCGAAAAACGCCACATTCAATTCGCGCTCGACAAGTGCGGAGGCAACGTCTCTCTTGCCGCCCAACTGCTTCAGGTCGACAGGGCCACGGTCTACAACAAAATCAAAAGATACGGCCTGGTGTATTAAAAAAGGAAAAGGGCCTCGTTCGCCCTTTTCCTGACTTTTGACCTTCGACTTTTCGACTTTTGACTATCTTTTTTACGCGCCCTCAGCCCACAGTTCCTTAAAGGTGTTCGAGCCGACCTCAGGCTTTTCTTCGGTCAAAACAGGCAGCCGATTTACCAGCCATCGGAACAGCCACACTCCCATCGTCACCAGGGCGAGAGAAACGGTAATTTCCATCCAACTCGGGTAATAATGGGGGTGTACCTGCCAGTTGAAGGCAATGATGGAGACATTCAGCCGATTGAAGATTATCCCGATCACCGTCCACCCGCCGGTCACCCGCACGAGTTTGACATTGCGGGTGCGGACCCCGATGGTATACAGGATGCAAGGCAGCGCCACAAACCCCAGCATCTCGACCAGGTAGACATAGCCGTAGGGGGTGTTTAGCAGGCCCCAGTCGCCCGATTCCGCAAGACCGATGAGTTTGAGGAAAAAGTAGACCCACAGAACCACCGCGGCAGCCTTGGCAAGCCCGAGCGTCAGGGTGTCGAGATCGAAGTGGGCCGAAGGCGAAAGCCTGTAGGAAAAGAGCCTGTGCGAAAGAGAGCTTTCCACGATCACCATCGAGAGCCCGGCGATCATGCTGGAGACGAAGAAGAAAAGCGGCAAATAGGGCGAATACCACAGGGGATGAAGCTTTGTGGGAGCGATCAGGAAAAGCGATCCAAGACTCGACTGATGGAGTGTGCTGAGCACCACGCCCAGAATGGACAGCCATACGGTGAGCTTACTCCAGAACCGCCGCAGGCCGTCCCACTGCAGCCATTCCCAGAAAGCGGGAACGAATTCGAGCAACTGCACGGTCAGGTAGGCGGCCACGCACATGCCCACTTCGAAGAGCACCGAGGTGACGCCCCGGGGAAAAATCATGATGAAGGGCATGCGCCACGGCCGCCCGAGGTCCAGAATGAGCCCGAGCACGACGAAAACATAGCCGAGAAAGCCCGTTAGAATTGCGGGCCTCAAGAGCGGTTCGTAGTGCTTGAGCCCGAAGATATGAACCGTGGCTGCAATGGTGTAGCCGCCTGCGGCAAGGGCAACGCCGGACATGACGTCAAAGCCGATCCACAGGCCCCAGGGGCTCATCTGGGTCAGGTTTGTAACCGCTCCCAATCCCTTTACCAGCCTGATTGCGATCAGGACCAGCCCTGTAAAGACAATCAGACCGCTTATCAGGTTAAACGGGGTGAATAATTTCTTCGGGTCTCCTACGAGCAAACGAACGAGTTTTTTCATTTTTCATTTCCCCTGTGCGAGGTTTCATGCCGTGAGCGTTCTTTTTCGACCTCATCCTTGCGATGGCTGAAGTAATGGAAGCCTGAAAGCAGCGCGGGCCAGATCAAAAGCACGGCCGGAACCGTTCCCTCGGCGCCCGAGGTGAGTTGGGGATAGTCCTGACCGCTGAGCTTGGGGAGTCCCAATTGGTCGAAAGGCGCATTGGCGAGATAGAGCCAGCTCGTGCCGCCCGCCTCACGCTCTCCGTATATGTGGTCGATGTAGTTTTTGGGGTTTCCCCGGATGCGCTTTTTGGCCTCCTCCAACAGCTCGGAGCGTACCCCGAAGGTCAGCGCCCCGACGGGGCAGGCTTCCACGCAACCGGGCTGCTCGCCCTTTTCCTGCCGGCTATAGCAAAACTGGCACTTTCTGACGCGGGGCACCGGGCTGTTGTACTCGAATTTGGGCATATCGAAAGGACAGGCCACCATGCAGTAACGGCATCCCAGGCACAGGTCCTCGCGGTAGGTGACCGCGCCGTCGGGCCGCTTTCTCATCGCCCGTATGATGCACGCCGAAGAACACGCCGGCTCCACGCAGTTCATGCACTGCTGCTTGCGTGTTATCTGCACGCCGTTTTTCATCGTGTACCGGTTTACGACCGACCATTCCCGCGGGGAAGTGTCCCGGTGTTCGTTAAGAACACTGTCGTCATCAAAGGAGTGTTTGGGCTTGGGCAGTTTGTTTACAAAATTGCACGCCTGCTCGCACTGACGGCACCCGATACAAAGGGTCGTGTCCACGAGCACGCCCTTGGGTTCTTCTTTTTTCGAAGCCGCAAGGGCCCCGGCCGCGTGGGCGGGATCGGAGACGAGCAGCGCTGCCGCGCCCCCCGCGCCGAAAATCTTGAGGAAGTTGCGCCTGCTGCAGTCCAGGTCGCCTTCCTTTTTCTGCTCCGACCGGGCTTCTGCCGGTGTTTTCTTTTCTTCCATTTCGGATTCCCCCGCTATTTTGTAAGGAAATACTCGCGCGTCAACTCATCCCACTTCTCAGGATCGACCGCTCTGGCGATACCCCGAATCGGCTCACCGCCGTCCGCATACGTCGGGGCGCCGACCACAGAACCACGATCGCCCAGACTCCGGCGCAGGCTTTCCAACCACTCGCCCACCATCCCGCCCGGGATCATGTTTTTGGTATTCGCGGTGAGATTGGAGCTCTTCACCCGAAAAAGCCAGCCGCTGCCGTACGGGTCTTCGAAGGCCTTGCCGGGGGAACTCGCCACGGCCTCGTTGACCTCGATCACTTCGCCTTCCATCGGCGACAACATGTGAATGACCCGCGAATCGGTTTTAAACCCCCATCCCAAAGACCCCTGTTTCACCTTTGTCCCCGGCTTGGGAAGAGAAATCGAATCCGCAGACCCGAGAAGCTTTGCGGCAAAATCGCTCATTCCTACCGTCACGGTGTCTCCGCTTTCCACCCTGGCCCAGGCATGACCCGGATGAAACATGACGTCGGAAGGGGCAAGAAAACCGGCCAACCGCTCCGAAAAAGAGACCGTTGCCTCCCGGGCTGCCTCCGGCCGACCGCTCGGACCATTGAGTACGCGCCAGAAGGCAATGAAGCCGAACAGACCGAGCAGAGCAATAATGTACTCGGCCTGCCTTGCGTGATAGAGGTGTGATAAAATGATCATGGGGTTCGCGCTCCTTTATGAAGGTTGTTTTTTTAAAAAAAGGGGCTGCTGCATAGCGGAAACAAATTTCATGCCATGCCCCCGAATGCAAGATTTTTACGTCTCTTTTCAAGGTGTTATGGCCACACACCCCCGGCTCTCCGATCTCCTTTCGCTCGATCGCAAACAACGACGTGTAGAAAATTTCAACACTTGAGGGGAAAAATCGTCGAAAATTTCGAATCTTCATCGATTTGTGTCGAATTCGTCATCAAATCGAAAAGAGTCTTTGGCGGAAAGTCCGGGGGACACTTAGATTGAGTGATGAAACCCTTACAAAGGAGGTCTGAAATGGCTGTCAAGTCCATGCCCGAGGGGTACCATACGGTGACGCCCATACTGTCGGTGAAAGGGGCGGAGCAGTTGATCGACTTTCTGAAAAAGGCGTTCGGGGCCGCGGAGGTCTATCGGTTTTCGTCGCGCGACGGCACGGTGATGCACGCGGAGATGAAGATCGGAGATTCGGTGGTGATGCTGGGCGAGGCGTTTGAGGAGTCTCCAGCCATGGAGGTATCGCTTTACCTCTATCTAAGCGACGCAGACGCCGCCTACAAAAAGGCAATCGAGGCAGGTGCCCGGACCATACGGGCTCCCGAGGACATGTTCTGGGGCGACCGCGTGGCCACGGTCCGGGATTTTGCCGGAAACAAGTGGTGGATCGCAACGCA
>JBMFWU010000016.1:0-33896 GCA_049964955.1 Syntrophobacteraceae bacterium
ATGTTGACCTTGCAGCCTGTGTCGAGGAGACAATTACATGGCCGGTGGTATCGACAGGTCCCAATAGCTCTTTATCGAATTTTCGACGGAATCGTGTTCTTCATCGGAATTATCCCGTTTGCCCACGATTTGCGGGAGCCTGAACATCTTTATAATGCTCGTAAGCAGTTTTCCGAGAAACTGTGCCGATTCCGATCTTTGGCGGCAGGATTGAGCTCTGGAAGGCTGATCGGTTGTACAAATTTCCTTTTCGTTTACCTGCACTTCGAATTCAGCCACTTTTTTAAGCGCGAAAATGGTTTCCGCTAATTCACCATCATTGACATTGCTCAAGAATTTAACCGCCAGATCCAGAATCCGTGCTCTATTTGTTTGCGCCGGCTCTTTGTAGGATTCGGATTTTTTGATCAGATATGGCACCGCAAAATACCTGTTGAATGAAATCAGGTCTATTTCGTTAGTCTCAGTAGACTTCATGTAAGTTTTAAGCTCACCGTAAAAGTATCCCGTGGAGAGTAAATCCTTAAACGATGCATTCACTGTTTCCGGCATGTAGGCCTCCAATGCGGGAATGAGCAATAATTCATAAAACGTAAATCCGCCAGGGAGTTCTGAGTTTCAGGCTTATTTTCGCTTTTTGCCTGTCTTCTGAATCTTGTTCTTAATGGTTTCCTTCCTGCCCCTCTTCTCTGCCGCAGCGATGCTTTCGATTATACTTTCTCTGTCGCCGTTTTTCAGCATTATCTTATCTTTGCAGGCGTCACAGATGCACATCTTGCTATTCTGTGCCGTATATCTCTTGACGCTCTCCGATGAGCATTCGCAGAGATCACATATCGAACTGAGCGAATCACTCGGAACGCATGTCGCCGTGGCATCCGTTGAGACCGATGCGAGCAAATCGATTGCAATGTTGAACTTAAATTCGACGAGCTGCGCGCTCAGCGCGGTCTGAGACGCCTTATCGCTTTCGACTCGAACCAGGCCCGCGTGCTCCCAGGACAGTTTTTTCTCACCCGCAAGCAGGAAGAAAATACGTCCTTTGTCAGCCCCTATCAACTCCAAAACTTGTCCGTAGCCCCACCCGGGCATGCGAGGGTGGCAAACCCAGTCTCCTTTGGATAACCCCAACTTTATTTCCCCCATTGATAAGACTCCTTGGCGGTCTTTGGAACGTCACTATTTTGAAAAGTCGAAATCTTGGAGAGCTGATCAAATTACCGAAGGGCAGCGAAGGGGTTCGGTAAGACTTGGGAGATAGTGGGGAAATGTAACAAAGTCTGCCTTTGATTCAACAAAAGGATTATAACCGGATGCCGGGGAAAGGCAAGAAATAAGCCGAAGTTATAGTTCTTCCTGCCGGAATATCAAAAAAGAGTCCCGATGGACCGGCTTTGCTTCATAATTTTCCGGAACCCGGATCAGCAGATTCAGGCGCGCATCCAGCCTGTTTCCCATAGTGGGCATGCAGACCACCTCCTGCCTGTCGGTTTGCACAGTGGAAGCCGATTGTACTGCCCGATCCTCTACTATCATGCCTCGGCAATGGATCATTGCCGTGGGCCAACCTGCAGAGCCGACTCACCCGGCCGGGGGTTGAAGGCTTGCCCGCCACTTGGTGCCTTCGGGGGAGATACCGGGCATTGGACAGCCCCTGCAGGCATAATGTGAAAAGCGCTCATCGGTCGGGCGAGGGGAACCCTCCCGCGGAAATAACTGGTCAACCTCGAATAGAGATCGTAAAGTGTCGTGAAAAATGGAAGAGGAACGGCCCTAGCCAACGATTGAGAGGATACCCACATGCCAACGAAATTTGCCCATACCAACCTGATCGCAAGAGACTGGAAGCGGTTATCGATTTTCTACCAAGAGGTGTTCGGCTGCAGACCCGTTCCGCCGGAACGGGACCTTTCCGGTGAATGGCTGGACAAGGCTACGGGAATCAGCGCGTCGCATATTTCGGGAATACACCTGCTGCTTCCCGGTTACGGCGATGACGGACCGACCCTCGAGCTTTTCCAGTACGATGCCATGCCCGATCACCCGCCGGTCAAGCCGAATACTCCCGGATTTTCGCATATTGCCTTTGCAGTCGATGACGTTTCTGCCGCGGCGCAAGCGGTCTTCGACCACGGCGGTTCCCCCGTCGGTGCTCTCACGGTTCGAACGGTGCCCGGCGCAGGGTTGCTGACCTTTCAGTATGTTGCCGATCCCGAAGGCAACATCATCGAGGTGCAACACTGGGAGAAATGAAAAAGCTCTCTCCGCTGTTGAGAAAATTACCCTGGACCAGTAACCGGATCGTCATGGGCGAGTGCAATCGTCCCGATGAACGTGCGTTTCACCTCCTGCGGCCCATGGTATATATTATTGAGGAGGAGGGCGCGATGCCACGAACCGCCAAGTTGTTCCTCAATGGTCGGAGCCAGGCTGTTCGCTTGCCGGTCGATTTCCGCTTCGAAGGCACTGAGGTCTATATTCGACGGGACCCGGAGACTGGAGATGTGATCGTGTCTGCTCGTCCTGATTCCTGGGACAGCTTTTTCAAACTCAGAAGTGAGGTTCGGGCGCCCGATGAGTTCCTGTCGGACCGCCGCGATGAAGCATCGCAGAAGCGCGAGCTTTTTTGATGAAGGCTCCATACCTGTTGGACACAAACATTGCGAGCCTCCTCATCAAAGGCGCCAGTGCGGCTTTGGACCATTGCCATTTCCGCCGTCACAGAGGGTGAGTTGAGGTATGGGGTCGCGCGGCTTCTACAGGCCACACGATTACGCTCGCTGATAGAAGAGTTTCTGCTTCGCGTTACGGTCTTGCCATGGGATTCGGATTGCGCCCGACAATACGGGTTGCTCAGGGCCACGCTTGAGCGTGAGGGGCAGCCAATGGGGAACCTCGACATGATGATTGGCGCCCATGCTCTTGCACTCAAACTGACGCTTGTCGCCAATGATGGTTCATTTGACAGGATCATGGGACTGAAGGTTGAGGACTGGACGAGGGCGGCAAGGTAGCGATCATCGCACAGGGATTCCAGGGAAGGCCATAGCCAGGCAGAATTCCCGCCGAACGCGTTGCGAATTCCTGTTTCAAACACGCCGCGTCTTCACACCTGTTTCAATGGCCGCCCCCGACGTTTTTACTGGCGTTTGCGAATCTTTGTCATTTGCACAGCGGCCACTCAGGCAGGCCTCGATAGGTTGTGGAGATTTGCAAAGACGCAGAAGTGTTGGATTTGCCTATTCATTTTTAACATTTCGAAACAGACTTAATCATTTGCAAAATATCTATGCTTGGAGTTTCAATACCAGGGCCGAAAATGGCATTTCAAGGCGACAAAATGGCTAAATGTTACAGCTCTTTCCTTGGCATGCAAGGTTTTAAAGAGGTCCGACGAGGTCCGAACCCGAATCATTGCAACATTGAGCCTGGCTGTGCATGTTTTTGAAAATAAAGGCAGAGCCATTCCTGACCCTGCCATCAACGTGTTCGGTATTACCTATCTGTTATCCGTTCTTAAGTTTTCTGAATGCCAGAAGCCCTATCAAGCCCGAACAGAAAAGGAATATGGTGCAGGGTTCAGGGACGGAACTGTCAATCGTCACATTCGGACTAAAATCCATCTGGAAGTCAGAAGGCATATAATCGCCTTCTAGTTCATTTAAGTTTACCTGAAAATTAGGGTCAATATACCCGTTCATACTTGCGTATTTATTATTGAGCGTGGAAGCCGTCACAATAGCGCTAAGATCAACTTCATATATATGTCCTGGTATCGTGTCCACGTTGGTTCCCAGATCATATATATATGTGTCATTATTTACAATAGAAAGATCACTATTATAATTACAGTCATTTATATAAAACTGATATAGTAATGAGCTAGGCAACGACTTGTCACCTATTGTAGCATAGATCCACCAGGAACCAGTACCAGAACTTACTAATACATTTGCAATTGACTGAAACGAAACCGGAATTGAAGCAAGCGTATTCCCTTTGATTTGTTGAACAGAGAAGTCAAACACAACTGATCCGCTGCTACGCGCATATGAATCTCTAAAAGATGATATACTTGCTGATAAATTAACAGCTTTTATATTTGTTGATCCAACACCTAAGTGCGTTTCAGCGCTCGTAATGGCTTTGGCCATATCATTGTCTGGAGTGGTATATGACCAGTCTTTAGACATTTTCAGGTTCTGCGAATTTGTAGACGCTATGTTCTGTCCATCGCTCGTCCATCCGGGCAAAATCCAACCCACTTCTACTAGCTGCGTACCTAAATCCAAAGCGTGAACATTGACAGCCCCAAGCACAATGAGGCACCCAAAAAGCCCGCAAAGCACAATACGACTCAATGAAACCATAAAGCGCCTCCGTCGGTTTGATGAAATTCAGTTTTAGGCAGATGGCATGTACCCTTGAAACCAGGCCCGCCGCACAGATGGTCAAAAGATTTGCAAAAAGGGTGCCGCCGTTGCAAATAGCTGTTTTTGCTTATGTTTGTATTTCTCAAAAGCATATGAAATGTAAAATTTCCTTACACTTCGCCACAGGAAACGGTATTAGATATTTGGTAATTCAGTGACATTTTTAAAGCCTTTTGTATTCCTTGAAAGTGTAAGAAACTTTTACAAATTATCCAGTTTGGTAAACTTAGTTTGAAGTCCGGGGAGATTTTACTGAAGGCGCGGGGGTGAAGGCGCGGGGGTCGTACCAAGCGAACTGCTTGACGTTACGGGCGAATCACGGCCTAAGGAGGCATTTTCGAGCCTTAGAACAGCCATTTGGCCATAGAAATTGAAGGGCTGAGAGCGGGGCGGAGTGGGCGTGCCAAGAGCGAGCAGACACTACATTCCGGGTCATGTGTGGCACATAACCCATCGTTGCCACACGAAAGAGACCCTGCTGCAGTTTGCCAGAGATCGCCGAGCGTGACCAGGAAGCGTTTCCGCGAGACTTTGGCGCCATCTCTGAGTATTGAAATAGGGGAGGAACGATGAGATGTGCCGCGTATGTTTTTTACGCATTTATCAAGGTGATCGGAGCCAGTTGAAGTGCCTTGCGGTCGGCGGAAATCAGTTTACATCTTAAAGATGCATTCCGCCGGAGGCCTCGATTCTCTGTGCGTTTACCCACCGGCTATCCTCTGAAAGAAGAGCGGCGATCAGAGGGCCGATATCCTCCGCCCTGCCAATTCGCCCGAGCAGCGTCTGCTCACCGATGGCTTTTCTCTGTTCGTCCGTTCGTGCGCCGCCAAAATCGGTATCCAAAGCTCCGGGAGCTACGCAGTTCGCACGGATTTTGCGCTCGGCAAATTCTCGGGCCACATACTTTGTGAATACTTCTATGGCGCCCTTCACGGCGGCATAAACGGCGACACCCGAGCCGTGCGTGAAACGCGTAAGGCCTGAGGAAATAAAGATGACGTGGCCGCCATCGGCCATCAGGGGCAGTAAGCGCTGGGTGAGAAAGAATACGCCCTTAAAATGCACCTGGACCAACTCATCAAATTGTTCCTCGGTAACATCCTTAATCAGGGAATGCTGTGCGGTCCCCGCATTGTTGACGAGATAATCGAACGTCTGTCGGCCCCATTGCCTGTCGAGTATCCGGGAAACCTGCGCTGCGAAATCTTCGAACGATTTGACCTTTGTCACGTCGAGTTTGAGGGCTGCGGCTTGTCCGCCCTCTTCCCTGATCCCGGAGACAACAGCCTCTGCCTCTTCGGGATGGTTGTTATAGGTGAGGATGATTCCAACGCCGCGCCGGGCCAGGTTCTGCGCCGTGTTCTTGCCGATACCGCGTCCCCCGCCGGTGATGATCGCGATTTTCATGAAATTCTCCTCCCGTATTCCACGCTGTTCAGGCGCAGCTTCCCTGGCCTGAGGTCGGGAAAATCAGATAAATCCCGTAAAGTAGAATTGGCTGAGCCTCTTGCAAAATCCTCCGTACCGGCCTGCGTACTTGAAATCCCCCTCGATCCCCCTTTCAAAAAGGGGGAAGAAAAAAGAACCGCTCGTGCCCACGGGAAGTTTTGCAAGAGGCTCGGCCATCACTCATAAAGTTAAGGAATGGGTGCCTAGAGCTTCAAGGGTTTTCCGAGGTAGACAGGAAGGCGGCCGGCTTCGCTTCACTTTTCGGCCCAAAACACATTGTCCTGAACAGATCGGCGCGGATCGTCGGTTTCCTGCTTACAGTCGCCTGGCGTCAAGGGGGCTCGCGGTTCGTACTCCTCCCCGGTGAAAAGTCCGCTGCCTCCCAGATATTCTTCTTCATAGGCAACGCCCCACTCGCGCATGCTTATCAGGATGGGAATAAGGGTGCAACCAAGGGTGGTGAGAGAATATTCCACTTTGGGAGGCACCTGTTTGTAGACTTCCCGGTGAATGAGGCCGTCTTGCTCCAGCTCCCGCAACTGCCGGCTGAGCATCCTTTCGGTCACCTCCGGAATGCCTCGCCTCAGGTCGCTAAAGCGCATGATTTCGTCCCGGGCCAGCTGGTAGAGAATGATGGGCTTCCATTTGCCGCCCACCACCTGGAGCGTCAGCTCGAAAAAGCAGCGGTATTTCTTCCCCCCGATTTCCTTGGTCTTGCACGGTTTCATGCCGGCACCCTTTCCTTACTAACTTCTGTGTAAGTACCATACATTCAGATCAGTACTTGTCGCTTTCGCCAGATGTGGTAGATTCTGTGCCCGTTGTCTCAACTCTGTCAAGAATTTTAGGGGAGGAATCAAACGTGAGAGCCGTAGCGATCAATGGGAGCCCGAGAAAGGGCGGAAACACCGAAACGTTGCTCCAAAAGGTATTGGAACCCCTCAAAGCCGGCGGATGGGAAACCTCGCTCATCCGGATCGGAGGCAAAAACATCCGCGGGTGCATCGCCTGCTACAAGTGCTTCGAAAACAAAGACAGGCAGTGTTCCATCAAAAATGACATCTTTAACGACTGTATTAAGGAAATTCTCGATGCCGACGCCATAATTCTGGGGTCCCCCACCTACTTCACCGACGTGAGCGCGGAGATGAAGGCGCTGCTCGACAGGACGGGCCTTGTCTCCCTGGCCAACGGCAGGGCCTTGTGCGGCAAAATCGGCGCCGCCGTGGTTGCGGTGAGACGGGGAGGAGGCATTCATGTGTTCGACACCATAAATCATATGTTCCTTATGTCGGGGATGATCGTCCCGGGCTCTACCTATTGGAACATCGGATATGGTTTGGACAGGGGGGAGGCTCAAAACGACGACGAAGGCATGCACAACATGGTCAATCTCGGAGAGGCCATTGCGTGGCTCGGAAAAGCGCTCAAGCCGCACCTTTCCTCATATCCCGCAATCACGGCGGGGGAAAAGGCTTAAAACCGGCGAACCCGCCATTCATGGGAGGTTTTATGAAGGCAATCGGAATAAACGGCAGCCCGAGGAAATCGTGGAACACCGGCATGCTGCTCGAAAAGGCCCTGGAAGGCGCCCGGTCCAAGGGTGCGGAGACGAAACTGGCGCACCTTTACGGACTGTCGTACAAAGGCTGCATCAGCTGTTTTGCCTGTAAGGAAGTCGGCGGAAAGAGCTACGGTCGTTGCGCCGCCAAAGACGAGCTTAGTCCGCTGCTCGAAGAAATCAGCCAGGCGGACGTTCTCATTATCGGCTCGCCCATCTACTTCCACACGGAAACCGGTGAGACCCGCTCGTTTTTGGAACGGCTGCTCTTCCCGTATCTCACCTACACCCCGGGCTATCAGCCCATCTTTCCCGGAAAGCTCCAAACGGGCCTTATCTACACCATGAACGTCAAAGAACAAGACCTGGCCGCCTACGGCCAAGACAGCTCCACCGCCGCTTCCCGAGGTATCATGACCCGGATTTTCGGAAACTGCGAGATGCTGCTGAGTACGGACACGCTGCAGTTCCCGGATTATTCAAAATACCTGTGCACCGCTTTCGATCCGGCTGCCAAAGCCGACCGTCGGCGGGAGGTCTTCCCGCAAGACTGCGCGAAAGCCTACGAATTGGGGGCCAAGCTTGTATCGGCGGCCATGGAAAAGTAGTGGTCCGTTACAAAATCCCATGGGGCGCGGGGGCACAGCTCCCCGCGCTTGCGCCGTTCGCTTTTCAGAGGCGCACATCACATTTTGCGGCTCCCCGTGTGCCCGCCGGGCCATTAGCGCGCCGCGTTTCTGCAGCGCGCAACCTGTCCGCGGCGACACGCCGCCAGCGCGCAACCCGTCCGCGGCGACACGCCGCTAACTCAACTGACTGGGGGTTGGAGACTTACCCGCCATTTGGTGCCTTCGGGGGAGTCTTCGAGCTGGATGCGCTTTTCCTCGAGTTCTTTTCTGATGCGGTCGGCTTCGGCGAAGTTTTTCTCAAGCCGGGCCTTGTGCCGCAGCTCCATAAGGGTTTTCAGCTCCTCTTCGCTCATGCCGGTGGTCTTTAGTTTGAGCTTTCTTTGGCGCTCGAAGAAGGCTTGGGGCTCCAGCATGAGAAGACCCATAAGCCGGCAGTGGGCGCGCATCGCATCCGCCGAAAGGGCGGCAAGGCGCGCCGCGGGGCCTTTCAGGTTTTTTCTTCCGAAGGTATCGAGGAAGCGCTGCAGGTTTCTCTGGAGGGCAAAAATATAGCCGACCGCCTGGGCGGTGTTGAAATCGTTGTTCATGGCTTCGGCAAAAAGGGCCGGGAGGGTGGTCATTTTTTCATGGAGTTCGGCGTCCTGTTTTTTCAGAACATCTTCGGGAAAATCGGTATGGCCGTCTTTGGCCGTTTTTTCCAGGGCGGCCTCCAAAGTCGAATAGAGGCGTTCGAGACCACGTTCGGCTTCGCCTACGGTTTCATCGGAAAAATCGACCGGGCTCCTGTAGTGCTTGCTTATGACGAAAAGCCGCAGGGATTCCGGGTGTACGGATTCGAGCACGTCGCGAATCGTGATGAAATTCCCGAGCGACTTGGACATTTTTTCATTGTCGATATTGACGAACCCGTTGTGGACCCAGTAGCGGGCAAAGGGCGCGCCGAAGGCCGCCTGGGACTGTGCGATCTCGTTTTCGTGATGCGGAAAGACCAGGTCTTTTCCGCCCCCGTGGAGATCGAAGGTGATCCCGAGGTATTTTGTGGCCATGGCCGAACACTCGATATGCCAGCCGGGCCTGCCGGGGCCCCACGGACTCTCCCAGAACGGCTCCCCGGGCTTGCTGCCTTTCCAGAGGACAAAATCCATCGGATTGCGCTTGTTTTCATCGACCTCGACCCGCGCGCCCGCCACCATGTCTTCGAGGTCCCGTCCGGAAAGCATCCCGTAGCCGGAAAATCCTTCGACGCTGAAGTAGACGTCCGTTCCCGCCTTGTACGCCACTCCCTTTTCCACAAGCCTGCGGACTATGTCGAGCATTTCGGGAATGTGGTCGGTTGCAAGCGGCTCAAGGGTCGGGGGCAAAAGCCCCAAGGCATCCATGTCCTCGTGAAAGGTCTGGATATACCGGTTGGCGATCGTGCGGTAGTCGACCCCTTCGGCCGCCGCGCGCCGCAGGATTTTGTCATCGATGTCCGTAAAGTTGCGCACGTAGGAAACCTGATAGCCAAGGCTCATCAGGAAGCGGTAGATCACATCGAAGACAATGGCTGAGCGCGCGTGTCCGATATGACACAAATCGTAGACGGTGATCCCGCACACGTACATTTTGACTCTGCCGGGTTCCAGGGGGAGAAACTCCTCCTTTTTGCCCGTGAGAGTATTATAGATCTGCAACGCCATTGTCTCTCCCAAAAAGAAAGTGAACAGTGAACGGAAAAAGCCGTTCGCTCGTCACTGTTCACTGATCACTGTTCACTGCTCATTGATCCCTGTGCTCCGTCTCTTCGACCAGAGCGACGGCATAGGCCGCTATTCCTTCCTCGCGGCCGGCAAAACCGAGGGTTTCGGTCGTTTTGGCCTTCACATTGACACACCCGGGACCCAGTCCCAGATGTCCGGCGATCGTTTCGACCATGCGCGGGATGAAAGGAAGGAGCCTGGGTCTTTGGGCCACGATGGTCGAGTCGATGTTTTTCACCCGGAAGCCTCGGGCCGCAAGGAGCTCCGAGGTTCGCACAAGAAGGACCAGGCTCGACACATCTTTAAACTGCGGGTCGGTATCCGGGAAATGGAGGCCTATGTCTCCCAGGGCGGCGGCCCCGATCATGGCGTCGCACACGGCGTGCAGGAGCACATCGGCATCCGAGTGGCCCAGAAGCCCTCGATCGTATTCGATTTCGACTCCGCCCAGAATAAGAGGCCTGCCCGCAACCAGCTTGTGCACGTCATAGCCAAAGCCTACCCGCATCACCCTCTCCCCTGTCCGATCTCCGAAAGGTACCATTCAGCCCACTGCAGGTCCCCGGGCGAAGTAATCTTGATATTGGTGCGCTCGCCGCACACGATGGAGACGGGCGAACCCATGCGTTCGACAAAAGAGGCGTCATCGGTGCCGGTCCACCCTTCGGAAACGGCTCTGCTGTACGCCTCGGTCACGACCCGCCGGTGGAAGACCTGGGGCGTTTGTACGAGCCAGACCTCATCTCGTTGCAAGGTTCGGCGCACAAGACCGTCGCGGGCAAGCTTTACCGTATCGGTTGCAGGAACGGCCGCGATACACGCCCCGGTAGCCCTGGCGCCTTCGCAGACCGCCCGGATGAGCCCGGGGGAGGCGAAGGGGCGCACGGCATCATGAATCAAGACCCATTCGCACGTTTCGGGCAGCATCCCGAGCCCGTTGCAGACCGAGTCGCTTCGCTCCCTACCGCCTGCTGCGACACAAACCTCGGGCAGGCTCGACTCCCTCCCGCAACGCCACTGCGAGGCCAGTTCCCGGACCTTTTCCACATAGTCGCGGGCAACCGTCAAAAGGATCATCGACAGCGAGGGTAGCGTGGCGAGAGCGCTCAGCGTGTGAACCAGTATGGGCCTTCCGGCCAGTTCCAGGTATTGCTTGGGTACATCCCCCCCCATTCTGACGCCGCTTCCGGCCGCGGGAACTATTGCGCACGTTTCATTCATCATCGAAGACAACCGGCATGGGATGGAAAAAAGACCCGGAGCAGGGCATAAGCCGGGTTCTGTTCCCCGAGCGCCTTGCGAAGGCGGCCGGGGCATGATCATTCCTCTAGCCCCGCCGTTACCGGCGGGATCAAGCAACCAACCCGAGAGCTTCGGACGGGCAGCCCTCAAACGCTCTCCTATTCGGTCTTGCTCCAGGTGGGGTTTGCCTGGCTCCCGATGTCGCCACCGGGACCGGTGAGCTCTTACCTCGCCGTTTCACCCTTACCCCTCGCACAAAGCGCGAGAGGCGGTCTGCTTTCTGTTGCGCTTTCCTCCTCGTCGCCGAGACTGGGAGTTACCCAGCACCTTGCCCTGTGGAGCCCGGACTTTCCTCCGACCGGTCGAGCCGGCCGGCGATCATCCGCCCTACTCCGGGATTGCTTTATAGTATCAGATTTACCGCGTTATGCCAAACGATCCGGCCTTTTTCTGTGCCAGAACGGTGATTTCGTTGAGCGTTCTTTCCAGCTCGACCCGGTAATTTTCGATCTCGAGGGGCGAAGCGTTTCGTTTCACTTTTATCACAGGCCCAAAAGAGACGACCACCCTGGAAAAAGGCATCGGAATCACCGTTTTGTCCCAGGTCGAAAACCGCCGGCACCGATCGGCGGCGATGCTGACCGGAATAATGGGGGAACCCGAATAGAGAGCCAGCAGAAGGAGCCCCTTTTGGGCGATTTGCGCCGGCCCCTGCGACCCGTCTGCGACAAAACCGCCCCCCGGACTGTCCTTAAAGGCCGAAATGATGCCTTTGAGGGCGGCCACCCCGCCCTTTCCCGGTGAACCGCGAAAAGGATAGAACCCGAGGTGTTTGGCCATCTGGGCGGCGAGCTCGCCGTCCCGGCTGCGGCTGATTATGGTGAGATAGCCCTGGTCGCGAAAATAGTAGAGTATGGTCGGATAGGAAAAATGCCAAAAGGCAGCGATTTTCGGCGCAGCGATTTCCTGAGAGGCTAGAAAATGTTCCTCCCCCAAGGTCTCGATCCTGCACGTCCGGTGAAGGAGCCTGAGAGCGCCGGCGGCAAGGCGAGACAAAACCGGGGCAACGCGCGCAATATTGCGGCGCTTCTTCGATTTCTCGTGTATAGTTGCAGATTCGGAAAACATGATGCCAATTCTACTTCGCAGGGCAAGTATTCAAAGCCAATGAAACGGGCTAATATAGCACTTATTGGATTTCGCGCAACCGGCAAGAGCACGGTGGGGGAAATTCTCGCCCGCACGCTTGGCCGAAGCTTTATCGATATGGATCGGTTTCTCGTCCGGGAGGCGGGCTGCGACATAGCGGCCTGGGTCGGGCGCAACGGTTGGGGTTCTTTCCGAAGGGCCGAATCGGGGCTTCTGGAGGTCCTTCGCCTGCGGGAAGGTCTTGTCGTGGCGAGCGGGGGCGGAATCGTTCTCGACCCACTAAACCGCGAAGCGCTCCGGAAGGATTTTTTCACCGTCTGGCTAAAAGCAACGCCCCGGACGATTTCCGCAAGACTTTACTCGGACCCGGATTCGCCGCTCACCCGCCCCGCCCTTTCCAGCCTTCCCCCCGGGGAGGAGATCGAAAAAATTCTCTCCGAACGAGACCCGCTCTATTCGCAGGTCGCAGATATCGTTATCGACACCGAAGGAAAACCGCCTGACTCGATCGCAGAAGAGATTGCGGCGCTGCAATGATCAAAAGTTAACCTGCCCGATCCCCTTGAGCCCCAGGATCTGACGGGCTTCCTCGGGTGTTGCCGGGCTGATGCCCAATTCCTCCGCGATGCGTCCGATCTTTGCCACCTGCTCGGCGTTGCTTTTGGCCTTGCGCCCCTTTTCCAGGTAGAGATTATCTTCGAGCCCCACGCGCACGTTTCCCCCGAGAAGGAGTGCCTGCGTACAGATGGGAAACTGGGCCCGGCCGGCCACGCAGACGGAAAATTCGAAGTCGCCGATGAGCTTTTTCGCGTAGTCGACAAGAAACAGCAGGTTTTCGCAGCTCGGCGTTATCCCGCCCAGCACCCCCATTACGAACTGGATATAGACGGGCTTGGATACATAGCCCGATTGAATGAGAAACGCGATATTGTTGATCATCCCCGAATCGTAGACCTCGAACTCGGGCTTTGTGCCGTTTTCGGCAAATACCGCGCAGTATTCCCGCATGGACTTGAACGTGTTTGCGAAAATGAAATCTTCGGTCATGCCCAAGTATTGTTTTTCCCAGTCGAACTTCCATTCCTTGTATCGCGGGACGATGGGAAAGAGCGCGAAGTTGATGGAGCCGGCGTTAAACGAGGCGAGTTCGGGCCTGTAGAGCGCGACGGGAGCAACCCGCTGCTCGACGCTCATCCCCAGGCCGCCGCCGGTCGTTATGCAGACGACCATGTCGCATCGACTCTTGATGCCCGTGATGATTTCCTTCATGACGCTCACATCGGGAACCGGCATCCCGGTCTGCGGGTCGCGTGCGTGAATGTGGCAAACGGCTGCTCCGGCCTCGTAGGACCTCACGGCCTCCTCGATGATCTGAGCGGGGGTAACGGGAAGGTGATCCGACATGGTCGGAGTGTGGATCGCCCCGGTTATTGCCGCCGTAATGACAACTTTTTCTTTCATTTTGGTCTATCTCCTTCCCCTTCAGGGTTACTCTTCGATAATAGCCACGGGCCGACACCAGGCCGCGCTCCCGCGCTTTATTTTGACAGGAAAGCAGCTCACCGTAAATCCCGTCGATCTTCCGACAGAGGACAAATTGGCCATCTTTTCCATGTGGCAATACCCGATGTCGATTCCCGTAAAATGAGCTCCCCAGATGACCTTCGCGTTTCCCGTCTCCTGAAATTCCCTGGCGATAAACGGCAGGGGGCGATCCCAGCTCCAGGCGTCTATCCCCACCACCTTCACCCCTTTTTCCGTAAGATAGAGCGTGCTCTCGCGGGTCATACCCGCCCCCTTGACCAAATACTCGGGCCGACCCCAGAAGGCATCAGCCCCGGTTTGAATCAAAACGATATCCAGCGGTTTGATTTCATACCGGATGCGGGCAAGCTCGGCCCGGAGGTCCTCGACGGTAATGGGCTCCCCATCCGCCTTGTAGCGAAAATCGAGTATGACCCCGTCGCCAAAGCACCAGTCGAGCGGCACCTCGTCAATGGTAAGAGATGGGACGCCTTTATCCATGGTGGGGTGATAATGATACGGAGCATCCAGGTGCGTGCCGCTGTGCGTTGTGAGGGTGAGAAGCTCCAGTGCCCATCCCAAGCCCCCGGGAAGGTCCCCGCTGGTGGCCCCGGGGAAGAATTCCTTCATCTGTTCGGCCCCCGCCGCATGGTCCACATAATTTATCCGGGGTATCATCATGGGGGGATCGCTGGGCAGGTCGGGTTCAATGGTGATGCTGAGATCGACATAACGCCTGGGACTCATGGATGAAATCCTCCCTCTCGAAGAAGAAAGGTCAAAAGAGCGGGGGAATGTTTCCCCCGCGCCCCCCCGGGATCGGCGTCTCGCCGCCGCCACGGGCGGTACCCAGGACGAGTTGCGCCACTTTCTCGGATATGCCCGAAGAGTCGAGCTCTTGGCGGACACGGCGCAGTTCGCGCCGCTGCGACTCCAAAAGCGCCGGGTTTTGCAGAAGCGTAAGCGCCGATTCAGCCAGAAGCTCCGCCGTAGGCTCCTTTCGCGCGAATTCGGGCACGATTTCCCGGTTTGCTATCAGGTTGGGCAGCGCGACGAAATTAACGGTGGCAAGAGATTCCGCGATGAACCGGGTGACCCGTGAGACCTTGTAGAAAGCGACCATAGGTGTTTCGAGCATAGCGGCTTCCAGGGTAACCGTGCCGGTCTTGGTGAGAATCAGGTCGCAGGCCCTCACGGCGTTGTAGGTATCGTTAGTCACAATCCGCACCGGAATCGACCATGAGGCCGCCCTCGCTTCGAGTTCCCGCGCATTGATGGAGGATGCTACCGGGATCAGGAATCTGGCGTGCGGCAGGGTATTGCGGATAAATCGGGCCGCCTCCATGAGCATCCCCAGGAAGCGCTCGACCTCTTTTCGCCTGCTGCCGGGCAAAAGCCCGATGAGGGGGCCGTCGAAAGGGTGATAGAGAGCATCGCACCGGGCCTTATCCGGCAGATTCTTCATCGAATCGGCAAGAGGGTGGCCGACGTAGTGCACATCGATTCCGTGCGAGGCATAGAAATCTTTTTCGAAAGGCAGAATGACGGCCATCCCGTCGACGAGCCTTCCGATTTTTTTTACGCGGTACTCCCGCCACGCCCAGATCTGCGGGCTTATGTAGTAAAAAACCTTGGCTCCGATCTTTTTGGCAAATCCGGCAAGCAAAAGATTGAAATCGGGAAAATCGATCAAAACGACAACGGAGGGACGGTTTGCCAGAAGATGGGACCTGATTTTCATCCAGGCAGCATAGATCTGCCGTGCCTGGGCGAACACTTCCGAGATGCCGACAACCGAAATGTTTCGATTATCGACGATGACCGGAACGCCGGCTGCCCGCAGCTGAGGCCCCCCCAGGCAGGAGATCCCGGTCTCGGGGGCGATCGACAGAATCGCCCGGGCGAGCTTTGCGCCGTGGAGATCCGAGGAGGCTTCTCCGGCGCTTAGGAAAATTTCCAATTCCCTCTCTCCGGCAAGACGTGCTTTGTACGCATCTGCTCCTCGATAAGGGAGGATATCTCGAGGGCCACGGAAAGCGCCCGGCGCCCCTGCTCTCCGTCGACTTCAGGTCTGCTGCCGGACTTCACACACTCGAGAAATGAGGCAATCTCCTCTTCGAGGGCATCCTTTTCGACTATTTCGAAGTTTTCCATAGAAATCTGGGGGAATCCGTCCTCCCCCGGCTCGGCTTCCTTATAGACCGCATAGGCGCGCTTTGTGGAATAGTCGGCCGAAAAATAGCAGTTTTCCTGAAAGATGCGCAATTTCCGCATACTCTTGATCGAAATTCTGCTTGCGGTAAGATTGGCCACGGCCCCGTTTTCGAATTCCATTCTAACGGAGGCGATGTCGGGAAGGCGGCTCAGAACGGAGATACCCGAAGCATGCACCTTGGTAACGGGAGCATTGATGATGCTGAGCACGATATCGATGTCATGGATCATCAGATCCAGAATGACATCGACTTCGAGCCCTCGTTCATTAAAGAGAGCCAGCCGGTCGGCTTCGACGAACATGGGGTTTGTGAGCCGATGGCGAATGGCGGTAAAGGCGGAGTTGAAGCGTTCCAGATGCCCAACCTGGAGTATGGCGCCGCTTTTGCGCGCTATTGCGATGAGTTCGTCGGCTTCCTCCCGAGTCTTTGTCATCGGCTTTTCCAGAAGAACGTGGACGCCGGCGGACAAAAAATCCCGCGCGATAGCGAAATGATAGGGAGTGGGCGTAACGATGCTTACCGCATCAACTTTGCCCAGCAGGTCCCGATAATCGGTCGAGAAAGCCGTTTCGACTTCGGCGGCGACCTCTCCGGCCCTCGCGCCGTCGGCATCGACAATGGCAACGAGATCGGCCTGGGGAAGCCTCGCATATTTTTGTGCGTGAAAACGCCCCAAGTAGCCGACGCCGATAACGGCGGCACGGACTGCGTCGGGGCGAGGAGCTCGCACCAAAACGGCCTTCGGCGCAGGCGCCTGTTCTTCGGCATACTCCAACGAGCCCCAGCCGTTTCGATCCGGCAGGTGCGATTCCAGCAAGGCGAGCGCATCATCATCCTGGGGTTCGATTTGGCCAAACCCCTCGTTTTGGACGATGATCGAGATTCCTGCGGCATCGGCGGCGTCGATCGTTCTTTCCCGGTCGAACAGAAGCGTTTTGCCTGCTTCCAGAACGAGCACGCGGGCGTTCACCCTCTTCATCACTTCTATGGTGTCGGAGCCGGCGGCAGGGACATCAAAGCGCAAGTCCTGCAAAGGCTTGCTCACCTTGACGATTACCGCCCCTTCTCTGCAAAGCCGCCCGCCACGCATAATGGTAGCATCGGTGCCGTCGATGCCCTCGACGGCAAGAACCGCCTGGTTTTTGACAACCAGGCATTGCCCGATATCGAGCCTTCCGATCGCCTTTGCCAGAGACCAGCCGAAGGCGATGTCGGCCTGTTCCCTGCGGTTTGGCTTGCGCCGCGTGAGTATTCCCTCGGGTGCGAGAAGCTCGGGGAGAAATATGGTGGAGGGCTGGATTAAAATGCCCTCGGATTCGAGTTCCTCGGCGAGCGCCCGCAGAAGCGAGTCGTCTTTTTTGTTTCTAAGCTTATTGATAAAGCGGACAGCTCTCCAATCGGGCCGTATCTTCGAATAGATGCGCGTCTTGTTGATTGCCCCCGCCATCGCCGCGTGGGTGATCCCGGCACTTTTCAAGGTCTTGATAAGCCGGTTTAGCTGTCCGAGTTTCAGCAGGTGAAATTCATCGACATACCTGGAGAGCGTGGGATCGGTTTCCCCGTCGAAGCCCACCGCAAGCACCCGGACAGAGGCCTGGCGCGCTGCATGGGCGAACAGCAGCGGAAACTGTCCGCTTCCGGCAATGAGGCCGACCTCTCGAATCCTGCCCTGCGAACCACGATCGTTTTCCAAAAGCATTACCTGGTAAGACCTCGCCTGGAACCGGCCGCAACGAACTCGATGAGTCGTTCCACTTCCGGCAGCGGTTCAATTTCCTCGCGGACCCTTAGAATTGCATCGTTGTGCGTCAGTCCCGCGCGGAAAAATATCTTGTGAAACTTCTTGATCGCCTGGATGGCTTCCACCGAAAAGCCCCGGCGCCTGAGCCCGATGAGATTGGGCCCGTAGAGCTTAACCCCTTCGGCCCCGGCGGCAAGCATGTAGGGGGCGATGTCCATGCGCACAGCGGAAAACCCACCGATGCAGCTATATTCTCCGAT
The DNA here is from genome assembly GCA_049964955.1 of Syntrophobacteraceae bacterium. Classification (GTDB taxonomy): domain Bacteria; phylum Desulfobacterota; class Syntrophobacteria; order Syntrophobacterales; family Syntrophobacteraceae; genus SbD1. The sequence continues at coordinate 17,944 of JBMFWU010000016.1, forward strand.
CCGCACAAATTGGTGAACAGCGACGATTCCGCCGATCACGGCGAACTCCCCCACTTCCACGTGGCCGCCCAGGGTCGCCGCGTTGGCCAAAAGCGCCCCGTTTCCCAACCGGCAATCATGGGCCACATGCGAGTAGGCCATGAGAAAGACCCCATCGCCGATCTGCGTCACTCCATGACCGTTCACCGTGCCGCGATGGATGGTAACGTATTCACGAATTATGTTGTTGTTACCGATGACAACGCTTGTTTCCTGGTCGGCATACGTGATGTCCTGAGGAGGAAGACCTATCGAGGCGAAGGAAAATATGCGGTTGTTTTCGCCGATCGTCGTCTTGCCTTCTATAACCACATGATGGCCCACGAAGGTGCCTGCGCCAATGACAACGCCGGGACCTATTATGCTGTATGCCTCGACCGTAACGTCGGGGGCAAGACGAGCATCGGGGGATATAATCGCAGTAGGGTGGATGGACATTTTTTCTCCATATTGCTTTATAGCACGTTTGCCAACATTTCCGCTTCGGCCACCAGCACATCGTCGACAAACGCTTCACCCTGCATTTTGAAAAAGCCGCCGCGCTGTTTTTGAAGCTTGAGTTTCATCACCAACCGGTCTCCGGGGCGCACGGGCTTTCGAAAGCGCACCTTGTCCACTCCGGCGAAATAAAAGGGCTTGTCCTTGAGTTCGGGGTGAATCGTAAAGACAAGAATACCGCCTGTCTGTGCCATGGCCTCCAGGATCAGGACCCCGGGCATGATCGGATCTCCCGGGAAATGGCCCTGAAAAAAGGGCTCGTTCACCGATACGTTCTTAATACCCGTTATCGCATCGGAGGAGGTTTCCACGATCCTGTCCACAAGGAGAAACGGATAGCGGTGCGGAATGATTTCTTTAATTTTGACGACGTCCATCATCCTCTTTCAGCGCCTCCTCGATTCTGCTCACCTTTTGGTCCAGTCGCCGCAAAGCTTCTTTAAGCCGTGGCAACCGCCTGATATCGCCATACGCCTTGAACCACTCATCGTAAGGAAGGGCGGGAAACCCGCCCACCACGACCTCGTTAGCCTTGATGGAGCGGTGAATGCCCGCCTGCGCGGCAGCCTTGGCGCCATCACCAATTTCTATATGGCCGACCACACCCACCTGACCGGCCAACACGACGTTGTCGCCAACCCGGGTACTGCCCGAGATGCCCACCTGCGCAACCAGGAGCGTGTTTTCCCCTACCACAACATTGTGGGCAACCATGACGAGGTTGTCGATCTTGGCCCCCCGCTTTATCCAGGTCTTTCCAAAAGTCGCACGATCAATCGTGGTGTTAGCCCCGATCTCTACGTCATCGTCGATCTGCACGATACCGATCTGGGGGATTTTTATGTGGTTTCCCCCTTCATCATGGGCATACCCGTAGCCGTCAGCCCCGATAACCGCACCCGCGTGGACGATCACACGATTTCCGAGGATGCACCCGTCAAGGATGGCAGCCCGCGGATGGATCAGGCACTCCGTACCGATTTGCACGTTGTGGCCCACGTAGGCGGAGGCCGAAACGGTCGTACCCCTGCCAATCGTGGAACCCTGACCGATGTGGGCAAAGGGACCGACAGATACCCCCTCGCCCAAAACGGCCCCCTCACCGACAAAGGCTTGCCGGTGGACCCCGGCGCCCGCTTCCGCGACCGGAGAAAACACCCGCGCGGCCCTGGCCAGGGCGAGATAGGGATTTTCCACGATGAGAAGAGCGAATTCGAGGTCCTCGAATTTGGGGGAAACGATAAGGGCCGAGGCTTTGCAACCGGTAAGGAGATGCGTGTAGCGCGAATCGGTCAAAAAGCTGAGCTCTCCGGCAGTTGCGCTCTCAAGGGCACCTATCCCGCTCACACTGAGCGTCGGATCCCCTTTGACCCGCGCACCGAGTAGTCGCCCGAGTTCGCCCAGCGAATAAGAAATCCCGGTTTTTCTATTGCTCACAGCTTGTTTCCATTACGAAGAAGCAGGAGGCGGGAAGGGACCTCGCCCCTATTCCCGCTTCCTGCTACTCGCTTCCCGCTTCTGTTTTTTAATGCGATCGGTCAAGTTCGGAAATTACCTTGGAGGTAATGTCGTCTTTGGGACTGGCGGTAATAAGAGCGCTCCTGTCCACGATCAGGTCGTATCTCTCGTCTTTGGCCACCTTGCCGGCAACTTCATACATCTTTTTGAAAAGCGGCGTCATGGCAGTCTTTTTTTCCTGCGCCCACTTGGCCTGCGAGTCGGCAAGAAGCTTTTGCAACCCGGCCGCCATCTGTTCCAACTCTTGTTCCTTTCGTGCCCTGGCTTTTGTATCCAGGATGGAACGCTTTTTCATGTAGCTGTCACGAGCAGCCGTGAATTCGTCCTTTTTGGTCTGCACAGCACTCGTGAGCTTTTCCTGATCTCCCTGCAAGGTGCTGCTGATCTGCTTGCCCCAATTGGACTGCGAAATTACCCGTGCAACGTCCAGATAGCCGATCTTTTCGCCGGAGGCAACAGCATGGGTGCAAAAGATCAACCCGAGGCAGGCCGCCACCACCAAACATCCCCAAACTCTCTTCATGTTCATCTCCTTAAAAGAATGCTCCCGCAGAAAACTGCCAATTATAGGTAGGGTCGCCCGTTTTCCTGTTCAGTACATACCCCATCTCTATTCGAAGCGGCCCGAAGGGGGAATTCCATCGAATTCCCGGGCCGATATCTTCCTTGAAATCCGAGACATTAATATCCTGCCCCTGCTGGAAGGCGTTGCCCCAGTCAAAGAACAGCACCCCGCGCACACCGTAGCGTTCCCATATCGGAAAGAGCACCTCGTAATTCATCACTACGTATTTGTTGCCGCCAACCACCAAGCCCGCCGGGTCCCTGGGCCCCAGGTAGCCGAACTTCCAACCGCGCATGGAGTCTATTCCACCCAGGAAATAGCGATCGAAGATGGGAATGTTGTCCGAGCCGTTCTCGAACCCGACCTCGCCGCGCACGTGCCCGATGAATTTCCAGAAAAGCGGATGGTAATAGCCGACATGGTACTCTTGTTTAAAAAGATTGAAGTCACCGCCCAGCTCCTTGGAGTCGTACTCGAGCGCAAAGCCGGCATAGGAGCCTATGGTAGGCATGAAGGGTTGATCGGTCGTGTTCCTTTCGAAAGCGAGGCCAAAGCCGCTGCTCAGCTGCCACCCTTGATTCTGGGCGGTAATAAAGGTGGGATCGGCTGCTGCAGCCGTATCGAGGTCCAGGATTTTGGCTTCTTCAAGTTTATAGTAGGCGCTCACGTTGCTGTAATTTCCCAGCGGATAGCCCGTACGCAATTTAATACCGTACGAGGTTTCATCAAAATCCTGGTAGCCTCGCAACCAGTCGTATATGTCGAACCCGGCGGAAAAACGGCTATTAAAAACCCACGGTTTGGTATAGCTGAGCATGTAATACTGCGCGCTCTGAGCCACCATGGCCTGCACCCCGAGATACTGCCCGGTCCCGGCCAGGTTTTTTTGCTGGACCTGGCCGGTAACGAAAGCCCCGTCCTGGGTGGAGTACCCGCCGCCAAAGCTTATCTGACCGGTTTGCTTCTCCGTTATCTTTACGTTCAGATCCATCACCCTGGGTCGCGAGGTTGCAACAGGGATAATTTCAACGTCTTTAAAGTAATCGAGTCTTCTCAGCGCAAGCACGGAGTCGTTTATTTCCTTGGCATTGTAGATATCGCCCTCGGTTATCTTCAACTCGCGTCGTATGACATAGTCCCTCGTTTTTACATTTCCGGTGATGAAAATCCTACCGATCCGGATGATCCCATTTTTCTTTATATTGTAATTCACATCTATAGTATGCGATTCGGGATTGCGCTTTACCTCAGGGTTTACCTCTACCTTTGCGTAGCCACGGTTCATGTAAACATTTTTAATCACATTCAAATCGCTGCGGATTTTATCACCGCTGAAATATTCCTTTGGTTTCATTTCCAACTTGTCTTTAATTTTGCTTTTGTACCCTTTAATCAGGTCTCCTGAGACCCTTACTGACTCTACCTTATATCTTTCTCCCTCATGGACGGGAATTGTGATATGGAAACCATCCTTTTCAAGGCTGATCTTGGGAGATCCCACTTCAGCGTCCATAAATCCTTCATTGCGATAATATGCGTTCAAACGCTCTATATCGGTATCGAGAATTTCCCGCTGGAGAATACCTCTGGTCGTAATATAGGATAACAAGCTCCACGGCCGAGTCTGCATCTCACCAGTCAGTGTGCTGGATGACAACTGCTTATTGCCGATGAATTTTACGGACTTTATATAGACCTTTTTGTGCTCTTTGATATCAAAGGTGACCACCGCCTCGCGTGGACTCACCGGGAAGGTGATGTGCGAAGCGATCTCCGCGTTGTAGTAGCCCTTTTCCTGGTAGAGCTTGCGGATCTTTTGAACATCCTCAGCGATTTCGCTTCGTTTTAAGACCGCATATTGTTTCGTGGTAATGGCTGCCAGGACGTCCTTCTCCTTGATATCCTTGTTGCCCTTGACCACCAATTTGCTGACGATCGGGTTTTCCTTCACGACGTAGGTCAGGATTTTTCCGGCAGGGGTGCTTTTCACCTCGGCGGCGACTTTTTCGAAATAGCCCATTCCAAATATGGACCGGATATCGGCGCTCACCAGCTGAGGATTGAACAACTGCCCCTTTTTGCTCTTGAGCACCCGCTCTATGGCAGCGGCCTCTATCCGCTGATTGCCCTTAACTCTGATCGCCGCGATAATTGAGGTCCCAACCACATCGGCAGCCGTTTGACTTACTATTTGTTCTACGGCCGCAGCCAGGTTTTCGACACCCTGCTGTTCGGCCAGGAGAGCCACGGGCTTTTTACCCCCCGACATATCCACAAGCGTAGCCCGGATGGAAATCGTGTCGTCTTTCTGCGAATAGGCGCCAAACATGACATAGGAAGCGCCCACTTTATTTCCGACCGACTTCGCCTGCGCCTCCGAACTCACCGGACCGCCCGCGGCCTTTTCCACCAGCGCCGGATCGATTAGCGAAAGACCGGACCGGACGCCCAGCCGGGTGAAAAGCTCATCGAGAGACTTTTGCGTCTTGCCCCCCCCTGCCCCACCCTGTATTTCAAAAGGCATGACGGCCACTTTGGGCTGAGCATCCTGCCCCCACGCGGTCGGAAGGCCCAGCACAAAGCAAATCAAAAGACAAACCAGTATCCCCGCTCTTCTCTTGCCCACCATGACCTCCAGCCCCTCCATCAATGCGCTTTGCCGATACACCAAGGCCCTACCAGACATGACACCCCGGCATGTATTTCCGGCAGTTTTCAGGCCTCTCTAATACCACCCTTCTTGGAAAGTGAACAGTGAACAGTGAACAGTGAAGAAAAAAAACCGTTCTCATGCAAGGTGAACAGTGAGCGGGAAAAACCTGCTCCCCTTCACTGCTCACCGATCACTGTTCACTCTTCACTGAAAAATCACACCGTGACCGTGAGTCCCCCCGCGAGACGTTCCCCCCGCTCCTCTTTGAGATGAGCGTCTTTAAGGCGCAGGACCCTGTGCATCATCGAGGCCAGCTCCTGATTGTGGGTAACGATCACCATGGTGAGACCATCGGATTCGTTCAAAGAGACCAAAAGTTCGTGAAGAGAGCGCCCCGTTCGTCCGTCGAGATTTCCGCTGGGCTCATCGGCCAAAAAGAGCCTGGGACTCAATAAAAGGGCCCTTGCCACCGCAACCCGTTGCTGCTCGCCCCCCGAAAGCTGTCCCACACGGTGTTTGAACCGCTGCGACAAACCCAGCCTGTCGAGCAGGTCGCACGCCTTCGCTTTGGCTTCCGCCTTTGGTAGTCCTGCGATCAGCCCCGGCATCATGACATTTTCCAGGGCGCTGAATTCGGGCATCAAACAGTGGAACTGAAAGACAAACCCTATGTTTCGGTTCCTGAAATTGGCCAGTTCGCGCTCTCCCTGGAGGAAGACATCGGCCCCGCCATAGAAGACCTTTCCGGAGCTCGGCCGTTCGAGGGTGCCCAAAATATTTAGCAAGGTCGATTTTCCCTCCCCGGAACTGCCGACGATGGCGATCCTCTCGCCCTTGCGGATCACGAGATCGAGGTCCCGGAAAAGTTCGATCGCTTGACTTCCGTTTTCAAACACCTTGGTAAGTCCCAAGGTGTGGACTTCTATGCTTTGCTTGACATCACTCATATTTAAGGGCTTCTGCGGGGTCGACTCCGGCAGCCTTGCGCGACGGGTAAAGCGTTGCCAGAAGGCTTATGCAAATTGCCGAAATCGCGATTGTCGCCAAATCGGAGGCTTCCATTTTCACCGGAAGCGTGGATATGTGATAGACGTCCTGGGGCAGATGGATGAACTTGTACTTTTTTAGCAGATCGCACAACACCGTGCCGCCCAAAAGCCCGAGGACCGTCCCGGAAGTGCCGATGAGAAAACCTTCCAGAACGAAAATTCTGCGTATGCTGGCCGTAGTGGCGCCCATAGCCTTGAGTATGGCGATATCGCGTCCTTTTTGCATTACCAGCATCGTGAGTGAACTTACGATATTGAAGGCCGCCACGAGTATGATCAGGGTCAGGATCACGAACATTACCGCTTTTTCCAGCTTGAGGGCGGAGAAAAAATTGCTGTTCATCTTGATCCAGTCGGTGACATAGAAAGGATAGCCCAGCTTTCGTTTCAAAGCGTTCGCGATCTCGCCCGCCTTGTAGATGTCATGGACCCTTACCTCCAGACCGGTTGCGCGGTTGCCGATACCCAGAAACTGCTGTGCGACGGGCAGATCGACGTAGGCAAGCGTACTATCGTAGTCGTACATCCCGGAGCGCACGAGTCCTACGACTTCGAACAGCTCGCTTTTGGGCGCCTGTCCGATAGGGCTGAGGGTCCCGGTAGGCGAAATGACGGTCAGGAAACTCCCGACCCGCACCCCGAGACTGTTGGCGAGCTGGTCCCCCAGGATGATGCCCGGATAGAGGTGCCGGCCCGATTTGTCCAAAGATTGGGCAAGGGAGGCGAGTTGTCCCTCGATAAGGTTTTGCTGGAGCCGTATGACTCTTGAGGCCGAAAGCGGATCGATTCCATAGAGGATGGCCCCCGAACTCCTGTTTGCCGACATCATGACGGGAGCATAGATGTAGGGGGTCGATTCCACCACACCCTTCTGTGTATCGACCTTGCGCATCACCTCCTTGTAGCCGGATATCGATCCGGCATAGCTGGTGATGTTCACATGTGCAGTGACGCCCAGGATGCGATTTCGAAGGTCGTTCTGAAACCCGTTCATAACCGCCAGGACGACAATCAGGGCGGTAACCCCGACGGCCACTCCCGCTATGGAAATGAAGGAGATCAAAGACACAAAGTTCTGCCTTCGCTTGGCCAGGAGATACCGAATGCTTATGAAAAACTCAAAGCCCATGATGGTGCGTACTAACCCTTCTTTTCCGGTCTCATGTGCGGGAAAAGAATGACGTCTCTAATGGAAGGAGAGTCGGTGAGAAGCATTACCAGCCGGTCGATCCCGATCCCCTCGCCACCCGCCGGAGGCATTCCATACTCGAGCGCCCGAATGTAGTCCTCATCCATCTGGTGAGCTTCCTCATCTCCCGCCTCAAAGGCCGCAATCTGCCGCTCGAACCTCTCCCGCTGGTCCCTCGGATCGTTTAGCTCCGAAAACGCATTGGCCATTTCGCGGGAAGCGATAAAGAGTTCGAACCGGTCGACAAACTCTGGGGCTGCGTCGGATTTGCGGGAAAGCGGCGAGACCTCGAGCGGGTATTGGTAGATAAAAGTCGGCTGAACCAGCCTGGGCTCGACCACCAGGTCGAAAATCTTGGTCAAAAGCTTTCCGTGACCTTCGAATTTTTCGACACCTATGCCAAGAGATCTGGCGTAGCTGACGGCCCCCTCCCGGCTTTCCACCGCTTCCTGCGGCACATTGCCAATGGCCGTCAGCGATTCGATGAAGGTGTAGCGCGCCCAGGGCGCAGAGAGATCGATGACGCTTCCCTGGTATTCGAGGCTCGTCTTTCCCTCGTTGACCTCCCGGCACAACCGCCCGAAGAGCTCTTCGGTTAGCCCCATGAGGTCTTCATAGGTTGCGTAGGCCTGGTAGAATTCGAGCATCGTAAATTCCGGATTGTGCTGCGTGGAAACCCCTTCATTGCGGAAATTACGGTTGAGCTCGAAGACGCGCTCGAATCCCCCGACGAGGAGCCTTTTGAGATACAGCTCGGGGGCTATCCGCAAATAAAGATCCATGTCCAGGGCATTGTGATGGGTCGTGAAAGGCTTTGCCGCAGCCCCCCCGGCAATGGGTTGCATCATGGGGGTTTCGACCTCGAGAAAGTCGCGCTCCGCAAAAAAACGCCTGATCCCCGAGACGATCCGAGCCCGTTTGCGGAAGGTCTCGCGTACCTGCTCGTTTACCATGAGATCGACGTAGCGCTGCCGATAGCGCATCTCGATGTCTTTCAGGCCATGGAATTTTTCGGGAAGCGGACGCAGATTCTTGGTGAGCAACACGAATTCTTTTACGGCAAGCGTGAGCTCATCGGTTTTGGTCCGGAAAAGAGGCCCCACAACCCGAATGATGTCCCCGATATCCACCCGTTTGGCAATCGAGTAGCTCTCATCGCCCACCAGGTTTTTCTGAACGTATACCTGAATTCTTGCGTCCGAATCGCACAGGTGCATGAAGGTGGATTTGCCAAAGGAGCGAACCGACAGGACGCGGCCTGCGATCGTATAGGTCCTCTCATCGGCTTCGAGTTCCTCCGCCTTCTTATCCCCCGCGTTGGCCAAAAGGTCTTTTATCCTGTCGGGCACAGAAAAGCCGTTGGGATAGAGCGCCACGTTGGCGCGCTCCAGTTCGGCGGCCTTCTCCAGCCGCTCGCGCACTACGATATTCAAATCTTCCATTGTTTCCAAACCTTCACAAAAAAGCGGTTCGCCCGGTAGAAGCAAATGTTCGCCTCCACTGGGTCCGACGCACTGGGGCGTCTGCACCCGTCCAGAGTATGCCTTCCCTCACCCGATACTGCCAGTAGCCTTCCGCCGACCGGAGGCAAGAGACGTTAGATGATTTGGATTGCCCCGTCAAGGGCGTTATCTTTGTCTCCCGGGAGTTTGCCTCTTCCGGAAAAGCTCGACCCAACGCTCAGTGCCCGTCTTTGCGCTTGGGCCCGCTTTTTTCCGTCTTGCTTTTCATCATCTTCGAAATCGAAAACGCCACGATGAGAAGCCCCAAAATCAGAGGGACCCCGTCCAGCCTGAAAAGCCCATACCCAAAAATCACCACTCCGCCTATCAGGCTGAGCCATTGCATCGACGGACCCATTATTGTACCTCCGCAAATTGTCTGCGCAAACTCCGCCCCGGAGCCGCCCCCCCTGCCAATACCGTTGACTTAAGGCTGGCCAGACATTAAACAACCTCCAAGCGTCGGAGTGCGCAAAAGCGCGGGGGCTTTCGCCCCCTGCTCCCCCACGCCGCTACGCGGCTCAGTTGGCGCTTCGGCCGGGGATTCGCCAAAATTTAAAATAGGTAACGACTTTTTGGCAAAAAGGCAAAACAAAAGAATTTTCATCGGGGGGCGAGAACGGCCAAAGTCGCTTCCCGTTTGGCTTTTCCGCCCGATAAAACTCTTCTTGAGGCCCCACCCCTCGAAAGCCTGTTGACATATGTCACTATTAAGGGGAAAGCGCGCCTGTAGCTCAGTTGGATAGAGCAACGGACTTCTCCCACCAAACCTACGATCTTGAATTTATTAGTACCTTTTATGAGGCTGCTTGGACCACTTGGACCTAGTTTGAGATAGTTAGGTAGCCTCACACCCGAAAATTGACCCCCATTTTGAACAAATAATTAACGCTTCCTTCTTGGCCTTGATTTACTTTTTGATATGTTATATTGTGATAGTAGATACTTGCTGATCTTAAAAAAGGAGAGTGCCATGAGGACAGTGCGAATTTCCGATGAGGTGTGGGATGAAATCGCCGAAAGGGGAGCTTTCGGAGAAACCGTAGATGATGTTCTCAGAAGGGTGTTTAAGATTGGCGAGGCCAAAGACCAAACCTTGAGAGTGCAAACCAAGATCCGTGAGCGCTTCGCCACACAAAGGATGTCAGCGAGAATTGACGATGGTTGCTTGGTCGTTGCATTCGAAAACGGCGCGTCCAATAAATGGCTTCTTCCCCCAAAAGACGACAAAAACCGAATAAGGTCGGTTAGAAATCAGGCCGTTGAATTTGCTTCGAGGAACGGTGCAACAGAGGGCCAGGAAAATGCTGTCAGGAAGGCTCTGACCGACGCTGGATATCATTTAATAAAATAGTTTTTTGAAGGCTGGAGTGGCGGAATAGGTAGACGCAAAGATTGACACAAACAACCGGGCTTGGTGCTGATGGGACTGGAAGCACTATGCAAGGTGACAACGCCTAAAAATATTCCGGCGGGGCGAACATCGAGTCGGACAAATCCTTGCCTCCAGCCTTCAAAAAGGTAGGCCACCGGACAGGTGAGTCCGTTCCGCTTGCTCCACGGCAACGTCATTCTCCAGACCTCGATAACAATGGAGTTGTCGTAGGAGCGGCTTCCAGCCGCGACTTGCGCCGACCGGGCGCATCGGTCCTTTTCAGCACCATACCCGATATCCAGAATCCAGGGGTCGCGGCTGGAAGCCGCTCCTACGAGATCTGACCCTGATCCTGCCACATGAGAATTTTGATAATGACAGGACCCTGCCCCTTGCTCCTTCAACCTTGCAAAATTCCTCATTGTGCGTTATAGGACAACAGACTGGCTGGACGTGGCCAACGGACACCCCGATTTGCACCCCAGCCTCTCGCAAACCCAGCGCGCCTGTAGCTCAGTTGGATAGAGCAACGGACTTCTAATCCGTAGGTCGAGCGTTCGAATCGCCCCAGGCGTACTAACAAAATCAAGGACTTGACGGGGTTTCCGCTGAGTCCTTTTTCTTTCCTGTCCACGGCCTGTCCACGAGTGCGATTTGAAGGGGTATTTCGCCGGTCGGGAATCCGCCGCGCCGAACCTGTCCATGCCAGAGTGGCTTACATGCCGCGCGTTTCCTCTGGCAAACCACTGTCCCACATGTCGTTCATGACGCCCGTTCTATCCCTGGCACATTGGCGGGATTGTTGACTATCCGTTCGTGTCGCTTTTCTCGTTGCGTCATGGCTCAGTCTTCCATTATTTCACGAAATTCAATACCTGCCCCTGCTTCGGGGTGAGCAGTTCGCCAGATATGCGCGCCGCTTCCTTGAGTGCCCCGGGTGAAAGATGCGCGTAACGCTGCGTTGTGCTCAAGTCCTTGTGGGTAAGCATTTTTGAGACTACGGCCATGTCCACCCCGTTGCTTACAAGGGTCGACGCGAAATGGTGCCGAAGGCCATGAAAGCGGAAGTCGGCGGGGAGGCCGGCCGCCTTGCGTATTCTCTGCCACGGTCCCTTGAAGTCGTATCGGGTCATTCCGCCTTTGCCGGGAAACACGAGTTCCGAAGTTACAGGCATGCCCCGGATCGTGTCGAGCGCCTGTGAGCTTACCGCTACCGTGGTGGTTTTCCCGCCCTTGGGGTTGCTGAGAGCAATAGCGCCGCGTTCAAAATCAACGTCATTCCAGGCAAGCCGCATAAGCTCGCCGCGCCGCAGTCCTGTGAACATGGCGAACTTGATGAAGGCAGCAGATTCTTTATTCGGCCACGAGTCCAGGGTGTCGAGCAGCCGTTGGGCTTCTTCGTCGGTGAGCATTTCAGTTTTCTGGTTATCGACTTTCGGCAGGGCGACAGAGTCAACAGGGTTCTTGCCGTCAAACAGGCTCCATTTTCGCGCAAGGTTAAAGAGTCGCCGGATAATCACAATCTGGTGCTTTATCGTTTGAGCCGCAAACGGCTTCCCGCGTGCGCTCTTGCCCTTCTTGAGTTCGGTTTTCATTTTCTCGATGTCGAAAGCGGTGATGTCGGCAAGCGATTTCGAGCCAAAACGGGGTTCGATATGTGCCCGGTAGTAATATGCGTCGTCGCGCCACGACTTCTTATGCTCTTTCGCCCAGGGAAGGTACTTTTCCCAAACGTCCGCCAGGGTGAGCGGCTTTTCCTGTGGCTTGCGGTAGGCAATGTTGTATTTGTCCCGGACTAAATCGCTCTTGAGCGCCGCTTCCACCTCCCGCGCAATGGTCAGGTTGTCCACTGTGCGCGATACTCTCTTTCCCTTGATCTGGACACGGACGCGGTATTTTTTATCCCTGGTGAAGCCGGTACCGCACCTTGAACATTTCTTCGTGTCGAGTCCATTGCTGGTGTAGCAGTTCGAGCAGTAAATTTCGATTGCCATGACTTTCCCTTTTGCCCTGTCCACATCCTGTCCACGGATTCCGATCAAACCGTCCCAAAACGTCCTATCGGGTAGCGGCAGAATTACCCGCACATCATTGCCCTGTCAAGAATTATCTCAAGAAAGGAAGAATTAGGAAAAGATATTTTGACGGATTTATAATCCGTAGGTCGAACGTTCGAATGCCCCAGACGTACTCACAAAATCAAGGACTTGGCGGGTTTACCGCTGAGTCCTTTTTCTTTTCCAGGCGATTTCGGCTTGAGACCTCAACCGCACCCGTATATACCTGGCCAGCTTTTCAATACGGGCACGGGAGAATTGTATGGCGCTCAGCATCAGGAATCCCAAAGCGGAACGACTGGCTCGCGAGGTTGCAGCAGAAAGCGGGAAAAACATCACGCAAGCGATCATACAACCGCTGGAGGAGCGACTCATCCGCCTTAAGGGACGCGGCTCGACCACGGAAATTGCCGATGAGATAATGAAGATATCCATTCGGTGCAGTGCGTTGCCGGACATGGACCGGCGAGGGGCGGACGAGATCCTTGGCTACGATGAAACGGGAGTCCCGAAGTAATGATCATCGATAGTTCCGCCCTGATCGCAATTCTTCTCGGGGAGCCGGAAGCGGAGCTTTTCGCCCTGGCGATAGCCCGGGCTCCCAGACGGATGGTCAGTGCCTTTACGGCCCTGGAGACAGCTATTGTGATAGAGGCAAAGAAGGGCGATCTCGGGGGGCATGAGCTTGACCTTCTCATGGACAGGGCGAAAATCGAAATCCTTCCCCTGACAGTCGAGCAATTGGAAGTTGCAAGGTCTGCCTGGAGAAAATACGGTAAGGGTCAACTCCCGGCGGGGCTCAACATAGGCGACTGCTGTTCCTATGCTACTGCGAAGTGTGCCGGCGAACCGCTTCTTTTCAAAGGTTGCGGCTTTTCTCAAACGGACCTGGAACCGGTGCATTGGAGGCCCTGAGTTTGAGATCAGGCCTTGGGAGCGGCGGCTTTGCCGCTCTTTTCGGCGCGCAGCGCATCGAGGAGCTCTCTTTGCACCTCCTGGATCTCGACGAGCAACTCCCACTGGTGGGACATGATGTGATCGACCTTCTGGTGCAGGTGTCGTATCTCCAGTTCTGCCTTGAGGTTTACCTGGTAGTCGTGGGTTGCGCTCAGGCGATCCCTTTCTTCCTGGCGGTTCTGGCTCATCATGATAATGGGGGCCTGGATGGCTGCAAGGCATGACAAAACGAGATTTAACAGAATGAAGGGATAGGGGTCGAACGGATGAGCCGCAAGGAGAAAGGAGTTAACAACCATCCAGACGACAAGGACCGCGGCGAAAATGGAGATAAATACCCAGCTTCCGCCAAAATCGGCGATCTTATCGGCCAGCCTCTGGCCTAACGTCAGTTTCGCATCCGCATCCTCGATGGGGTTCGTTGCGAGAATATCCTGCTGTTTTATGCTTTCCACGACCTCGCGCTCGAGGGTGGTAAGCTCGCCCTTCTCCTTTGCGATGAATTCTTCGACATACCGGGTGCGGTATTTCTGAAGATCGCTTTCACAAATCCAGCCCCGCTCATCCCACCCGCCGCCATCTTTTGCGATGAACTCGCCGAGGGCGGGTCTTACCAGAACGCCTGCTCTTAGCTCCGAACAGGCGCGAGCGCCGCAGATCTGACAAACGCGCTCCACACCCGCCGGCCGCATCCCGGTTGTTTCCGGACATTTCGGCCCGCTTTTCCTCGATTCCATTTCCCCCCCCAGCCTCAGGTCGTTTTCTCCGGCAGTTCGAGCTCTTCTTTTTCCTCACCTTTCACGGCGCTTTTGCGTTCGTCTATTATATGAAGATCCCGCTGCGGGAAAGGAATTTCGATGCCCTTTTCCTTAAAAGCCTCAAAGATCGCCGTGTTGATCTCATGGGTGGCCGGGTTGCGGTCGCCCGGCACGCGAACGAATACCCAAATATTGAAATTAAGAGAGCTGTCCCCGTAGGCTTTGAAAAAGACCTGGGGCGGAGGCTCTTTCATTACGCGTGGATTGGCGTTGCAGATTTCGAGCAGCAGGGCGGTCACCATGGTGACGTCGGAGTTGTAGCCCACGCCGACCGTCAGGGTCAGGCGATTGGGCCCGATTCCATGGTGTGTCCAGTTCACAATCTTTCCGGAAAGAAGGTCCGAGTTGGGGATGATCAGCACGTATCGATCGTAGGTTTCGAAAACGGTGCTGCGGATCTTGATCGCCTTAACCTCTCCCCACTGCCCGTCGACAACGAGCATATCGCCCACCTTGATGGGGCGTTCGAACAGGAGAACGAGACCGCTGACAAAATTCGCGATGACGTTCTGAAGCCCCAGACCCGCTCCAATACCCATTGCTCCGGCAAGCAGCGCAAGGCTTGCCAGCGGAAACCCGAGGATATTCATGGCCAGAAGGACCCCGGAGATGATTATCCCGTACTGAAGGATTGTCGCTATCGAGTACTGGACGCCCTGGTCCCAGCCGGTGCGCGGAAAAATCCTGTCGCGCAGAATCGTTCTGGCGAGACCGGCGCCCCTGAAAATGATGTAGAGGACCAAAGATGCGGCTAAGACGTTAAGGGGGCTAAGATGCAACGAGCCCAGACGGACCTCTTTGCTGAGATGTCCCATAAGGCGTGTCAACGAATTGAGCCCTATCCCCCAGGCCCACAGAAGAGCGGCTAGAGAGCCTGCGAGAAGCGCAGCCGAAAGAGCCAGCCGGACCGGGAGATAGAACTGCCTGAGCTTGGCTCTCCTGCCCCTGTGGGTCTTGAAAAATACATTCTCCCGCTCGAAGATCTCCTTCAGGACGCCCTTTCCTGTCCCGGCAAGCAGCAGGGCGGCGACAATTATGGCCTCGGTAAGCACCGTCGCATTCACCGTGTAGATCGAAAGCGACTGGAACCCCAGAAGTTCCATGAACAGCACGGCAACCAGCAGGAGAAAAAGCGCTGACCACAGGAGGCGCAGCCATTTTTCCCAGTTAGGGAAGGGCGGGCGGGCGATGAATTTTTTGAGGAAATTGGGGCGCAGCAAAGCGAAGGTCCAAATGAGAACACCCAGTTCGTAGAGGTGGTTGATAAAAAGTTTCACCGTAATCGGAAAACTATCCAGCCAGAGGATGGAAGTGGCAACAAATCCCAGGACCACATAGGCCAGGAAAATCTCGAGATGGAGACAAAAAAGTTTTGCCTTTTCCGCCTTGATCTGACGAACGGAGCACGTGTCCCCGGTTGTCCCGCAAAAGAGGTCTCTTGCCACACGAATGAACAGGGCGAGCACCAGAAGACCCGCCAGGGTGTAGAGCAGGATGAGCGCCGGGATAGCGCCGAACAATCCCAGGATGGAGTAGACGACAAGCAGCCAGACCAGGCAGGCGATCGGGTGCACCAAGGCAATCAGGCTGGAGGTGAAGCTTATGAGCAGGCGAACGCCGATCTCCTTGCCGTCGGGGCGAATACGCTTCATAAACGACTCGAGGCTGGCCTTCACATGGCGAGTGCCCCATACCAGGAGGGCGATGAGAAACAATAACCCGGTAAGAGGGGC